>NZ_LT670846.1:0-341955 GCF_900142435.1 Thermocrinis minervae
TGGTCATAAAGAGGAGCTTCACCTAAACATAGCCCTTATCTCCACCTTTGTAGCTTTAACTGGTATAGCGTTGGCCTACATGGTTTTTGTCAGGAAAAGCCCAGACCCTGAAAAACTCTACCAAGCCCTTAAGCCCTTACACACTACATTAAAAGAACAGTTCTTCACAGAAAAACTCTACCACAAAGTGCTGGCCGCAGGTTATATGATGTACTCCAAACTCCTTTACCAAGTAGGTGACAAACTTTTTATAGATGGAGTCGTAAACGGTCTTTACCATATTGTCTCAAACCTTGGGCATACCTTTAAGCTAGTCCAATCTGGAAAGATAAACACTTACATGCTCTTTATGGCTGTTGGTTTGGCACTACTGTTACTTCTAATAATCTTTGGAGGGTAAAGGATGGAGCTTAGCTTGGCTATATTTCTACCACTCCTGGCGGGGATAGTAGTACTCCTAGTTAGGAATGAAACTTTTTCTAAGTGGCTTGCTACAGGAGTTTCAGCTCTCGTCTTTTTGATTACCCTAGACCTGTTTTTAAAGTTTGACTGGAACAAGGAAGGTTTCCAGCATGTCTTTAGACTGAACTGGATACCATCCTTAGGTATTTCCTACCATGTGGGACTTGATGGTATGGGTATGGCGCTGTTGGTCTTGACTGCCCTCATGTTTTTGGTGGCCTTTATATGGTCTATAAGGATAGAAGACAGACCAAACCTGTACATAGCTCTGTTTTTGATACTTGAAACAGCATGCTTGGGTGTGTTCTCAGCCCTTGACCTTTTCCTGTTTTACCTCTTCTGGGAGGCTATGCTCATACCCATGTACTTCATCATAGGTCTGTGGGGACACGACAATAAAGTCTACGCAGCAAACAAGTTCTTCATTTATACCTTCTTTGGTAGCATATTCCTGCTTTTGGGCATAGCCACTTTGGTGGTTTATGGCTACATCACCTCTGGTCAGGTAAGCTTTGACTACTTCTTCCATAAGAACCTTATGCGTCCCTTCTGGCTCGAAGTGGTACTCTTCTTGCTTTTTGGTATAGGCTTTGCGGTTAAGGTACCCATGTGGCCCTTCCATACGTGGCTCCCAGACGCACACGTGGAAGCACCCACAGCCGGTTCTGTGATCCTGGCAGCAGTCCTCCTTAAGATGGGTACATATGGCTTTGTAAGGTACTCCTTACCCATGTTTCCAGAGGCAAGCAAGTACTTTATACCCCTTGTATTCTTACTCAGTGTGATAGCCATCATATACGCCGCCATGATGGCCATAGCCCAAACACACATAAAGAAGCTGATAGCCTACTCCTCCATAAGTCACATGGGTATGGTTACCCTGGGCACCTTTGCCATGGACCACAACGCTCTCAATGGTGCCGTATATATGATGGTTGCCCACGGTCTTTCTTCTGCAGCCCTGTTTATGTCAGCCGGCTTTATATACGACCGTATACATTCCTACCATATGGATGACCTTGGTGGTTTAGCTAGATACCTTCCAAACCTTGCCATCTTTTTCATGATATCAGGTCTTGCTGGCATAGGCTTCCCTGGTCTTTCTGGCTTTGTGGCAGAGTTCCTAATCCTCCTTGGAACCTTTAAAAGCTTCCCCGTATGGGCTTTTGTGGCTGGTTCTGGTGTAGTCCTAAGCGCTGCTTACTTTCTGTACATGTACAAAAGGGTTATGCTTGAAGAAGAAACCATATCCGATTACAGAAGAGAAAAGTGGAGCCACCTTAAAGACCTGGAAGTACACCATATGCTCTCTTTCCTTCTTGTAATAGCTGCAGCTTTCTTACTGGGCGTATATCCCTTCCCCTTTGTAAAGCTTATGGAGCACACTACAAAGATGGTACTTGGAGGTTAAAGTATGGCTTTCCTTCCAGAAACTGTACTGCTTGTAGGTGCTCTTCTTCTCTTCCTTTTGGAACTCTTCCTGGAAAGGAAAAGAGTCCTTTACGTTCTGGGTGGCATAGTGGCCTTAATGGCGGCTGTGTCTCTGTACTTTGCTCCTCATCCTGCTGATACCTTTTACGGCCTTTTTACCACATATCCGACTGCGAAGCTTTTTATATACATCTTGACAGCTTTAGCACTGTTCTCTATGTATGCCTACTACGAGGAGAAAGGATCCCTTTATGGAGAGGTTTCTTACCTGACCCTTATGGCTTCCCTGGGTCTTTCCATACTAGTTTCGTCCAACAATCTGGGTCTAACCTTTCTATCTTTGGAGCTTTCTTCCATAACCCTGTATATACTTACGGGGACCTTCAGGGGAGATTATCCTTCTAAAGAGGGTGCTTACAAATACTTAGTGATGGGTGCTACCGGTACGTCTCTCTTTGCTCTTGGTAGCGCCTTCTACTACGGTGCAACAGGTAGCCTTTATCTTACAAATTACACACAGGAGAACAGTTTTTTCACGTTGGCTACCTTTTTGCTTCTATCGGCGCTAGCTCTTAAGATATCCGCCGTTCCCTTCCACTTTTGGACTCCGGACGCTTATGAATCGGCTCCCACTCCAGTAACGGGTTTTATGGCAACAGTTCCTAAGCTTGCCGTCTACTTCTTCTTGGTAAAGCTCCTCTCCTACACATCCCACGTAAAGATATGGATGTCAGTGGTGGTCATCCTTTCCATGCTTTCCATGCTTTACGCAAACTTTACAGCTTATGCGCAGAATTCTGTAAAGAGACTTCTGGCTTATTCCTCTATAGCCCATGCAGGATACTTTTTAACCGGCCTTACAGTAAAAGATCCTATGCTGCAGAAAGCCCTGCTTTTCTACGTAATAGTTTACAGCTTTGCCACCTTGGGAGCCTTCACCGTTTTAGCTACCTTAGAAAAGCAGGAGAATTTCTCCCATCACTTTTTGGATTACGTGGGCCTTGGTAGGAAAAGACCTATCCTGGCAGCATTACTTACCCTTTTCTTGATGGCACTTATAGGCATACCCCCCATGGCTCTTTTCGTAGGAAAGCTTTCACTGTTTATGGGTCTTGCAAACGTAAACCTTATGTGGCTTGCCTTGATCTTCGCTGTGGCCAGCGTGATATCTGCAGGGTACTACCTGAAGGTGGTCGTTTACATGTACATGAAAGAAGAAGGTCAAAAGATGCACAGCTTTAGACTTTCAGCTGGCGAATCCTTTGTCCTTACTGTCTGCGGTCTGTTGGTGCTTCTCCTGGGTATACTACCACACTTAGTATATGAATTACTATGAGAACAGTAGACGTCAGCAATAAGCCCCCTACTCTAAGGATAGCCAGGGCTTACGGAAGGATAAGGTTAAAAACCCAGACTGTACAGAAGATAATCCAAGGTCAAGTACCCAAAGGGGATGTGCTTTCAGCAAGCAAGCTGGCTGGTATAATGGCGTCAAAGCATACCCACCAGCTTTTACCCTTTTGCCATCCACTTAGCATAGACCACGTGGAGGTAGATCTAAAGATTAACGAAGACTCTATAGAAGTCTTTTCCTTCGTAAAAGGTGTTGCCAGGACTGGTTACGAGATGGAAGCTCTTACAGCTGTTAGCGTATCTCTACTCTGCATATACGACATGTGTAAGGGCCTAGACGACAGCATGGTGATAGAGGAGATAAAGCTGCTGGAGAAAAAGGGTGGTAAAAGCGACTGGAGGATGGAGAGCCTTAACATGTTTCTAGATGAAGAGCTTTCGGAGTTCTCGGGCATAGTAGAAAGCAAGGGTCATAAACTTTCCGGCGAGGAAAAGGCTAATGTGGTGATCACCACAAAGTATGTGGACCTTGATGAGAGGATTCTTCCAGCCGAGACGGCTGTTAACCTAAGCCTCTTTTCCATAAACCCATCCACAAAAGGTGTAATAATCGGAAGGAAGAAGGGAAAGCTCTACATAGTACTTGATAAGTCTGCCTTTCTAGCCTTCTTCGAAAACTTTTCTCAACTGTTACCCTCATGGATACAAGACTAGAAGCAACTCTCAGGGCTTTAAAGGCTATTGGCTTTGATGTTATCTTTTTGGAAAGCTCTCAGGTATACAGACAGCCTAGGCAGGAACAGCACAGACAGACAGAAAATCTAGAAAAGCCTCAGACGGACTCAAAGAAAAAGCTCCTTGAAGAACTCTACAGAAGGATAGAGACAGAGGGAAAGTGCCCTAAGTTTGAAGGTTCAAGCGGCTATGTTTTCGGGGAAGGTAATCCAGACTCACCGGTTGTGTTCGTAGGAGAAGCTCCAGGAGAAGAAGAGGACAAGCTAAAAAGACCCTTTGTAGGAAAGGCAGGACAGTATCTAAACCGAAAGCTTCAAGAAGTAGGTCTAAAGAGGGAGGACGTTTACATCACCAACGTGGTAAAATCCAGACCCCCTAACAACAGAAAACCCACTAAAGAAGAAATAGCTAGCTGTGTAGGCTACCTTAAGAAGGAGATTGAGATTATCAATCCAAAACTTATAGTATGCTTAGGGTCAACTGCCTTGGAAGGAATTATGGGCAAAAGCTATCCCATAACCAAGTACAGGGGACAGGTCTTCCAGTACCCTTTCAATCCTAAGATAAAGGTCCTGCTCACTTACCATCCCGCTTACATACTAAGAAATCCACACGCCGAGAAGGAGTTTGTAGAAGACCTTAAGAAGATAAAGGAACTTTTAGGATGAAGCTTTACGTATCTGGTGGTGGTACAGGTGGCCATTTCTTCCCAGCCCTGGCACTTATGGAAGAAGCCATAAAGAAAAAACATAACGTTTTTTACGTAGGAGCAAAAAGAGGAATAGAGAATAAGATGCAACACCTTATAAACTGCCAGAGGCTGTTTTTGGATGTGTATCCTTTTGTTGGTTTGAACCCTCTACAAAAGATCAAGTCCCTGTTTTACCTATCGAAGGCACTTATGGACACCTTCAAGTTTGTTAAAGGTCCAGCAAAGGCTCTGGTCTTCGGTGGCTATGCAAGCCTACCCCTAGGGCTTACCAGCATTCTAAAGAAAATGCCCCTCTTTTTACATGAACAAAACTCTGTACCCAGCAAGACAAACCAACTTTTAAGCAGGTTTGCCAAAAAGATCTTTATAACCTTTGAACACAGCAGAAAATTCTTCCCTAAGGATAGAGTAGAAAGGACAGGACTACCTATAAGGGAAAGTCTCTTAAAGAGTTTGAATATGAGCAGAGATGAGGCTCTTAAAAAGCTTGGGCTTAATGAGGAATATCCTGTACTGCTGGTGATGGGAGGTAGTCAAGGCTCGTCCTTTCTGAACGAGGTGGCTGCAGAAGTTTTCCTAAAAACAGGGTGGCAGGGTATACACATAACAGGGTATAGAGACTACCAAAGGATCAAAGATCTTTACTCTGAAAAAAAGTTAAGGGTTTTGGTCTTTCCCTTCTATGAGGACATGGGACTTCTGTACAGAGCTTGTTCTGTAGCCTTATCTAGATCTGGTGCCGGCAGCGTGTGCGAGCTTTCCCTCTTTGGAGTACCTTCCCTCTTCATACCATACCCGCATGCTGCTATGGACCATCAGTATTATAATGCTAAGGAGTTGGAAGAGCTTGGAGGAGCTTTTGTGCTCCGAGAGGAAAAGGCTAAGCCTAAAGATGTGATCCAAATGCTTGAAAAGCTCTTGATAGACAGAGAGTCCTTTTCTGAAAGGATGAAGACCTTTTGCAAACCGGATGCCAGCATTAGGATATTAGATAGACTGGAGGAAAGCTAATGAAGGCTCTAATACTGGCAGCAGGTCTTGGGACAAGGTTCAAAAGCCAAAAACCTAAGGTGATGCATCCTATACTGGGTAAGCCCATGGTATGGTACGTAGTGAAAACCCTTAAGGATGCAGGCATAAGGGATATAGGTATGGTTGTAGGTTACTGTAAAGAACAGGTAATGGAATATTTCAAAGACGAAGGATTACGATTCTTTGAACAGAAGAATCCCAAAGGCGGAACAGCGGATGCAGTGCTCTCGGCCATAGACTTCTGGAGGGCAGACGATGGACAACTTCTTGTAATAAACGGTGACGCTCCTATGGTAAAAGCAGAGACCATAAGGCAGATGATCAGATTCATGCATATGGTTGAGGAGTACGAAGGTGTAAAGCTTGCCTGCACTCTACTGTCTGCCTTTTTACCCGACCCTACAGGGTATGGAAGGGTTGTAAAGGATCAAGAAGGTTACGTGATGAAGATAGTAGAGGAGAAAGATGCCACCTTTGAAGAGAAGAAGATAAACGAGATAAACGGAGGCGTTTACATCTTTGACTGTGCCAAGCTTCTTGAAACCATCTTCCAGGTAAAACATAGTCCAGTCAGTGGAGAGCTGTACCTCACACAGGTGATAGACCTTATGTATCAAAAGGGTTACAAGATTAGGAGCTTCATGGCAGAAGAACCTGTAGAAGCCATGGGGGTTAACGACAGGTGGGAGCTCGCGATAGCAGAAAACGTCCTAAGGCTCAGGATATTGCAACGTTTGGCAAAAGAAGGAAATACTATTCATCAACCTGAAACGGTCTACATAGAGCCGGATGTTATCCTTGAAGGTGATGTAGAAATAGAACCATCGGTGACCATAAAGGGTAGCTCTCGCATAGGCAAAGGCGCCAAGATAGGCAAAGGCGCATACATAGAAAGCTCCCAAATAGGAGAGGGAGCTGTAGTAGAACCCTACTCAGTAATAAAGAACTCTACGGTGGAGGGTTACGCTTCTATAGGCCCCTTTGCGTACTTGAGGGACGGGACTACCATAAAAAGTTCGGCACAGATAGGATGCTTTGTAGAGGTTAAGAGCTCTTATATAGGTGAGGGAGTAAAAGCTAAACATCTTGCGTACATAGGGGATGCCACAATAGAGGAAGGAGCTAACATAGGTGCTGGCGTTGTGTTTGCTAACTTTGACGGAAAGAAAAAGCACAAGAGCTTCGTAGGTAAGTATGCCTTTATAGGAAGTAACTCCTTGCTTATAGCTCCTATAAAGGTGGGTGACTACGCTTACATAGCAGGTGGGTCTGTTATAAACAAAGACGTGCCAGAAGGAGACCTTGCCATAGCTAGAGCAAGACAAAGACTTCTAAAAGGTAAGGGCTTTGAAAAGCTAAAAGACTGAGCTATAATATTTCTTTCATAGAGCCGGTAGCTCAGTCTGGTAGAGCAACGGACTTTTAATCCGTGGGTCGCGGGTTCGAATCCCGCCCGGCTCATAACAGACCACCAAAGACTGCCTGTCCTAAGGAAATGCCACCATCGTTAGGTGGGACCGTTTGGTGTTGCAGGATTTCAAAGCCTTTAAGTTTTTCCCTGATCTTATGCACCAAGGGGTCGTTTTGCATAACTCCTCCTGAGAGACATATGGTAGGGATGCCTACCTCTTTGGATACGTAAAGACAAACCTCCGCTAGTGTGTTGATAAACCTGCTTACCGCTACAGAGGGTTTCTTCTTATCCTTTAAAACACCCTCCACTATGCCTTCCCAGAGGACCTTCCCATCTATTACATCAAAAGGATAAGTCTCTTTTACCGTATAGTCATACATGCTTTCAAGCATCATAGCTGCTTGCCCTTCGTAAGATACCCTATGCACCAAACCGAGGATGGAAGCAATCCCGTCAAACAGCCTACCAACGGAAGAAGAGTAAGGAGAGTTATAGCCAGAGATGTAAAGTCTTTCCAACATGGCAAGTTCCTTATCTTCCAGGAAATCAAAGAACTTTAGAGCTTGCCTTCCATACATGCTGTACAACAACGAGAAAGCCACACGGTATGGTTCCTTTATAGCCCTCTCTCCACCTAAAAGCCTAAACTCCTTGAAAGAGTAAACTCTTTCAAAATCCGTATATCCTCCTACTAAAAACTCCCCACCCCAGAGGGTACCGTCCACTCCATAGCCGGTTCCATCCCACACGATGCCAAGAACCCTTTGACCTACACCCACACCCCTTTCCGCCATACATGACACCATGTGTGCATGGTGATGTTGTATCTGAAGCAATTCTTTACCATACTGTTTTGCCCACCAGGAATATTAACTAAAAGCTTAGAGTTCAGACATTTCGCGATGTGCCACATTAAGAAATTTTTCACAAGGATGTAACTGAATCTTTACCTCTCTCTCAGTTGAAGTACATTATAATTTGTTTATACAGTTATTATAATTTACTCAAGGAGGTTTAAAATGAGAAGATTCCTACCAAGTCTAATTCTGCTAGGTGTTGCTCTGGCCCAGCCCAAGATAGAGGTAAAAGATGCCTGGGTAAGAGAGGTTCCACCCAACTCTCGTTCTAGCGCAGCCTACATGGTGATTGAAAACCAAGGAAACGAACCTGATAAATTGATAGGTGCAAAGAGTGACATATCGAAGGTTGCAGAAATTCACGAGACTGTAGGGGGAAAGATGAGAAGGGTAAAGTACATAGAGATACCGGCTGGGAAGAAGGTAGAGTTAAAGCCTGGTGGATACCACATAATGCTAATAGATCTGAAAAAACCCACTAAGGAAGGTCAGCAAGTGGAACTGGTCCTACAGTTTGAAAAGTCAGGCCAGGTAAAGGTAAATGCACCCTTAAAGAAGGGTATAGGCAAGATGGAAGAACATCACCATCACTGACCTTTCAGAAGCCATCTTATAAGCAAAAGGGCCATGGCGAGGCTTATGCTTGCGTCCGCTACGTTAAAAGCGGGCCAGGCTAAGCCTTTATAGCTTACGTATATAAAATCTCTTACGTAACCTAAGAAGAGTCTATCGTAGAAGTTACCGATTGCCCCGCCTCCTATCATACCCATAACAATGGAGTTGAAGGGAGAGGGGTTTTTCAAAGCGTAGAAAAAGGTCAAAGTGGTGGCTATCAAGGGCGTTAGGATGAGTACGGGTAACCTTATGCTGTCTGGTGCTTCTGATAAGAATCCGAAGGCCACCCCTTTATTGTGAACGAGTACAAGATGCAGAAAGGGCAAAAGCGTAATATCACCATACTGTAAGAATGCCTCTGCTAGATTCTTTGTAAATAGGTCAATCAAGACCACTAGGGAGACGATCAACCAGTAAAGGAAAGCACTCTTTCTAAGCAAAGCTTCCATTCTTCCTCCAGATGTCTTACATCTTCCTCCAGTACCTTTTCGTCCACGTTCTTTATCACAAGCTTTGGTTCTTCGGTTACTTTACCTAGGTACATCCAATCCAAACCAGACTGCTCCACCATATCCTTAAGAAGGTCTGCCCTGTCGCTATCCGTGCTTACCACCACCAGAGTGGGGTTCTCCGAGAAGAAGAAGAAGTCCAACCGTTCCTCTGTGTAGAGCTTTATCTCTGCTCCGAAAGGTGTTCCAAAGAGGCACTCAAGCAAGGTAAACATAAGGCCACCTAAGGAGACGTCATGGGCTGAGAATACTATCCCCTCGTTTATGAGTCTGTAAAGGAGTTCATGTAGTTTCCTTTCCTTCTCCAAGTCTACCCTGGGCACTTTGCCGGCCACCTGAGAGTGTACAACCTTTAGGTACTCGCTTCCAGCTACAGAGAATTCCCTCCTTATGTCTCCGATGAGAAAGATAAGGTGCCCTTCCTCTTTAAACTTGTGGTCCACGTACTTGCCGTCTATCCTTCCTACAGCCATTAATATGGGTGTTGGGTACACGTTCCTTGCTTCGTTCTCTTCTACAGTCTCGTTATAGAGGGATACGTTACCGCTTACAACGGGTACACCAAAGAACTTGCAGGCTTCTGCCATACCATTAACAGCCATCTCCAACTGCCACATTATCTGAGGTCTTTCTGGATTCCCAAAGTTGAGGCAATCAGTTATGGCTAAGGGTTTAGCTCCTACGCACGCTAGGTTCCTAAAGGCTTCTGCCACTGAGTACTTGGCACCCTCATAAGGATCCAGGTATAGCATTCTTCCATTGCCTTCTGAGGTTATAGCCAAGAGCTTGTCACTTTTTACCTCAGGCTTTACCACCCACTTTATCCTGAGGATTGAAGCATCTCCACCGGGCTTTAGAACCGTGTTTGTACCCACCTGGTAGTCATACTGGGTGTATATCCACTCCTTGGAGCATAGGTTCGGACTACTTAGGAGCTTATATAGGGCTTCTCTTAAGTCTACGGCTGGAAGCTTTGATTGGTCAAAGGTCCAAACCTTTTCAAGGTATTCAGGTTGCTGTCTTGGTCTGTTGTACCTTGGAGCTTTTTCCACTATAAGGCTGACAGGCAGCTCGGCAACTAGCTGTTCTCCATAGTAAGCTCTAAAGATACCATCTTCTGTGAGCTCTCCCACCTGTGCAGCCTCCAGATGGTACTCTTTGGAAAGGTTTAGCACATCCTCTACCTTCTCCTTTTCAACCACTAAAAGCATCCTTTCCTGGCTTTCGGAAAGGACTATCTCAAAGGGAGTCATACCCTCTTCACGTAGGGGTACCTTATCCAAGAAGAGTACCACTCCCATCTGGGATTTACTGGCAAGTTCGGAAGCAGCACCGGCAAGGCCTGCAGCTCCAAGGTCTTGGAGCCCTACCAGCAGGTCCCTCTCCACTAGCTCGAGAATGGCCTCCACAAGTTTCTTTCCAAAGTATGGATCTCCAATCTGGATGTTAACCCTTTTGGACTCTGCATCATCACTAAACTCACCAGAGGCCATTACAGCCCCATGTATGCCATCCCTACCTGTAGCCGAACCTATTAGGATAAGCCTTTGACCAGTCTTTGTTCCTCTTGCCCTAAGCATCCTTCCTGCGGGCATTATGCCCAAACAGAAGACGTTAACCAAAGGGTTAGTCTTGTAGCACTCCTCGAAGTATGTTTCTCCGCCCACCGTGGGGACTCCTATGGAGTTTCCGTAGCTGCTTATTCCCTTTACCACTCCCCTCACTATGTGCTTTGTCCTAGAGTCTAAAGGATAACCAAACCTGAGAGAGTCCATGAGGGCTATAGGTCTTGCACCCATCGAGAGTATGTCCCTTATGATGCCACCCACACCAGTAGCTGCACCGTGGAAGGGTTCTATGAAGGAAGGGTGGTTATGACTTTCCACCTTGAAAGCTATCCAAACATCCTCATCAAAAGCTACGACTCCGGCATTTTCACCAGGGCCCTGAACCACCCAAGGGGCTTTGGTAGGAAAGACCTTAAGGAGGTTCCTAGAGGACTTATAGGAACAGTGCTCCGACCAAAGAGCCCCTATTATTCCAAGCTCTACGTGGTTTGGCTCCCTTCCTAACTCTTCTAAAACTCTCCTGTATTCTTCCTCTGTAAGACCGTATAAAGCATAGTCCTGCATGATGTGTAGACTATTATAATGTTCTCCATGCTTTCTAAGAGGGTTTCACATATAAAACCTGCTCCAACTTTGGCTTTGAGTGCCAAGATAAACCAGCTTAAGGCTAAAGGGGAAGATATCGTAGGTTTTGGTGCTGGAGAGCCAGACTTTGATACCCCAGAGTTCATAAAAGAGGCATGCATAAAAGCCCTAAAGGAAGGTAAAACCAAGTACACACCCTCTGCAGGTATACTACCCCTAAGGGAGGCTCTCTCTGAAAAGCTCCTAAAGGAAAACAAGATTCACTACAACCCTTCTGAAATAGTGGTTACCGCTGGCGCTAAAATGGCGCTGTTTTTAACCTTCATGGCATTGCTCGAAGAGGGTGATGAGGTTCTCTTACCAGCCCCTTACTGGGTCACCTACCCAGAACAGATTCTACTATTCGGTGCAAAGCCTGTAATAGTCAACCTAGACGAAAAGGAAGGCTTTGTGCTTACGGTTGAAAAGCTAAAGAAATACATAACACCAAAGACGAAAGTTCTAGTCCTTAACTCCCCTTCCAACCCTACTGGTGCCGTAGTGCCAAAGGAAGAGTTGCAGAAAATAGCCGAACTTTGCGTAGAAAAGAATATATTCATAATATCCGACGAGTGTTACGAAGCCTTTGTGTACGATGGAGAGGAGTTTTTAAGCCCTGCAAGCCTCTCACAGGAGGTAAGAAGTATAACTTTTACTGTAAACGCTTTTTCCAAGAGTTTTTCCATGACAGGTTGGAGAGTAGGATACGTGGCTTGCCCAGAGAGATACGCCAAGGTCATAGCAGATCTAAACAGCCAGAGTGTGTCCAATGCTACAAGCTTTGCCCAATGGGGAGCCCTCGAGGCTCTTAGGAACCCAGAAGGCAAAGCCTTCGTTGAAAGGATGAGGTCCACCTTTGAAAGGAGGAGAAATTTAGCCTATGAGCTTTTAAGGGAAATTCCCCACGTAAGTGTGGTAAAGCCAAAGGGAGCCTTTTACATATTCCCCAACCTCTCCTACTACTCAACAAAGCTTGGAAACGATCTTAAGTTAGCCGAGTATCTTTTGGAGGTAGGTAAGGTAGCCGGCGTCCCAGGTTCAGCCTTCGGGGCTGAGGGTTATCTAAGGCTTTCTTACTGCCTTTCCGAAGAAGATATAGCAGAAGGAATAAGAAGGATAAAGTTTGCTCTTGAGAAGCTTCTTTGAAGACCATGAAGATATTGATGATAGATAACTACGACTCCTTTACCTACAACTTGGTGCAGTACTTCTACATGCTTGGTGCCCAAGTCCTGGTAAAGAGGAACGACGAGATAGAAGTTCAGGATGTAAAGAGTTTTGGTGTGGATGCCATAGTCATTTCTCCAGGCCCATGCACACCAAAGGAAGCTGGCGTGTCTGTAGAAGTGATAAAAAGGTATTACACCGAGTATCCTATACTAGGCGTATGCCTGGGACATCAGGCCATAGGTTATGCCTTTGGAGCCAGGATAGTGAGGGCTAAAAGGCTAATGCATGGAAAAACATCTCTCATATACCATACAGGAGAAGGTATATTCAAAGGTATCAAAAACCCCTTCACTGCGGTTAGGTATCATTCGCTCGTGATAGATAGGGAAAGCCTACCCGCGGAGCTTAAGATAACTGCAGAGTCAGAAGACGGAGAGATTATGGGTATAGCCCACGTGGAGTATCCTGTGTTTGGGGTCCAGTTCCACCCCGAGTCTGTACTATCAGAGGTAGGTCTGGATATACTTAGGAACTTCCTTCAGATAGTCCAAGAGAGTCGTCTATCCACCTAAGGTAGTCCTCGTTGCCAGCTACTATAGGAAGTGCTATTATCTCAGGTACCGTGTAGGGATGTACCTTTTTGACTTCTTCCACTAGCTTTGGAAATACCTGCATGGAAGTTTTAACCACCAGAAGGCTTTCCCTGTCGTCCTCTACCTTACCCTTCCACCAGTAAAGGGATCTTACCTCAGGGACTATGTTTACACAGGCACCAAGTCGGTTGTCCACTATGTGTCTGGTTACATCCAAGGCCTTATCCTGAGGTACAGTTATCAGAACTACCAAATACCCCTTCATACTAACAACAATTATACTTGATCAAAACTTCTTATTATCTTATGCTTTGATAGGACTTCTCCTTCCCTTACTACTCTCACAGTGTTCATACCTGCCAACCTTGCCGCATCCAACTCCTCTTCAGAATCAGAGAAAAAGTAAACCTCTTCAGGTCCAACACCTATAGTTTGAGAAATCCTCCTGTAAGACTCTGGATCCTTCTTACTACCCACGGACGTATCAAAGTGACCAGAAAAGAACTGCAAAAGATCTCCATAGTTGGTGTGTGAGAAGAAAAGCTTTTGAGCCTTTACAGAACCAGAAGAATAAATGTAGAGTTTTTTACCCTCTTTGTACCACTCTAGCACCTTCCTATAAGCATCCTCGTATATAGGTGCAACCAACTCTCCCTTTAGAAAGCCCTCTTCCCAGATAAGACCCTGCAGGTCCTTAAGAGGCTTCTCCTTAAGGTCCTTATCTATCCATTCTTTTAGAAGTTTTACCCCTTCTTCGAAGTCTAGACTTCTTCCTACCCTTGCTTCTAACTCCTTCCAGATCTGCCTTACATCTTCATCGTTCCAATGCTCTTTAAGGAATCCCTCTAACCTTTCCCTTGAGTAGGGAAACATAACATCCTTCACGTAGGATATGGGGGCCACCGTACCTTCTATGTCCAGCAGGATGATCCTCATATCTCTCCATATTGATTATAAACGCCTATTGTATAATTCTTAACGGACATGGCAGAGGAAGTTGAGAAGAAAGAAGAGCAAAAAGGGGGAAGTAAGAAGAGGCTTATTTTCTTGCTTGTACCCCTAACCCTTGCCATAATTGCTGGTGGCGGTGCTTACCTGTGGTTCTCTACGTATCAGAAGAAGGAAAAGAGCGAACAGACACTTCCCAATCAGGTGGGAGTGATGTTTGACCTAGGTTCTTTCGTGGTAAACCTGGCAGATAAAAACGCCGATGTTTACGCAAAGGTGTCCATAACCCTCGAATTGTCTGACGAAAAGACGAGGCTTGAAGTTGAAAAGAGACTCCCTATAATCAAGGACGCGGTGATAGATGTCCTTAGTAGCAAAACATCAACCTTTGTGAAAAGCCCTGAGGGTAGAGAGAGCCTAAGACTCGAACTCATAAGGCGCATAAACACTATCTTAGTGGAAGGTGGCGTCAGGAATGTCTACTTTACCGAGTTCGTGGTACAAGGAATATGAGCAACTTTTTTATAGAGCTTGTAAGAGTCTTACTAGCTTTGGGTATAGTCATCGTCCTTATACTCCTCATCTCTGCATTCCTGCCAAAGCTATTGGAGAAGTTCAGAATACGATACGTAGACAATGAAGATTTCAGGATAAAGAAGCTTCTACCACTTTCTAAGGGTATTAACCTTCTTGTGTTGGAGATAAAGGGAAAGCTACATGTGATGATAGTAACCGAGAGGTACACCTTCTTGGTCTACAAAGATGATGTTGATTCTTCTACTTAGTTTTACAAACTTAGCGTTGGCTCAGAACATCCTTCCGAACATAGACCTAAAGGTGGGTACAGGCCAATTGGACACTTCCATAAAGCTGCTGATATTGCTGACTGTACTCTCCTTGGCTCCTTCTATACTCATAATGACTACCTCTTTCATAAGAATAGTCATAGTGCTTTCACTCTTAAGGCAGGCCCTAGGTGTTCCAACGGTACCCCCAAACCAGGTGATAGTTTCGCTGGCTTTATTCCTTACCTTCTTTGTGATGAAGCCAACCTTTGAGAGGATAAACCAAGAAGCCCTTCAGCCGTACGTAAAAAAGCAGATAACAGACGAGGTTTTCCTGGAAAGGACTTCCAACATCCTTAAAGAGTTCATGCTCAAACACACCAAAAAGGAAAGCCTCAAAGTCTTCTTGGATGTATCTAACATCCCTAAAGAAGAAAAGGAGAAGATAAGGAGCGCTCAGGATGT
Organism: Thermocrinis minervae; assembly: GCF_900142435.1. Taxonomy (NCBI): domain Bacteria; kingdom Pseudomonadati; phylum Aquificota; class Aquificia; order Aquificales; family Aquificaceae; genus Thermocrinis; species Thermocrinis minervae. The sequence goes on from NZ_LT670846.1 coordinate 15,274, forward strand.
ACCCTTTTGGGTGGTGGTTCCTGCTTTCATGATAAGCGAGATTTCTGTAGCCTTCCAGATAGTCTTCCTGCTCTTCTTGCCCTTTCTGATAATAGACCTAGTTGTGGCATCTATACTTATATCCATGGGTGTGATAATGATACCGCCCCAGATAATCTCGCTACCCTTTAAACTGATGCTCTTTGTGCTTATAAACGGTTGGGAACTTGTAGTGCTGTCCTTGGTGAGGAGTTATCAATGACGCCCGATATGGTTATGTCCTTTGGTTACAAGACCTTGGAGATAGCTTTACTCTTGGCCGGTCCTGTTTTGGTGGTAACCTTCCTTGTTGGGCTCGTGATAAGCATACTCCAGTCTGCTACACAGATACAAGAAATGACCCTTACGTACATACCGAAGATAATAGCCGTTTACGTGACTCTTCTTATCCTGGGCGGATGGATGCTTTCTAAGCTTATGGACTTTGCCAAAGAGCTCATAGTTAACATACCAGCACTCTTAAGATGATCTTGGACCTAAATACTCTCTTAACTCTCTTTTTGGTTTACCTAAGAGTGTTCGCCTTCTTAATATTTGTCCCAGTGTTTGGTACAGGTTTCCTCCCTAACACAGTAAAAGCCTTTCTTGGTAGCGCTATAGGGCTGTCCCTTTTTTTCTATCAACGAGTGGAACCCATAAAGTTTGACACTACTGTTGAGTTCTTTATCTACTGCTTTAATGAGTTCTTGCTTGGTTTTGTGGCTGGTCTCCTGCTGAGGTTTGTCTTGGATGCCGTGTTCATGGCTGGCGAGCTTATGAGTGTAAACATGGGTCTGGGTTTAGCTACCCTCTTCCTACCACAACAGCCACAAACCACCATCCTTGGGCTTTACTTTAGTCTCATGGCTACAATCATCTTCATAAACATAGGAGGTCTTCACATAGTCTACCTTGCACTCCTAAAGAGCCTCCAATCTGTACCACCAGGTAGTTTTAAACTTTACTCTTTAGACGGACATGCTATCCTTAAGCTCTTTTACGCCAGTTTTTCCCTTGCTCTAAAGGTAGCTATTCCTTTGGTCCTCAGCATGCTCATCTTTAATATTACGCTGGCCGTGATCAACAGGCTTATACCCCAGATGAACGTCTTCATCGTTGGTCTGCCTTTCCAACTCTTTTTAGGCTTCTTGGTACTTCTTATAGCTTTACCTGTGATAGTTATGGTCATTACCTCACACATGAAGGAGTATATAATTAACTTCACGAGGTTTCTGGGGGGGTAATCGGTGGCGGAGGAAAACAGAACAGAAAGAGCAACACCCTACCGGCGTAAAAAACTAAGAGAAGAGGGAAACGTAGCAAAAAGTCCAGAGATAGCACCATCCGTACTACTGCTTATAGGTTCTATAGTTACCTTCTTTTTAGGAGCTGCTTACTTAGGCACCATAGGGGATATGTTTAAACTCCTACTTTTAAGTACACATGTTAACGTGTTAGAGGCTTTAGTTTATAGTTTTCAACATGTGTTTAAACTCTTACTACCCTTTTTTGTTATACCACTGGTAGTAGTAATTCTTTCACATGTAGCGCAGTTCGGTTTTATTTTTACCCTCAAGCCCTTAAGCTTTAAGTGGGAAAGGCTTAACCCACTTCAAGGTATAAAAAGGATATTTTCGCTAAACCTACTGTTTGAAATGGTAAAAAACACTCTAAAAGCAACTCTTTTCTTGCTTGTGGTTTATATGATAGTAAAAGGAGAGATTTATACCCTTCTCTTAGGTTCTGTCCAAGATCTAGGTACTTCACTTAGAGCTTTTATTCTTCTTGTATTTAAGGTTGTGGTGGTGCTTGGTGTTCTGGCAGTCTTTTTAGCGCTTCTAGATTACGGTTACAGAAGGTGGGACTATGAGAGAAGGATAAGGATGAGCAAGCAAGAGATAAAGGAGGAGATAAAACAACACGAAGGAGACCCCCTTATAAAGTCCGCCATAAGGAAGAGAATGCGCCAACTTGCTAGAGGTAGGATGTTTAAGGAAGTTCCTAAGGCGAGTGTTGTGATAACAAACCCCACGCATATAGCTATAGCATTGAGGTACATCCAAGGCAAAGATAGAGCTCCAGTAGTAGTAGCAAAGGGTAAAGGTTCTGTAGCTGAAAAAATAGTACAGATCGCCTCTGAAAGTCAGGTCCCTGTAGTAAGAAAGGAGGAATTAGCTAGAGCCATGTACCCTGCGGTAGAAGTAGGGGAAGAAATCCCTCCAAAGTTTTATAGAGCTGTGGCGGAGATAATAGCCTTTATAATGTACAAAAGGAAAAGGTGGGTCGCATGAGTGAGATGGGGAAACTTCTCATACTGTTTGGGTCTCTCCTAATACTGGTCGGCCTACTTTTGACCCTCTCAGAGAAAATTCCCTTCATAGGTAAACTTCCAGGGGATATAGTCATAAAAAAGGACGGCCTTACCGTTTACATACCTATAGCCACCTCCATACTACTGAGTCTATTGCTTACACTCCTACTCAACCTTCTGTTTAGAAGACCCTAAGTTATAATTTTTTAGGATCATGAAAGCTAGACTTTGGACACTAATCGGTCTCGTTGTAATCCTCGCCATTGGTCTTCTCCTACTTATAGTCTGGAACGACAGAAGAAAACAACTGCAAGCAGAAGCATCCTATAAAGAGTACGCTCTGTACAACGCACTTCAAAAGCAGGACTACCAAAAGGCCAAAGAGCTAATAAAGCAACTTGAAGGCACACCCTTTGAACCCTTAGCCCTTTCTTATTACGTAACCTACAAGGAGTTAGGCGGAGACAAGATAAAAGTTTTGGAACAGGTAGAGAAGGATGTAAAGGATCCTCAAATAAAGAAGTTATACACGGAAAGGCTTGCTTTTGAACTATATGTGTCAGGCAAAAAGGATCAGGCTTTAAAGGTCCTTGAAGGCGTACAAAAGGATGACTTTAACTACCCTTCGGCCCTTCTGTTAAAGGCTCAGATACTTAACGACCCTAAGCTTTACCTTGAGGTAAAGAATCTAGCAAAGGATGGATACCTTTCAAACCTTGCCCAGGCTTTACTCCTAACGGGAAGGTAGCATGAAGGACCTTCTTGTAGAGATAGGAACTGAAGAACTTCCTGCAGGCGTAATAAACCCGCTGCTTGAATACTTAAAAGAAAGCTTTATAAGAATCCTTGGTTGTGAAAACATAAAGGTCTATGGTACTCCAAGAAGGCTAGCGCTTTATGTAGAAAACCTTCCTAATGAAAGATCTATGGAAGAACAGCTGATCGTAGGGCCACCGAAGAAGGTAGCTTACGATGAGGAAGGCAAACCCACAAAGGCTCTGCTTGCCTTTTTAGAAAGAAACCAAGCTAACATTGAGAACCTGATAGAGGTAAGAAAAGGCGATAACCTATACGTGGGTATAAAAAAGGTTGTAGAGGGTAAGACGCCTATGGAGAGACTACAGGAAGAGTTTGAAAGCGTGTTGCTCTCTGCTCCACTGCCAAAATCCATGAGATGGGATTCCACAAACCTCAGGTTTTCAAGACCTATAAGATGGATATGCGCCCTCTACGGAGAGGAGATCGTAGATATTAAGTTTGGAAAGGTAAAGTCCGACAGGAAGACAAAAGGTCATAGATTCTTGTCCCCAGGCTGGATAGAGTTAAAGGAGGCAAGGGAGTATGAACAGAGCCTAAAAGAAAACTATGTCATCCCTTCATACAAAGAGCGCTTAGAGATTATTCTATCCGAGCTTATGTACGAAGCCTATTCCCTTGGGGCAGACTTGGAAAAGCCAGAAGGTCTATTAGAAGAGGTGACCAACCTGGTAGAGTACCCGGTGGTCCTGAGTGGAGAGTTTGATGAAAAGTATCTCGAGCTTCCTGACAAAGTGATAGTAACTGTCCTTGCACACCATCAAAGATTTTTCTGTCTGAAAAAAGATGGAAAACTTCTAAACCGCTTCTTAGCGGTAAGCGGGAATATACCCAAAGATGAAAGTCTAGTAGTAAAAGGTTACCAGAAGGTGGTAAAGGCAAGACTTGAGGATGCCCTTTTCTTCTACAAGGAGGACCTTAAAGTCCCTCTGAGTGATCTCGTGCCCAAGCTCTCGGGTGTGATATTCCATCCTAAGGCAGGTACTATGCTAGAAAAAACTCACAGGCTTATGGAAATATCCAAGAAGCTCTGCGAACAGCTAAAGTTGGATCAGGAAACCACACAGAAGTGCCTTAGGGCTGCCTACCTATCCAAAGCTGACCTTCTTACCAATATGGTCAGGGAGCTCGATGAACTTCAAGGTTACATGGGCATGGTATACGCTCAAAAGCAAGGAGAGGATCCAGAAGTAGCCATTGCCCTCTACGAACAGTATCTGCCTAAAGCTGAGGAGCTTCCTAGATCTAAAGTTGGTTTGGTGTTATCCTTAGCAGATAAGATAGACCATGTGGTAAGCCTCCTAAAGGTTGGAGAAAAGCCAAGCGGAAGTTCGGACCCATACGGAATAAGAAGAGCGATAAACGGGATCTTCCTCTTGGTGGAGGAGTTTGAGCTTGACATAGATCTTTCTGAGTTTTCTCTACCCGAAGACTTTGTAAGATCTAGGTTTGAGAATTACCTTGAAAAGTACGGTTATGATGTAGCTAGAGCTGTCTTAGAAGTGTGTAATCTACTAAAACCACTTAGTTGTATAAAGAATGCCCAAGAGATAGCACGGCTTAAAGAAGAATCTATATTCAAAGATATAGTATCAGCTTATAGAAGAGTAGTGCGCATACTCCCAAAGGACTGGATGGGGGATACGGTGAGGGAAGAACTCTTAACACAGCAAGAAGAAAAAGAGCTGTGGGAAACTGTAAAGTCTCTGGAAGAAGACTGTCACGAAATACTACAGCTCAGCAGGCTAAAGGAGCCTATAGACAGGTTCTTTGACAGGGTCCTTGTCATGGATCCCAACCAAGATATAAGAGAAAACAGGCTTGCGCTTCTCTTTAGAGCTAAGAAGCTTTTTAACAGGTTTGCCGACTTTTCTCAGTTAGTATACAAGGAGGAGGTATAGGAATGAAAAGGTTTTTAGTATGGTTAGATGAAGTAGGTATTGAAGATGTAGCCCTTGTAGGAGGTAAGAATGCCTCCTTAGGCGAGATGATAAGGAATCTAAAGCCTCTTGGGATAAACATACCATACGGCTTTGTAGTGACGTCAGAAGCTTACTACGAGTTTCTAAGATACAACAACCTTGAAGATGCTATAAGAAAAGAATTGGAAGGTTTAAACGTAAAGGATGTAGAAGATTTAGCCAAAAGGGGTTATCGGGTAAGGGAGCTCATAAAAGGTGGTGAATTTCCTCCCGAAATAGAAGAAATGATTAAAGAGTACTATCACAAGCTTTCTGAGATGTATGGCTCATTTGCAGTGGATGTAGCTGTGCGTTCTTCAGCAACAGCGGAGGATCTCCCACATGCTTCCTTTGCTGGTCAGCAGGAAACATACCTAAACGTAGTAGGAGCAGAAAACGTCCTCACAGCCATAAAGAATGGTTTTGCCTCCCTTTTCACAGACAGGGCCATATCCTACAGGGAATCTTTTGGGTTCGACCACTTTAAAGTAGGCATAGCTATGGGCATACAGAAGATGGTTAGGTCTGACATGGGAGCCTCCGGCGTCATGTTTACCCTGGACACGGAATCTGGCTTTAGGGATGTGGTGGTCATAAACGCGGCTTACGGACTGGGAGAGCTTGTAGTACAAGGTGTGGTAACGCCTGATGAATTCGTTGTTTTTAAACCTACGCTTCAAGCAGGTTACTCGGCCATAATAGAGAAGAAACTAGGAAGGAAAGACAGGAAGATGGTGTACGGTACAGGTGGGGAGAGGACAAAAGTAGTCAACGTCCCCTTAGCAGAACAAAAACAGTTCGCGCTAAGTGATGATGAAATACTAAAGCTTGCCAGATGGGCTATCCTTATAGAGGAACACTATTCAAAGAAGAACGGAAGATGGACACCAATGGACATAGAGTGGGCTAAGGATGGTATCCTCAACGAGCTCTTCATTGTACAGGCAAGGCCAGAGACAGTCCATTCAAGGAGAGAAGAGAGTAAGCTCAAAGTTTACAAGTTCAAGCAACCTCTTGAGGAAAGAGAAAACAAAAGGTTGGTGTATGGTATAGCAGTGGGAGATAAGATAGCAACGGGCAGGGTTAGGGTGATCTACGATATAAAGGATGCTGGGCAGTTCCAAGAAGGAGAAATCCTGGTTACAGACATAACAGACCCCGATTGGGAGCCTATAATGAAAAAGGCCTCCGCCATAGTCACCAACAGAGGTGGTAGAACAGCACACGCCGCTATAGTGGCTAGAGAGCTAGGTATCCCAGCAATCGTAGGTACACATAAGGCCACAGAGATACTCAAAACTGGCATGGAAGTCACTGTCTCCTGCGCAGAAGGAGAAATAGGCTATGTCTACGAAGGTTATATACCCTTTGAAGTGGAAGAAATAGACCTGAAGGATCTTAAGAAGCCAAAGACTAAGATAATGATGAACGTAGGAAACCCTGAGTCTGCTTTTAGGTATTCGTCCCTTCCAAACGACGGAGTAGGACTTGCGAGAGAAGAGTTCATCATCGCCAACTACATAAAGATCCACCCCCTCACGCTGATATACTTTGAAGAAATTAAGGAACTTTACAAGGAGCTAAGCCTTAGGGGTATTCTGGACGAGAGGGGAAACTGCCCTATGTCCGCCGTTTACACTTACGCTCCCGAGAGGTTGAAGAAAGTTCTGGCCAAGGGTAAAGACAAGAAAATGATAAACCTAAGGAGGATAGTAGAGGATACAGAAAACCTTACCATAGGCTACGATGATAAGAGCCAGTACTTTGTAAAGAAACTCTCGTACGGTATAGCCAAAATATCAGCAGCCTTTTATCCTAATCCCGTGATAGTAAGGTTCTCGGACTTTAAGTCCAACGAGTATAAAGGCCTTATAGGTGGTGAACTCTTTGAACCAGAGGAAGAAAACCCTATGCTAGGTTGGAGGGGTGCCTCTAGGTACTACTCGGAAGTCTACAAACCAGCCTTTGGACTCGAGTGCCAAGCCATACTCAGGGTCAGGAATAAAATGGGACTCACAAACACAAAAGTTATGGTACCGTTTTGTAGAACACCGGAGGAGGGGAGAAGGGTGCTTGAGGTAATGGAGGAGTTTGGTCTAAGGAGGGGTGACAACGGTCTTGAAGTGTACGTCATGGCCGAGCTCCCAAGCAACGTGGTGCTTGCGGATGAGTTTGCAGAAATCTTTGATGGCTTTTCCATAGGTTCTAACGACCTTACACAACTTACTCTTGGACTGGATAGGGACTCTGGTCTGGTGGCACACCTGTACGATGAACGTAACGAAGCAGTGAAGAGACTAATATCGTCTCTGATAAAGGTGGCGAAGGAGAAGGGTAAGAAGGTAGGCATATGCGGTCAAGGACCCTCCGACTTTCCAGACTTTGCCGCCTTCCTTGTAAAAGAAGGTATAGACAGCATATCTCTAAACCCTGACTCTGTACTAAAGACATTGCTGGTGGTGTTAGGGGTAGAAAAGGAGATGGAGGAGGTCAGAAGTGAAAGTGCAAATGCCTAAAATCAGCATACCAAAACTTTCGCTCCCTATCCTAAAGAAGAAGGCTAAAGTAGACCTTGCACTGCAGATAAACCATACAGTTGCAAGGCTTCTTTCGTTAGACAAAAACAAAAAACCTACCTTTGAACCTGTAGAAATAGACTGGTGGAACAAGAGTGAATACGAAAAAAAACATCTCCTTAAGGATGTAGTAGAAAAACTAGGGTTGAAAGGAAAAAGTGTGATAGCCAGTCTTGACTACAAGGATGTTCTTCTGAAGGTACTTAAATACCCAGCTACTATGAGTATGTCTGATCTGAAGAGTGCTATAGATTGGAGCATAAAAAGGGAGCTTTCTGCTTCAAAAGAAGAAATGGTTTATGATTACTTCCTTCTTGATAAGTTCAAGGAAACAAAACAAGTTATGGTTCTGCTGGTGCTGGCTAGAAAGTCAGCCGTAGACGATTGTATCGCAATGCTAAAAGACGCTTCATTAGATCCCAAGATACTAGATTTTGAACTCCTAGCCCTCGTCAACTATGGTCTATATCTAAACCTCCCCTTACCTATTTCTATACTTTACATAGATTATCACTACTCGGTACTCGTAAGTTTATCGCAAAGCAATCTGTCCTACTCAGAGATAAACTGGGGATTTGCAGAATATCAGGAATTCGAGGATGAAGACCATTTAGAAAGGTTCCTTTCGGAGGTAAGAAACCTAATAGTGATAAACGACCTGTCTAGTGTCTATCTGGCAGGTCCAGTGCTTATGAATTCCGAGCTACTAGAAAGATTCATGGAAAATCTTCCTGTACTGGGGCTTTTGGATCTGGAAGGTATTAAGCCTAACTTTCTTATACCATATATGTTATTCATAAGGGGGATGGAAGGATGATAAAGATAAACCTCCTTGGAGATCAAAGAAGAAAAGAGGTTAAAACACAAAGATTTGCTATCAAAATTGGAGAAGTTAAAGATCTTTTCAAGATAGATAAAAGCTTTTACTACCTTGCCGTAGTGCTGTGGCTGATTCCTTTCTTCATGTTAGCTTATTACATAAAGCTAAAAGATGAGAACTCAAAACTGCTTTCGGATATTTCAAGCCTGAACCTTCAGAAATCCAAGCTGTTAGAAGCATACAAAAAACAGCAAGAAGAGAAGAAAATTTTAGAAGAAAGTATAAGCAAACTTACCAAAGAGATAGAGGAAATAAACTTTGGAAAGACTGTGCTAGTCGGACTTAAGGAATACTACAAACCTTTCAATGCACTCCTTTACTCCTCCGTAGAGACTCTTCCAAACACGGCATGGGTAAGTTCCTACAAACAGGAGCTTGATCTGGACTCTGGCAAGATCTCTTTAGAGATGCAGTTAAAATCCTTGGATTACTTCGTTGTAGACAGCTACGTCAAGCGCATGTCACCTGCTGTGGTTAGCTCTATAGAAAGGTCTCCATCTAAAACTGGTTACGATGTGTACTCTGTTAATTTAAAGTTGGAGAGGGAGGTAAGGTAATGGAATCTTTAAGAAGGCAATGGGAAAATCTTCCTCAATGGCAGAAGATAGTAGTGTTGTTAGTGCTTCCATTACTTGTATCTGTTTATATGTACTTTATGTTAGTATCTCCGTTGAAAGACCAAGTGGAGAGAAATAGAAGCGATTTGGAAAGGCTAAAAAGTGACGTAGAGAATCTAAAACGTCTGTCTAGTCCTGAGACTTTAAACAAACTAAGAAGAAAAGAGGAGGAACTAATAAGGCAGAGAGACCAAGCTTATGAAGAACTTTCAAGAACAGTAGGGTTTTTACCCACTGAAAAAAACCTTTCAGAAGTCTTTAGGATAATTGGTTCCTTAGCTAAGAAAAACGGGCTTGTGATACAAAAGGTAAGCATAGAAAACCCACAGGATGTTAGATACATACTGGAGAATAACATAGTGAAGGAGGAAAAACCACAACCTCAGCAACCCTCCCAGCAGCAGCAACAACAACAGCCGCCATCACAACAACAAGCAAAATCACAGCAGGCAAAATCACAACAGCAGCAGCAAAAACCAGGAGTTTCCTTCAAAAAGTCAGATCTAACTCTATCTGTCCTCGGTAACTACAGCGGTATAAAAGGCTTTCTCATAGACTTACAGAAGTTTGGAATCGTCTCATACCCAAAGTCCTTGAGTCTATCATCTTCATCCAATAAGGTAAACGCTGAAATAAAATTGACTTTAGTCCTAAAAAAAGAAGAAGGGGGTGAGAAAAAATGAAGTGGTTTTCTACACTTATGGTTATAGCTAGCCTAGCATACGCACAGTCTGCCTTTATAGGAAAGGAGAATACAGTAGGCTACATAGTAGTGCAGGATAAAGGTAAAGTAGAAAACTACATAGTAGTGGAAGACCAAGATAACATAAAGCTGATAAGAGTAGAAAAGAATCCCAAGGAATTTTTAAGAAAGGATATGGAAGGAGGTGCAAAGAAATGAAGGTTTTTATTAGATTGATTCTGATACTTTTCCTATTCGGTAGTAGTTTTTCTTACTCCAAGACTATTCTTGAGATGAGTTTTAGCAATGTCAAGCTTTCTACGGTAATATCCGCCCTTATGAAGCTTGCAGGAAAGAATTACATCTTTGACCCTGATGCATCAGACATACTATCTAAGAACGTAGATGTGAACATCCAAAGCCCAGTAAGGTTAGAGGATGCCATAAACGCCTTGCTCGACCAGTATGGACTTATAGCCGCGCAAAAGGACAAAAATCTTTACCTTATAGGAAAGTCTGCAAGTCTTACCATCAACCTCAAGGGTATGTCTGAAAAAGACAGGAAGGACTTGATTGACTTTGTAAAAAGCAGGACCACGCCTTCCGCCTACATAACCTACGACAAAATCCTAGACAACCTCTACGTAAAAGACTACGAGAAGAAGATAAAAGAGCTTGAGAACGCTTTAAAGGAATTCTATACAAAGCTTCAGACACGGGAAAGAGTTACAGAGGAAGAGGTACCAACCACCAAAGTGTTCTACATAGATTATGCAAAGCTAGAGGATGCCAAAAAGCTTATACAGCCCATACTTTCAAAGGACGCAGTCGTTACAGAGTCAACGGTTTTCAACGCTCTTATAATAACAGACAAACCTTCAAAGTTAAGGGAGTACGAGAGGGTACTGAGCAAGCTTTCAGCTAGAACACCGGAAGAAAGAAAGCCCGTTACCAAAATACTTTACCTTAAGTACATAACGCCCGATGAGTTTATAAAGCTCATACAACCCATACTCTCCGAAAGCGGTACCATACTTTCTGGAGGTGCTCTAAAGACTGAAACTCAACAAACCACCACACCCCAAGGACAACAAGTCACACAAACGACAACACAGGTTGTCAGACAGATACCTGTCATCAAAGAGTTCAACGCTATAATGCTAACGGACTATCCAGAAGTATTTGAGAAGATAAAGAGCCTCTATAAAGATTATGTGAGTGAGACTCCGCCGCAGGTTAGGATAGAAGCAAGGATAGTAGAAGTTAGGGAAGAAGTCGTAAGGCAGCTAGGCTTGGGACTATCTCTGAACATGTCTAACGTGCAAGTACCGAGCTCATGGAGCGGGGGAGTATCTGCCAACACACCTGTGTATCCACCCAACTTTCCAGAGATAGGAGCTCCACCTTCTCTTTTGCCAACACCAGGTTTATCCACAGTACCCGGTAGTCTACTTGTATTTAGGTACGCCAAGGGACAGATAAACCCTCTTCTTCTAAGACTCTCTGCCTATGAAAAACTAGGTCAGGTTAAGAACCTTGCAAGGCCTAGCGTGGTTACCATAAACGGACAAACGGCTATCATAAAGCAGGGCCAAGAGATACCTTATCAGACTGCACTGGCTACAGGAGGTTCTACAACCGTAAGCTATAGCTTTAAAGAAGTAGTCCTGGCTCTAGAGGTAACCCCTATCATAGCTCCAGACGATAGGATACTGCTTGACATAAAGATCAAACAGGACACACCTCAGCAAACTACCATACCGGGGGTCCCACCAGCCATAAATAAGAGAGAGGCTTCTGCAAGAGCTATAGTCAAGGATGGGGATACCATAATCATAGGCGGCATAATACAGCAGCAGGATAGTAAAACAAATGAAGGCGTTCCTGGCCTTGTAAGGGTTCCCATACTCAAGTACCTGTTTGGGCAGGAGAACTTAAACCTTCAAAATACGGAACTACTCATATTCATAACACCGACCATAATAACGCAGTAGCCTTATGGTGTGTATAAAGTTTCTATCTGGGCCGTTGAATTCTGTGGCCCCCTGGCACTTGATATTATCCTAAATACATAGCCTTTGCTACCTATTGGCCTGCTGTAAGCTACGCCAGTGACCTGGTACCCTGAAACTTGGGCATAGCCAACAAAACATACTTGTACATTGTTCTGAAACACAGCGTTAGAACCTTGTACCCTAAAGGGAAATGTAAGATTACAGCATCTATTTACAGGATTGTTACCATCTGGACAAGGAAGGTTATAGGTTATGCTTTCTATTGCACCCGACGTAATAGCTCTATAAACTCCGGCGACAGCAGCCTCACGGGTGGAAGAGTAAACCCTTGCACTTTCAGAGGTACCCAGGAGACGAGTAAGCATAAAGTAAAGGCCGGCCAAAACAACGGTTATTATGACAGCTGTAATGACAACCGATAACAAGGTGGCTCCCTTTACTGAAGGTTTCTGAGCGGTATATCCCTCTCTATGACTTGCCATCTGTACTCCTCCGCGTTGTTTACTGGTAAAATGTTAACTCCTTGACAAGCCGGCGAATATGCCGGTACAGGCTGTTGCACGCTTTGACGCTCGCCAACCTGCAGGATCATGCATAACCTTACACCCAAAAGGTCGCTTAAGTTTTGAGGAAGCTGATCTACATACTGCACACCATTGGGACCTCTTACCATGTACCTGACCCCGAAAGATCTCACGCAATCTACAACCGGTTGATTTTGATTCGTCCAAACTCGCCTCAAAGCTCTAGTTCCTGGAGCACATCTTGTATCTCCAGAATTGCCAAGACTGTAACACACTTGCCCTACCTGACCAAAGAACACAACACAGTTTGTACAGTTGAGACAGTTGTTTACTGGATTCCTAAGCAGGTCAAAGCACGATCCCGTGTACTGATTTCTGTTTTGAGGACAATTCTGCACAAGGGAGTTTATGGAGTTTACATTGAAAACAGGGTTTCCGTTGTTATCTACGGTTACTACTCCCCAGCATCCAGAGTTAACACCAAGGTTTGCAGTTGCTGTAAGGAAACACGAAGGAGTTCTAGAAGTATCCAGTGATGCAATGTTTTGGACTGCATTCAGAAGCTGATTTACCGGTACTCCAAACCCTGCCGAAGAGTAATCTATGGTCAGCATGGTAACTACGGCTTCCACGTCCTGCTGTTGCTTTGCCAAGGTTATTTGTGGTTGAGACCTTCTTACTAGATCTCTTACTGCCGTGATAACTCCGGCTCCTAGTATTACCATCATGACCATGATTACTAAAAGCTCCACCAGTGTCATTCCCCTTTTCATGGTGCCCTCACAACTATACCGTTTACAGATCTGTACCTGTTATCAATAGGGCTAAAGTACCAAGCCACTACACCGAAAACTCTACCTACATCTGCGTTCTGTTGATTCCTACAAATAGCGACAGTTATACCAACGCGGACTAGTCTACTGCCCACTTGCACTTGTAGCGGTGGGCTGTTCAGAAAGGGATTGTTTCTCGGACTTGCAAAAAGCCATGGAGCAAAGTTCTGCTGATTGTTGAAAAAGTTATTGTTATTCCCGTTGTATGGATCATAGAAGTCAGGTATTCCATCAGCATCCGCATCTGCAGTTTCAAAACTAGTGTTAACACCACAGTTTACATTGTTCCAACCGTTTGGATAGTTAAAGTTCTGTGTTATGGCTTGTATGGTTTGGTAAGGAAGACTGTTTAAGTATCCTGTCCACTGACCCAAAAGGATGCTCGCCTGATCCTTTAGCCTGGTATGTAAGGAAAACTGTATGTACGTGAGCACTCCTCGTAAGAAACCTATCATGATAAAGGTGAGTATAAGGAAGGCTACTAGCAGCTCTATGAGTGTAAAACCTTTCTTATACATCATTCTCCCCCACACTGTCCAGGTGGTAGCACGTACCTTATCCTGCCTACGCTGCTCACACAGACTATCCTCTGACTGTTTATCGCAGGTGCAGCAAGGTTAAAACCTATGGGTCCAAGGCCGCATATGGCATTCCTTGGTATGCCTTTCTTGTCGAAGATTACAATACCTGGGTTTTGAACCTGCACACCTGATTCCAAGCGTACTTCTTGAACTACCTCACCTTGATCCACTGTACAGTTTCCATTGTTGTCCTGGAAGAGTTGTATTCTATCGTTTAGTACGTTTACTCCCCAAACGGTACCGTTTCTCCCACTCAGAGAGTACCTCTTTGCAGTTTCTAACATGCTTATGAGCCTTTCTGTATCGGATTTTAGTCTTCTGTCTAAGATAAAGTTCCTAAACTCTATAAGAGCTATGCTGCCTAGAACTGCTATTATGGTTATCACCACGAGAAGCTCCAGCATGGACATACCCCTTACTTTTCTATCCACAGTAAGAACCTCCCACCGTATCCTTCTGCCGTCTGTTGTTGGAGCCTTAGTATAACTCCTGTTGATATTTGAGCGTAACTTTGAAACTGTTCGCCACCGCTTGAGGTTATCTGGAAGGGATTTCCGAGAGGTGGTGTTCCTGTTCCTAAGCTTATCTCTCTCTGTACTTGATTGTTTACCACTGCATTAGGAGAAAGGACAGTAGGCCTTGGGTATGGAGTGCCTGTCTTGTAGAATACGGAGTATAAGTTCGAACTACCAGAGAAACTACATACATCTTGAGGCAGGACCAATGAGAGAGAGTTAAGTGTACCACCAAACACAGCGGATTGAGAAATAATAGCCTCCGAATTGCCTAGGTTTATGTACCATCCTACAGAGGGTGTCGGTGGCACGGTTCCGTAAGCATCCGTTACTACAGTCCTGTTGCTACAACCTGAAGTATCGCATACACACATCTGAGTGCTGGATATAACACTTACGGTAAGGCTGCTGTATGAGGTTACATCCGTAAGATCCGTTAACCTTACAGTGGATGTCAGAGGATCTTTGAAACCTATGAGGTAATTGTTGTAGGTAATGACCTTGTCCGCGCTGGTGAGGTACTTACCGGTCCCGAAGAACACCCAGAGGTTTCCATACTCATCCTTTGTGAAGGTAGGTGCAGCAAACACTGGTGCAGGTGAGTTTCCAAAGTCAAAAGCCTGCGACAAGTTCCAACTTGAAAGGTCTAACCTGTAAAGGGCTCCGTAAACACCACCAGAAGACTTAACACCGTATACACCAAAGTAGGCATACTCATCCGAGTAGTCGTTGTTTATGTCAACGACCGCTATATCTCCAACAGCTAGGCCGCTGACTCCGGGTACTTTTATAGAAATTTGCTTATACAAGCTGCCATCTGCAAGGTTAAACACGTAGATGGATGTATTGCTTGAGTAAGTTTCACCATTAGAACTCAGTCCACTTGGACCCGTTCCTGCAAGGACGTACCAGTTGTTTCCTACTTTGGCAACTGCAGGGAAGGAAAGAGTGAGAGTTCTGTCAGGAAGAGACCTCTCCCAGAGAAGTTTAGGAGTTCCAGAAAGGTTGTTGTTTAGCCAGTCTGTGAGGTCAAGGACAAATATGGAAGAACTGTAGGTTGTGTTCGTAGTTATGGCTTTACCACCAAAGCCCATGGCCCCCAAGAGAAGCGTCCTCCATTGGCCACCTATGTAAGCGTCAAAAATCAAAACCCTGTAGTCGACGGTAGGTATGTGGCAGTAATTAGAATCTCCGTACCACTTTAGATAGGGGAGGGCATTTTGTGGTATGAAGGCAAATACTTCTTGGCCTACGAGGTTGTTGTTGTTGTCGGTTGGTGAGTTTACCAGAGCTACTGGATTGTTAGGATCACCTGTAGATACTACAGAACCAACCCTGAATATATGCAGCATACCGTCGTTTGCACCCACCGCTACTATGGTTGGCCTGTTTTTGTACGTACTAGAGTACACATACTGCGCGTAAGACACATCGTTGTACTTAAAGTGATAGTTGTTAAGGGCATCAGATCCTGCAACTGCAGGACTGGAGTTTATTATGTCTCCAAGCTTCCATGTCTTGATACCGGTTATACCTGTGTATGAACAGAAGTCTCCAACATTCAACGTTCTTGATCTGTAACCGGATATGTCCTGACCGCGTACGTAGTTTATTATGTTCTGGGCAGTGGTAGAATCTGTTGCCCACACTGTCTGCAGGTAGGAAGCCTCGGACGTGGTAAAGGCTGTCAACGTCCCGTTCTTGTTGTAGTAGATATTCCTCGAAGATGGATCAGTGTTGGCAAGGTAGCATCCTGCGTCCATGACAGGTACTAGATCCTTGAAGGCCTTCGTACTGTCAAGGGTACAGGAGTTTACATCGCTGACAAGGTATGCCGTAGTTTGTTGTGTGTTGCTGTTAAAGACAAGTTGGAACACCTTGTCCACAAGAGGAGACAATAGGTTTAGAACTTTGTTGACTATGGTGTCTTCCCTCAGGTTAGCCCACACGTCCACCCAGAAAGCCCTTAGAAAGCCAAGCCAGGAGTAGGTTTGAGTACCCTGAGAGTACCGGGGTAAAAAGTATGGCTGAATTACAAGTTGGGAGGTGTTTGCTCTACCCGTAAGGGTTGCTACCGTAGAACCAGAGGATGCTCTACGCAGAATGTCCAGTATGGCGTTGTATATGGCGTCTTTTATCTGAGCAGCGTTGGAAGCTGCAAAGAAGGTGTCAGGTACACCATCTCCGTTGGCATCCCAGTCTGGTGAAGAAGGCGGTAAGGATGTACATCCGCTACCCTTACCAAAATCTCCAGTATAATAAGAACAGTCGTCCACATAACACTCACCATTTGGATAACCAGAAAGACTGTCTGGCCATTGCTTTGATCTGTCAAAGGATCCATACATGGCTACATTCTTTAAAGATTGAGCACCCGTTCCACCCAAGAAGAGACCTATACCGTATATAGCCTCTACGTACGAGTATATGCCTGTTATTTTGTTGGTAAAACCCTTCTTGTGCAACCAATAGGCGGGCACTACTGGGTCTGCTGAGTACTGTTCAAATCCTGTATCTATGGAACATGTAACATCTGCTGGATTTCCTCCTACGTTCCACTGCCCGTCTGTAAGCAGGATAACAAAGTTTTTAGCGCAAGGCACCAGTTGAAACTCGTTTCCTTGACACATCCCATCATTATTCGTATCAAAACATTGGTACATAGGGTTTTTATAGACATCATCTTGTCCGGATTGTGGACTAAGGCCACCATACACAGGCTTTTGCTGAGCAAAGTAGTTGTAAGTATCCCACAAGGCAGGTGCTGTTGGTGTCCCCCCCTGTGGATCTTCAACGTTTACGTGAGTTATGGTGTTTTTGTAAGGGTGTTGAACATCATAGTCGTTTATACTTGTAACAAAATCACCTATGTAGACGCTTGCGTTGGATCTTATACCATAATCACTAAAAAACATAACTCCCATACGTGGTTTGAGAGAAAGGTTCTTTAGTTTAAAGAGTAGGGCGTCGTATATCCTACTCCATGGAACTTTTACAGTAAAGTTTCCAAAAATACTAGAAAAATAAGAAAGATAAGGATTATAGGGATCTACTGCCAAATAAGGTTTTAAAACGCATCCGTAAGAGTCACAACTTGTTTGATCTCCAGGTGTACCATACGATTCTGGATCGCATCTGTTTATCGGAGGATTGTTTACATTAACTCCCGTAGGACAGCTTGCCAGAGTTCCACCCGTCAAAGCCCACCTTACCAGATCTATCCTAGTCATGATGAGGAAGTTAAGACAAGATCCTGAATATATCTTATTTTTATCCACATAAAGATAATAATAAGGTCCAATAAAAGTAAAATTTAAACCTCCAGGACACGGACTTGGGGTTCCGGTAGTCTCTACCCAACACCCGCCTCTATAGCTTCCCGTGTTACAGAAATCTGTCCATCTATAGACCTTGTTTGGGTCAAAGTACCCTTCCTCTTTACCCGTGTATGTATTTCCACACCCCTTGGGATCCCAACAACAGCCTGTATAAAAACCTGGATGACCATACGTACCTGGATTATAAGCACACCAGGACATGGAGCCGCTTACGTCTATGAGAAGCATCACGTTAGGTTGGGCAGTGTTACCCACGGATGGTGGAACATAACAGTAATCTTGCATATTTTGTGCCTTTAGATCTCCTGGCTTGAGGAAGGTAAGAAAGAGTATAAGGGCAAAAAGGAGGAGCCTTTTCATGGTAGGCCTCCCTTTATGTGGTAAGTCTTGCCATCCTCACAGGTAGAGCTGTCTATGAGTACAAGTAAGTCATCACCTACTCTTAAGTTTTTATCTGTAGTGAGGTAGAACCTTTTACCTCTACATGCTCCGTTTATGCCCTCCACGTAGTAAGCTTTTTTGAGTTGATCCTTACCGAGCACTTTAACACCTATCATCAGCTCATCTACGGCCAGCGTTATGCTTATCATGGACAGGAGCACCAGGCCTATCATTGTCCAACTCCTCCTTGAAAAGTTATTATCTTTCTTCCTGTTTGTTGATGTGTGGAGTTTTTGTGATACTCTTTATAAGGGAGGGGTTTTATGCTTTGGGCTCAGGGAAGTTTTGAAGTGTTTAGAGAAGCTTCCCGGAAGATGTTTGAAGGACCTAGTTTGTGGGATATCCTCTTTGTAGTGGGAGGGTTTCTCTCTGTGGTTCTCTTCCTCATAGTCCTTCCTTACGTAATATCGCGGTACCTCAACCTAAGGGAAAAAAAGGCAAAGTTCTTCTCTGTGGGGAGGTCGTTGGGGCTTAGCGAGGAGGAGATAAGCGTCTTTTGGGAATGCGTGAAGGGTACAGATTACGAGGCTACCAAGCTCTACACGAGTAAACCCATCTTTGAAAAGTGTGTCTCTATGCTGGTCAAGGAAGACCCTACTAAGGTAGATATGGTGGGAAGGGTTAGGAGAAAGCTCAACTTTGACTACGTTCCGTGGTTTTTGCCCTTAAGCACCAGCAGAGAGATAGACCTCTACCAGACTGGCTTTATCATCTACAACAGGGACGCATACCCTGCCGCAGTTTGGGAAAGAACTGAGGGGGAACTCCACATAGCAATACTCAACGATAGACCCAGGATAAACCCAAACAACAGGGTGAAGTTCTCCTTCACGAGGGAGGATGATGCAAGGTATTACTTTGAGGCAGATGTCTTAGATGTTTACATGGACAGGGGTAAGGTGGTACTAATACTGCCACACGTGGACAAACTGAACAGGATACAGTTAAGGGAGCATATAAGGTGGCGGGTAAAACTTCCTGTTCAGTTTACCATGTTAGAAGATGGTTCTGTAAAAGAACTATCAGAAGAAAGCTTTATAGAAGGTATGATCCAAGATATAAGCGTGGGTGGTGCTAAGGTATGCACCCCTAGAGTATTAGACTTGAAAACAGGACAAAAGGTATTTCTCAGGTTCGATCTCTCAGGAGTACGTATGGAAGTTTTTGGAGAAGTAAGGAATACTCAAAGATCTACTGAAAGGTTATGCTTTGGGCTTAAGTTTGAAAACCTAAAAAAAGAGTATGAGGAGGTGATAAGAAGGTTTATATTAGAAGAGCAGAGAAAAACGCTCAGGGCATACAGGATGGGCAAGTTTACAGAAGGTTCTTCTTCTTCAGAGCCTTTATGAGTCTCTTACGCGCCGCCCTTTCCTTTCTCTTCTTCTTTTCGCTGGGCTTTTCGTAAAACTGCCTTCTTTTTACTTCTGTGAGTATTTCCTCCTTCTCTACTATCCTCTTGAACTTCTTGAGCACCTTCTCAAAGGACTCGCCTTCGTTCACGTAAACTACAGCCAATTTCTCTCACCTCCTAATAATGATTATACCATAAACCTGAGTATGGGCTTCCTGTTTGCTTCCGCTTCCTTTATCCTTCTGACTGGTGTACGCGTGGGAGCCTGCTTTAGTTTTTCTGGCTCCGTACGGGCTGTTTGGACTATCTGCCGCAGGGCGTTGGCAAACTCTTCTAAGGTTTGCAGGCTTTCTGTCTCCGTAGGTTCTATCATCAGAGCTTCTTTAACTATGAGAGGGAAATATACGGTGGGTGCGTAGAAGCCATAATCCAGAAGGGCCTTGGCTACATCCATGGCGTTCACGCCATATGGCAGGAGATTCTGGGCGGATAGCACAAATTCGTGCATACAAGGGGAGCTTTCGTACGGATCTACCAAGACATCCTTTAGGAGCTTTCTCAAATAGTTGGCGTTAAGGACCGAATACTTCGATATGAGGTCTATATCCTTGCCATAGCTCAGTATATAGGCCAAAGCCCTCAACAGTACT
This sequence comes from Thermocrinis minervae, assembly GCF_900142435.1. NCBI lineage: Bacteria > Pseudomonadati > Aquificota > Aquificia > Aquificales > Aquificaceae > Thermocrinis > Thermocrinis minervae. Next base: position 35,383 of record NZ_LT670846.1, read on the forward strand.
GCCGTATGACCGTAGAAGGTTAGAATCTTTCCCACACTCTTGGGTATGTCCCAGTTTAGAAAGTACTTACCGTCCTTGTAGTCTATCTGGGGTACTGGTAGGAAATCCTTTAGCCTTCCGGAGACACCCACGGCGCATGCTCCTGGTCCACCACCACCGTGAGGTGTAGAAAAGGTCTTATGAAGGTTAAAGTGCATAACGTCTACACCCCAATCGCCAGGTCTTGCCACTCCAACAAGTGCGTTAAAGTTGGCCCCATCCATGTAAAGGAGCGCTCCCTTTTCATGTAAGGCATCGGCTATGTCCTTTATCCTTCTTTCAAAAACACCAAGAGTGTTAGGGTTGGTGATCATAAGGCAAGCCACATCCTCGGTAAGCTTCTCTTTAAAGTCCTTCCAATCTAGTTCTCCCTTTTCATCGCTTTTTACTGTCTTTATCTCAAAGCCACAAAGGGCAGCACTAGCTGGGTTTGTACCGTGGGCAGAGTCTGGAACAAGTACTGTCTTCCTTTCAAAACCTTTATCTAGGTGGTAGGCTCTTATGAGGAGTAGGCCCAAGAACTCTCCATGGGCTCCAGCCGCAGGCTGCAGTGTAACGTCGGCAAAGCCACCCAGCTCCTTTAAAAGCTCTTTCAGTCTGTACATAGCTTCTAGGGTACCCTGGGCGTACTCATCAGGAGTCAGAGGGTGAAGGTTTTTAAAGCCCTCATAGTTTGCTACCTCCTCGTTCACCCTGGGGTTGTACTTCATGGTACAAGACCCCAGCGGGAAAAAGCTTGTGTCTATAGCGTAGTTAAGCCTTGAGAGGTTTGTGTAGTGCCTGACCACATCAAGCTCAGATACGGAAGGCAGGTTTAACTCTTCCCTTAGGTCTTCTCCAAGGTACTCTTTTAGGTCTACCTCAGGAACGTCGCACCTAGGCAGTCTGTAAGTGTTCTTACTTTTTATCTCAAATATAGTCTTCATCAGGGAAATATTTTAAGATCAGTCTAGAAAGAACCCTTGGGAAGGGTTGCATACCAGAAAAGCCTTGTCCGATTTGGCCTTGAGAAAGCTCTTACAGAAGACCCTCCTAAGGCTACTGGAGACGCTAATGTCGTTTACCGAGTAGATATCCGTGTGATTTACTGTGCTTCTGCCGTAGGTTATGTAAGCCCACATGCTACCTTTATGCTTTAGCCTGTAGTGTACCTCGCAGGCATCTTTGGACATATGCTTTTTGACATCCTCCATCAAGAAAGAGAGAAGCCCATTGACATCCCTTTCCTTCTTCGGCTTTTCCCTATCTAAGGTGATGTAAATCCTGTAGCACTGACCCAACAGTGTAGACTCCTTCTCGTAAGCGTGAGTAAGGCAAAAAAGAAAGATAACACAGAGGTATATATACAGCACCATGTAGGATTATATTATTACCTTATGCTTCCTGAGGTGGTAAAGTTACATCCGCCAGCTACGCACTTCGCCATAGCCATGCCAGTGGCCCTGCTCCTGATAGAGGCCCTATACAGACGGATGAAAAGGGAGCCTGATGTCATACATGAGGTGTTTACCCACATCTCCTTCCTGTCTGTGTTACTGGCAAGCTTGACGGGTTTTATAGCCCATGAACCTCTGGAAGAAAGGCTTAAGCAAGTTCCTGTGTTTAGTGCCCATGAGATTCTAGGCTTTTCTTTACCCTTCCTCTTTTTGGTAATCTCAGCTATAAGGCTTTTCAAGAGGAAGGACTTTTCAGGTATGGTAAGGAACGTATACTTCTTGCTTTTGCTTCTTGGGGTTTTCCTCATCTTTCTACAGGGTAGGTTGGGGGGTAAGATAGTCTACGAGTACCTGATAGAGTAGTATGGACAGGATAATCATAAGGGGTGCTCGCCAGCACAACCTTAAGAACGTAGACCTAGACATTCCCAAAAACAAGCTTGTGGTTATCACTGGACCTTCTGGTTCGGGTAAGTCTTCCCTAGCCTTTGACACCATATACGCAGAGGGTCAAAGAAGGTACGTAGAATCCCTGTCCTCTTACGCAAGACAGTTTTTGGGTGTTATGGAAAAACCAGACGTGGACGTTATAGAAGGTCTTTCTCCAGCCATAGCCATAGACCAGAAGACCGCATCAAAGAACCCAAGGTCTACTGTAGGTACCGTCACGGAGATATACGACTACCTTAGGGTCCTTTGGGCAAACATAGGAAAGCCTTATTGTCCCGAGTGTGGCCGCTTGCTTGAGGGGCTTTCCGCTCACGAGATATTAGAAAAAGTCTGGGAGCTTTACAAGGGTAGGAAGATAGCCGTCCTTAGCCCTGTGGTAAGAGGCAAGAAGGGAGAGTTCAAAGACCTTATGAAGGAGCTGGACAGGATGGGCTTCTCTAGGGTTAAGGTAGACGGTGAGTACAAAAGGATCATAGATGTCCCACCCCTTGACAAAAACAAAAAGCATACCATAGACGTGGTCGTAGACAGGTTCACCCTTGAGGAGGAAGAGAGAGCAAGACTTTTAAACGCCATAGAAAAGGCACTTGAACTGTCAAACGGCCTTGTAAAGGTAGAAGATGTAGACAGCCAAAAAGAGGAGATATTCAGCGAAAGGTTGTCATGTCCAGACCATGGCTTTTCTATACCTGAGCTCTCTCCTAGGCTCTTTTCCTTTAACTCACCTTATGGTGCTTGTCCTACATGTAAGGGCCTTGGTGTAAAGTGGGAGGTGGACGTAAAGCTGTTAGTGGACGAAGATAGTCCAGCGGTGGATGCCTTCCGAATAACCCAGTCGGGTTTCTTTGACTACCTTAGGTTTCCTATAATCAACATGCTCAAAAGGCTAGGCTATGACCCAAGGACTAAGTTCAAGCTCCTGCCTGAGAATGTGAGAAACTTTTTGCTTTACGGTGGTTCCTTCTACAACGCAAACTTTGAAGGGATAGTAAAACACCTAGAGAGGCGTTTTATGGAGGAGGACTCTGAGAAGATAAGGGAGGAGATAGAGGAGTTTATCAAGGAAAAACCATGTCCTACCTGTGGAGGCTCCAGGCTTAGGGATGAAGCCCTAGCTGTTCTTATAGACGGAAAGAACATATGGCAAGTAGTGCAGATGCCCATAAGGGATTGCCTGGAGTTCTTCCAATCTCTTGAACACAAGCTAAGCCAGAAGGAAAGGCAGATAGCAGAAAGGCTGCTTAAAGAGATAACCCAAAGACTTGGCTTTCTCATAGACGTAGGACTAGACTACCTTACCCTTTCTAGGAGCGCCACCACTCTATCGGGTGGTGAGATGCAGAGGATAAGGCTGGCCACGCAGATAGGTTCAAAGCTCACGGGTGTGCTGTACGTACTCGATGAGCCTTCTATAGGACTCCATCCAAGGGATACGGAAAGGCTCATAAAGACGTTAAAGAATTTAAGGGATCTTTCCAATACGGTGATAGTGGTGGAACACGACCCTGAGACCATAATGGCAGCAGACTGGATTATAGAGCTAGGCCCAGGAGCCGGTAAGCTGGGGGGATACGTAGTAGCTCAAGGAACTGTAAGCCAAATCATGGATAGACCAAACTCTCTCACGGGTGCTTACCTTTCTGGCAGGCTCAGGATAGAGGTACCAAGTAAAAGAAGGCCAAAGGCAAACAAAGTAATAAGGATAAAAGGAGCAAGGCTTCACAATCTTAAAAACATAGACGTAGAGATACCTGTAGGCCTTTTTGTCTGTGTGACTGGGGTGTCTGGCAGTGGAAAATCCACCCTTATCTACGACATCCTATGGAACTACGCAAGGGCAATCTTCTACGGTGGGACAGCAGAAAAAGAAGGCTTTGATAGCATAGAGGGCTTGGAACACTTCGACAAGGTAATAAACGTAGACCAATCGCCCATAGGCAGGACTCCAAGGAGCAATCCAGCAACCTACACTAAGATTTTCGATCATATAAGACAGCTTTTTGCAAACACTCCAGAAGCTAGGGCTAGGGGATACGATGCAGGAAGGTTCTCCTTCAACGTGAAAGGTGGCAGATGCGAGGTCTGTCAAGGTGAGGGTTACATAAAGGTGGAGATGCACTTCCTACCCCCTGTCTACATAACTTGTGACGTGTGTAAGGGTAAAAGGTACAACAGAGAAACTCTTGACATCCTTTACAAGGGCAAAAACATAGCGGATGTCCTGGATATGACTGTAGACGAGGCTTACGAGTTCTTTTACAACCATCCAGCCATAAGGAGAAAATTGGAACTTCTTAGGGACGTAGGTCTCGGATACATAAAGCTTGGTCAGCCTGCCACTACTTTATCCGGCGGAGAAGCTCAAAGGATCAAGCTTGCAAGGGAGCTCTCCAAGAAGGAGACGGGAAGGACTCTGTACCTGCTTGATGAACCCACCACAGGCCTACATATGGACGACGTTAAAAAGCTTATAAACGTACTACAAAGACTCGTAGACAAAGGCAACACGGTAGTAGTGATAGAACACAACCTGGATGTTATAAAATGCGCCGATTGGATCATAGACCTCGGGCCAGAAGGCGGAGACAAGGGTGGTTACGTAGTTGCAGAAGGAACACCCGAAGAAGTTGCCGAAAACCCAAACTCATACACAGGTCACTTCCTGAAGAAATATTTAGCGCTTGACACCACAAGGCCTTTAAGCTAACTTTTTTTTAGGAAGGGGGAGTTATGCTAAAAGTAGAGCTCACGCCTGAAACCCTAATACTACAGCTTTTGGCAAACCAACAGGGATTACAGGCGGAAGACTTTGAAAGCATACTGCTGAGCCTCAAAGCCAATCTATTTGGCAGCGTTCAAGAAGGAGAATCAAATAACTATGAACCGCAGTCAAAGGACGAAAGCAAAAAATTGAACCTAGCTTTGGAGTTCCTTTATCCTCAGTTTGCTAATCTAAACATCAACACCACCGTTCAAATACCTGAGAATACAGAGGGAGGAATTCCCCTCGGAACACGCATATACACAGCTCCATCCCAAAAGGTTTTAGAGACCGATGAAAAATCTATTCAAAGGCTCTTTCCTGAAGGTCTATCTATAAACCTTCAGAATACTAAACAGAAAGAACAGGACCTAAATCCTTGGTCTCCAATACAAGAAGACATGGACGGCAAAAGACATAATGTTGGCAAAAACTTCCTTATATTGTATGGAGTAGAAGACAATAGCACGCCAAAAACTGTTATAAGCACAGAAAAAGAACTCATCAGCACACTAAGAGACAGTACTACCGCAGAGATAGGAACAGATATCAAAAAAACTGAGAAAAAACAGTCTAATCTTATCAAAGAACAACGAAGTGAAGTTTTTGTACAGTCTACAGATGGAAATCCTAATACAAATACAAAGGAAGCTTCCCAAGTTAAGGAGGTGGTGAACACACAACCCCACAGCTACGACGTTTACACGTACAAAGCTCTAAAGGTAAAAACCGAAGATGCTGACATAAACGTACGCTTTTTAAGGGAAAATCTGAGGATAGAGATAAACTTAAAGAGTGAAAACATAAGGATGCCCACTGAAGCAGAAGTACAAAAGCTCCTAAACACATTACAGTCCTTAGGATTGGTTGTAGAGAGCTTTAGACTTAATGGAAAACAAACCTTTGGGTACAGCTCCGATAAGCGTGATTCTAAGGGTGAACATACATACAAACAAAAACCGGACAGAGGAGATGTAGAGCATACAGCCAACTTTAGCCTCACACTATGAGGTTTGTCCGCCTCTTTATACTTGCACTTACCGTAGTAATCCTCTCTTGCCAAAAGGATGGATATCATATAGCCTTTCTCATATCGGGAGAAGGTAGAACCAAGAAGGTAGAAGGCTTCCTTCAAGGTCTAAAGGCCTTAAACATAAAGATAAGCAGCTATAAGGTTTACAACGGGAAAACAACCTCTCTGAGCTTGAAAGAAAGGCGAGGCTGCTAGCTTCAGATATAGATAAGTACGATCTTGTAGCTACGGGAGGAAGCATAGAAACTTACATACTAAAGAACATCTTAGGAGAGAACATAAAGAAACCGATAGTTGTTATGGGTGGGACCGCACTGAAAACCTGGGGCATAACGCATGAATTTAAAAAACCCTCTTACCCTATAACCGGTGTTGACAACCTAAACGCAGAACTTATGGAGAAGAGGGTTGAACTCTTTTCTAAACTCTTCCCTGATGTGAAGAAGGTTGTAGTGTTCTGCACTCCGAGGTTTGAAGCTTCTAAAGAAGCCACAAGAAGAGCCATAAAAGCAGGGCAAGTACACGGTATAAAGGTGGTTCCTGTCTCAGTAGATAATGCTAACGACTTGGAGTACATCATAAGTCACATGAGAGAGGATGGCTTTGGTGGCATACTCCTTACCCCTTGTTTTTACACGGAGAACTTTCTACAGTCTTACATACTGTATTACGCGAGCTTTTATTCAATCCCAGTCATGTGTCTTTCTCCCGATCAGGTTAAACAGGGATGTCCAGTAGCCTACGGCACCTCTCAGTTCGAACAGGGGTATCAAGCCGCGTTCATAGCTTACAGGATATTTTCTGGGGAAGACGTTAGGAATATACCCTTCGAACCTGTCAGGAATGTAAAGCTGGCCATAAACTTCTCCGCCTTCAGGGAGCTTGGGTATTACAATAACCCATACGTCTTTATGCTGGCCCAAACAGTTGAATGAAGCTAAGGAATAAGGTACTAGTAGTCCTTCTTTTCGTAGCTCTATTCCAATGGGTTTTCTCTATAGCTTACTTCTACGTACTAAAAGAAGATCTACTGGACAGATGGTATGTCGAGAGCAAAAGGCTTGGGACTATGCTAGCCGAAAGTCTAAACCTTAAACTCCATGAAACTATAGATAAGCTAAAACTCTACACATTAGACTACGGCGATACAAACGCCGAAATTCACGCATGGAAAGTATTCAACCAACTGAACGGCGTTTTCCTCTGCGCTCAGTATGATAAAGGTGGAAACCTCCTCATTGAGTTTGATAAAACCCCCACCGTAAAAAGGGCAGAACCTAAGATAGATCCTAATCCTGTTAAGGTTGACATCCTTGAGGTTTATCAAAACGAGTACTCTGAGCATTATGTAAGGGTAAAGGTGCCCCGTATAAAGGAAGGAGTTCTTAGGGACTTTTTTGTGTACGACATAAACTTGAACCATTTGCTTACAGAACTGTATCCAGTACTTCTATCCATGAATCTAGAAGTGACGCTTACAAGGAGTATGAACAGAAACGAAGGATTTGTCCATGTCTTCGTACCCATAAAGGATATGAACTTGTACGTGATGTTAAGACAAAAAGAGGATAAGGTACTTAGCCAGGCACACAGCTTCCTACAAAGAGCTTTCTTTATGGGAAGTATAAGCACCATCTTGTTGCTGATGGTTTCCTATGAGATTGTCATGCGTATGTTTGTTCCATTATACAGGCTAAGGGATGAATTCGGAAGATGGATAGGTCTAAAAGATCTAGACAAGGTTGAGGAGATACAAGCACTATCAAAGATATTCTTAAACGTGTACGAACAACTCAGAAAGGAAAGAGACCTCTATACATCGCTCTTTAATAACGTCTTTGACGGCATGCTTCTACTTGACGAAAAAGGTGTGATAATGAAAGTAAACAGAAGATTTTTTGAAAGGTTCAATGCAGACAAAGAGAGCTTAGAAGGAAGACATATCTCTGAATTTTTATCAACAGACAGTTTGCATCCCAACACTTTCTTACCACATGCAATACTGAAGATAGGTGATCATGTTTACCATATTTCCATATACACTGCGACATTACAGATGGATGAAAAGAACTTTCTTGTATGCCAGATCAAAGATATAACCGACAAAAAGGAGCTTGAATACATATTGGTAAGATACTCTAAGCTCGCTATAGCTGGAGAGATAGCCTCATCAATAGCTCATCAGCTTAACAACCCTTTAGCCTCTGTGTTGGGCTATGCAGAAGTACTCCATAAGAAGCTAGAAGATCCTCAACTCAAAAGGTATGCTCAAGCTGTGATTAACAGCGCTCTAAAGTGTGCTGATACCACTAAGAGGTTGTTACATCTTGCTAAAGGTTACGATAAGTTCCCATCCGTGGTTGATGTTGAAAAGCTAACTGAGAATGTTGTAGAAATCCTGCAGGTAAAAGCTAGCAAAAAATCGGTAATCATAAAGCTGATAAAAGACATAAGAGCTCAGAAGCATATTTACACCTTTGAATGGAAGCTTGAACAGATATTGCTCAACGTGGTTGACAACGCCATAGACTCTTCCTTTCAGGGGAAGACCGTAGAGGTATCCTTGAGGGTACATGACAGCACAGTATCTTGGGAGGTGGTAAACGAGGGGCAGGAGATAAGTAAAGAAGAAGAAAAGCTCATATTTGAACCCTTTTATACTACAAAGGAAAGTGGCACAGGTTTGGGCCTTACCATAGTGAAAAGGTTCGCAGAGGATATAGGCGCAAAGATAGAGCTTAAAAGCCAAGCAAACATCACAAGGTTTATGATTATCTTAAACAGAGATGGTGAGGGTGTTGGTGGTTGAAGACGATACGGACTTTGGAAGTCTTTTGTTAGAGTACCTGTCCAACTACTACACGGTGGATTGGGTCAAGACTTTAAAGGATGCTGTAGACAGGTTAAGTACAAACAGCTATGATGTGGCGATAGTTGACGTGCTACTTCCAGATGGCAATGGTGTAGACATACTTGAAACCGTCAAGAGTAACCAACTTGGTACAGAGGTAGTTTTTCTAACAGGTCATGGAAGCATAAAGCTGGCCGTGGAAGCTATGAAAAAAGGGGCAAACGACTTTTTGACCAAGCCATGCAGCCTTGACGATATAAACATGACCGTTGAAAAAGCCTTGGAGACTCTACGGACGAAGAAGGAAAACAAACTGTATAAGCTAGAAAAAGCCCTGCTAGAAGAAGAGTATGTGTTTAAAAGCCCAAAGATGAAGGAGGTCTTACACAACATCTCCAAGATATCCTGTAGCGATTGTCCTGTGCTTTTAGTAGGTGAAACAGGAGTGGGAAAAGAGGTAATAGCGAGGTTGATACACCAGCTAAGCCCCAGAAAAGCTAAACCTATGGTCGTACTAAACTTGGCTAGCATTCCAAAAGATCTGGTGGAGGCGGAGCTCTTCGGCTACGAGAAGGGAGCTTTCACAGGAGCCGTTCAATCCCGAGAGGGTTTCTTTGAGCTTGCCAACGAAGGCACCATATTTTTGGATGAAGTGACAGATATTCCTGTCGAGGTACAAGCCAAGCTGCTGAGGGTAGTAGAGCACAAAAGCTTTTTCAGAATAGGTGGAAAGAGGGAGATACATACAGATGTACGGCTCATAGCTGCAACTAACGCAGACGTAAAAAAGCTTATTGAGGAGGGAAAGTTTAGGAAAGATCTATACTACAGGCTGAGCACGGTAGAGATCTACATCCCACCCTTAAGAGAACGTCCGGAGGACATAATCCCCTTAGCCGAGCATTTTTTAAGGTTTTACTCCCACAAGTACAGAAAGAGTATAGAAGGTTTTACCAGGCAGGCAAAGGAGGAGCTTTTAAGCTATACCTACCCGGGGAACGTGAGAGAGCTAAAGAGCATAGTAGAAAGGGCAGTTCTTTTCGCCGAGGGTAGATACATAACACCGCAAGAGCTCTGTATACCAAATACCTGTCAAGGTACTTTAACTCTGAAGGATATGGAAAGGCAGCGTATACTGGAGGCTCTGAAGCTCAGTGGAAACAACAAAAAGAAGGCAGCTCAGATGTTAGGAATACCCTTAAGGACTCTCTACAGAAAGCTCAGGTACCATAACCTCCTGTAATGCCATCATGACATCCTGCATGCCATTATGACATACACATAAGACCCACTCCTCTGACAAAAGGCTTTTAAATCCTACACTTTTCAAAATCCCCTCCTTGGCATGATTTTTGCAAAAAGGTTGTATGCGGAGGTGGATAGTATGGACAGGAGGAGCTTTTTTAAGTGGACCTCTCTGCTAGTGGGTTTACCTTTCATAGGAAGGTTTGCAGGTGCAGCACCGCCACGCATAGAATACAAAGACTTTAAGAAGGAAGCAGACATATCCGTAGTCTATCACTGTGACTTTCCACAGGAGCCACGTTTTAGGGCCATGCTCGGTAACATAGGGAATCATCTATCTGTTTACAACAACGATCCATTCAAGATAAAGATAGTGGTGGTTGCCCATGGACCGGGCGTAAAGTTTTTCATGAAGGACCTCACAGGCTCACCCTGGGAATCTGAACCCATAAACGTAGAAGAACTCTACAGAATGGAGAAGGACCTTACGATCTATGGAGTTGAGTACTACATATGTAACATAACCCTCACAAGACTAAGACTTGATCCTAATAAGCTTCATGAGTTTACAAAGATAGTTCCGTCAGGTGTTGGGGCCATAGGTGAGCTTCAAGCGAGGGGCTATGGCTACATAAAAGTTCAGTAGGGAGGTTTAAGCATGAAGAAGCATCTTCTTACTTCGAGCTGCTTGGCTTTGCTTCTATTCAGCCCAGAGTTTTCTCACGCCATAAAGCTGAGCACCTCTTCAGAGGAGCAGTACCTAGACATAAACTTCCTCATTCAAACCTGGTTTAGACATCAAAACATAAGCGATCAAAACAGGCCTAACTTTGTCAACGCAAGCAGTAGGGATGATGTATTCTTCAGGAGGATAAGGATAAGGTTCGGTGGTAGCGTAAACCAGTGGTTTAAGTTCAACCTAGTTCTGAGAGATAACGACTTTGGCAGGGATCCTTATGACGCACCTTTTGGAGGGCAGCCAACTCATGCAAAAAGGCAGAGCAACGGAAATACGGGCTACATCCATGAATTTGACCTCATACTAGTACCAAGCGCCATGACCGACCTGAAGAGTCTGACGGTAGACCTTCACTTGGGGTATCCTAGAGTACCCCTAGGAAGGGAACAGTTTCAAAGAGCCTATGACAACATAGACCTTGACAGGACAAACGCCACCCTAAGATGGACCCATCTTGCCATAGGAGACGTCACGGGGAGGTCCTTCGGAGGCTATGTACACTTGAGGACACCCCCTAAAGGTCAAGGCTACTCTAAGATAACCTTTGATGCCTTTGTGGGAGCCTTTTCCAGTTTTAAGAACGTAAAAAACCCATGGGATGATACAGTCGTCGGCGTATCTAATAATACACCACTCTGTGGATATACAACCCCAAATCCAAACATATCCACATGCTTGTCTAAGGCAAGGGGCAACTCCTCCAACAACCCTCTTTACACCTTTAGGGCCACGCTACAACTGGGTGACCCAGAAGGAAGACCTGCTATCTACAACTGGCTCTATAGGGACACTTACATAGGGAAAAGAAAGGGAATAACTCTTGGTGTATCTTATGCCTTCCAGAACAAGATAGACTAGCATATCGTAACGGATACCCAAGGGATATCCGCAGGTGTATTAGGTAACGGCTCACCGTACAACGGTGCTGGAACTGTAAACGTGCGCATACCCTACCTAATACTTCCCAATCCAATAGGTGTAAACAGCACTACGGTGTCGCAGAGTTTGCTTGACAACAAGGTTAACATGAGGTTTTACGGTGCGGACTTAGCCTGGCATCACGGACCAATATCCTTCCTAGCGGAGATTGGACAGGTTAAGTTTGAAAAGCTACTCCTGACAGATGGTGCCAACAACCTATATCCTAATCAAAGCATAAAGAACTCCTTCTGGATTGTGAAGGCAGGATATCTCTTGAACGAAAAATCTCCACATAAGTTCGAACCTTACATAAGCTACTCTGAGTACAAACCTCAGATAGTGATAGTGGGCAGCGGAGCTAATGCCAGACTGTACGGTGACGCTACAAACTTTGTGGGAGCTAACCAACTGACCGCCGGTCAGGACAGATCTACCTTGGGTAAGATAAAACAGCTCGGCCTGGGCATCAACTACTACTACAGGAACGAAAACTTCAGATGGACCATTGAGTACACAAAGTTCGACGAAGAAAGAAACAAGATAAACAACGATGCTGTAACGATTCAGTTCCAGTGGATCTTCTAAAGCTTACCTCCCTTTCCGTTCCCCTCCTTTTTTTATCAAAAAACCCTCCTTTATTCCCCAGTCACTTACGACTATCTCCTTCTTACCAAACAGGAGGAGTATCCTGTAGAACATGACTATCCCTGCTATTATTACCTTGGACCTTTTTGGCTCTATGTGTGGGAATGTGGCGTACCTTTCTTGTGCTTTCATGGAAGAAAGGATTTCGAGCCACTTCATGATAGCTTCTAGGGAAAGAGCCTTGCCATGTACCTGAGAAGGGTCGTAAGGGAAGACGTTGTACTCTAACGCCGCCAGGGTGGTTATAGTACCACCAAGTCCCACAAGTTGATCCACTGGTCTTACCAACTCGGATATTCTTTCATCTACGTAGTTTTTGAGAGACTCTAGCTCGTATATGGTGGGTGGGTCGTGCTTTATGAACTCCTCCGTCAGGCTTACTATACCCATAGGAAGTGATCGGACCTCATAGAGCTTTTTATCCCTTCCAAATACGAACTCTGTAGACCCTCCACCCTGGTCTATGACGCACACGTGACCGCTAAGATCGAGGGAGTAAACAGCAGACAAAAAGGCTAACTCTCCTTCCTTCTCTGGTGGTATCACTTCAACTGTTAACCCTAACCTCTCTTTGACTAGTCTAAAAAACTGATCTCTATTCTTTGCCTTTCTAAGGGCTTCTGTTCCCAAAAGGTATATCTCTTGTACACCTAGCTCCTTTGCCTTCTTGAGGTAGGACTCTATTACCTGTAAAGTTTCCTCCATCCTGTCTTCCTGTATTAGACCTTCGGACTGTACACCGCTCATAAGGGATGTGATCTTTCCTTCCTTATAGACTATATGGGGTACACCGTTGTTAATATCTGCAACAGCAAGCCTACAGGAGTAAGAGCCTATGTCTACTACAGCAAGCCTCATAGTAGCTCCCTCAGGTAAGGATTGAAGACCCTCTCATGGCCTATTGTGGTCTTATCATAGTGACCCGTTACCACCAGTGTGTCGTCAGGAAGCTCTTCAAACACACGCCTCAAGGATTTTTTTAAAGCCTGAAGGTCCCCACCAGGCAGATCCCATCTTCCCACACCCCCTCTGAAGAGAAGGTCCCCGGCTATTAACAGGGAATGTTGTGGTATGTAAAAGCAGCAAAGTCCTGGAGTATGACCGGGTGTATGCAATACCCTTATCTCCACAGACCCAAACTTTATGGTATCTCCTTCCCTTATGGAGATATCAGGTTCTGGGCAGGGTAGTTCGGCTCCTATATACCTATCAAACCCTGGCCAAAGGGTATCTTCTAACAAAAAAAGATCTTCTTCGTTCATGTAAAAGATGGCATCAGTCCGCTCTTTTAGGGTCTTTACTACACCTACGTGATCTATGTGTCCGTGCGTTGCAAGTATGCCCACCAGTTTAAAGTCCTTCAACTCTTCTATTATCCTGCTTGCATCTGCTCCAGGGTCTATTACTAAGGCCTCCTTCCTCTCCTCGTCCAACAGTATAGAGCAGTTAACAGATAAGGGTCCTACCGAGAGCACCTTCAGAAGCATATTAAAACTCTTCTTGCAGGTACTTCTCTGCCTCTATGGCAGCTATACAACCCTCCCCTACTGCAACAGCCACCTGACCTGTGGCGCCGCTTCTGCAATCACCGCAGGCAAACACACCTGGTACGTTCGTTCTCATACGCTCATCTGTCTTTATGTAACCTCTCTCATCCAACTCCACAAAACCCTTCAAGAATCCTGTGCTTGGCTCAAGCCCTATGAATATGAACACACCCTCTACGTTTAACTCGGAGAGCTCACCCGTCTTTGTGTCCCTTAGCACTAGCCTTTCTACGGCTTGACTTCCCTCTATCCTTTCAACTACCTTGTTGGGTATGAACTTTATCTTTGGGTTGGAAAAGACCTTTTCTTGTAGGTGCTTTTGAGCGCGAAGCTGATCTCTTCGGTGAATAAGATAGACTACGCTGCCAAAACGAGTAAGAAAAAGGCTTTCCTGACATGCAGAATCACCACCACCTATTACAGCTATGGGAACACCGTCAAAGAGGGCCCCATCACAGGTAGCACAGTAGGATACTCCTCTGTTTAAAAACTCCTCCTCTCCAGGAACGCCTAATCTCCTTGGACTTGCACCCACGGCCAATACTACCGTTTTGCTTCTAACCATTTGACCTGTTCTAAGGTGTATGAATAGCTCCTTATCTACTTTTTCAATCTTTAAAACTTCGCCGCGGTGTATCTTAAGGCCAAATCTTTCAGCTTGGGCCTTGAACCGCTGGGTCAATTCTTTCCCGCTTATACCTTCTGGAAACCCAGGGTAGTTCTCAACTAGATCTGTTATAGCTATCTGACCGCCCAACGTACCCTTCTCAAAGAGAAGGGTGTTCATCTTTGCTCTTGCGCAGTAAAGACCTGCGGTAAGCCCCGCAGGTCCACCACCCACTATGACACAATCGTAGAGTATATCTTCAGAAAACCCGTTCATATGTGACTGAGTATCATCTGCCTTAGGGCTTCCTTGGGCTGTACACCTATCCTCGTGTCTACCACTTCACCGTTCTTGAAGAGCATAACAGTGGGTATGGCCCTTATGCCATACTGCATCGCTATGTTTGGGTTTTCATCCGTGTTTAGCTTTCCTACCTTTACCTTTCCCTCAAACTCCTCCGCAAGTTCCTCTATTATGGGTGCCAATATCCTGCATGGTCCACACCACGGAGCCCAAAAGTCCACGAGCACAAGCCCGTCGGAGTTAAGCACCTCCGTCTGCCAGTTGCTGTCAGTTAAAGTGATAACTTTTCCAGCCATGCCTATCCTCCTTTATTAGCCTCTTCCTTTTCAGATGCAAGCAACCTATATATGTGTATTACTCTCCTGTCCTTTATGTAATAACACACCACTGAACCGTCCCTTTTACATCCTAATATACCTTTATTCCTAAGAATGCTGAGATGTTGAGAGATGTTAGGCTGGGATGTGCCTATGAGCTCGCTCAAGTTTTTAACGCACTGCTTGCTCTCCATAAGCTCTGCCACTATCCTCAGTCTTATAGGATGTGCCAGAGCTTTTAAAAACTCAGCCCACTCTTCCAACCTTTCCTCTTCGCTTACTACCATAACGCACCCCTGTATATAATTATATATCAATAAAATATAACAGGAGGATTGCTATGGGAAAGATGATTAGCTTCAAAAAGGACGGAGTGGAGGTTTCTGGGTATTTTGCAGAGCCTGAGGCCATAACGAAGGGTCCGCTCGTCATAGTTATACACGAATGGTGGGGACTTGTACCTCATATAAAGGACGTGTGTGACAGGTACGCAAGGGAAGGCTTTTTCGCCTTCGGCATAGATCTATACAAGGGTAAGACTGCTAACAACCCAGAGGATGCAGGCAAGCTCATGCAGGATCTCTTTCAAAACAGGCTTCCTGAAGCCGAGGCTATGTTCAAAGCAAGCCTGGATTACTTTAAGGAGAACGACATAGGGTTTGTGGGTAGGGTCCAGGACTATAGGTTTGGAGTTACGGGCTTTTGCTGTGGTGGAACGTGCACCTGGTACTTTGGGGCTAAGTTCCCCCAAGACGTTCATGCCTTAGCTCCATACTACGGCTTGTACAGCATAGTGCCTATAGACTTTTCCAAGATAAAGGCTCCCGTGTTTGCCGTCCATGCAGGAAAGGACGCCTTCATACCACTGTCGGACGTAGTCAAGGCAATAGAGGAGTGCAATAAACACTCCATAAACGCCCAGTTTATCATATACGCAGGCGTGGATCATGCCTTCTTCAACGATGCAAGGCCTGAGGTCTACCATGAAGAGTACGCCAAAGACGTGTGGATAAAGACAGTAGCCTTCTTCAAGCAACATCTAGAATGAGGGAAAAGCTTATACTCCTAATTCTTTCTCTAGTAGGTGCTTTTTCTCTATATGTATTGGCCATAGAGAGAGGAGAAAAGGTAAATGCAGTATGGTTCTTAGTGGCTACCCTCTGCGCTTTTACTATAGGTTACAGGTACTACAGCAGGTTCATAGCCTACAAAGTTTTTCAGGTAGATGACAGCAACCCCACTCCAGCCCATAAGTTTTACAACAAGGTAGACTTTGTTCCTACCAACAAGTGGGTGCTTTTTGCTCACCAGTTTGCCTCCATCTCTGGTGCTGGAC
Organism: Thermocrinis minervae; assembly: GCF_900142435.1. Lineage (NCBI taxonomy): Bacteria > Pseudomonadati > Aquificota > Aquificia > Aquificales > Aquificaceae > Thermocrinis > Thermocrinis minervae. The sequence goes on from NZ_LT670846.1 coordinate 51,613, forward strand.
CTTTGGTAGGTCCTGTCCTTGCTGCTCAAATGGGTTATCTTCCTGGGCTTCTGTGGATACTGATAGGTGTGGTTCTTGCTGGTGCTGTGCAGGATATGGTAGTGCTTGCCATGTCCATGCGCAAGGATGCTAAAAGCTTGGGTCAGATAGCTAAGGAGGAGCTTGGTAAGCTTGGGGGTATTGTGGTTCTCCTCACCATATTTTCCATACTCATTATACTGCTTGCAGTCCTTGCCCTGGTTATAGTCAAGGCTATGTTCAACAGCCCGTGGAGTACCTTTACAGTCTTTGCGAGCATACCCATAGCCATCCTTATGGGCTTGTACATGTGGTACGTAAGACCTGGCTCTGCACTTATCCCTTTCCTGTTTGGAGCTACTTCCTTACTACTCAGCTTATATATAGGTAGATTGGTTGCAGACTCTCCAACTTTGTCCGTGTACTTTAACTTGTCTGAAAAGACTCTAGCCTTCTTCCTCATGGCTTATGGCTTTACCGCTTCAGTCCTGCCCGTGTGGCTGCTGCTGGTACCAAGGGATTACCTTAGCACTTTCCTCAAGCTTGGAACTGTTGTGCTCGTAGCTATTGGTGTACTCGTGGCTATGCCTGAAGTGAAGATGCCGGCACTTACCCAGTTTGCTTTCAATGGAAATGGTCCCGTCTGGAAGGGTGATCTGTTTCCCTTCTTGTTTATAACTATAGCGTGTGGTGCTATATCGGGCTTTCACTCACTCATATCTTCTGGAACGACGCCAAAGCTCATAGACAAAGAAAGCCACATAAGGCTTGTAGGTTATGGGGGTATGCTAGCTGAATCCTTCGTAGCAGTCATAGCCCTTATAGCAGCTGTCAGCATGGAGCCTGGTCTTTACTTCGCCATAAACTCTCCCCCGTCAGTGATAGGAAAGACCTTTGAACAGGCAGCATCCGTGATATCTTCGTGGGGTTTCCCTATAACAGCTGAGGAGTTAAAGAGGTACTCGCAAGAGGTTCACGAGAACATCCTCTCAAGGACTGGCGGAGCTCCATCCTTCGCCATAGGTATAGCCTACATACTTGCCAAAAGCACATCGGAGGCACTCATAGCCTTTTGGTATCACTTTGCCATACTCTTTGAAGCCATGTTCATACTCACCACCATAGACGCAGGCACGAGAGTAGGAAAGTACATCCTTATGGACATACTGAGCTACGTACACCCATCCTTCAAAAACTACTCTAACCCTATTCTGAACATATTCGTAAGCTTCGTAGTTGTTGCCCTGTGGGGCTACTTCCTGTATGCAGGTGTTGTGGATCCCTATGGTGGTGTAAAGACCCTTTGGCCTCTATTTGGAGTATCCAACCAGTTGTTGGCTACTGCAGCCCTTATAATAGCAACCTACTACATAGCCACAAGGCATGGAATAAGGTATGCGTGGGTAACAGGATTGCCAGCACTGTTCGTAGGCATAAACACCATAACGGCTGGGCTTGAAAAGGTGTTCCATCCTGACAAGGGTATAGGTTTTCTGGCACATGCTCGATGGATCTCTTCCTTCCTCCAAAAAGGAGAGCTTCCCTCCGGTATAAACTCTATGGACGTAGCCCATAAAGTACTTCTTGGAGATTACATAAACGCAACACTGGCGTTTACTTATGTCTCTTTAGTAGTGCTTGTGGCACTAATCAGTCTTTACAAAGTCTTCAAACATCTGCAGAAGGTTTAAAAAGTGCTCAGTAAGAACTGAAAGCTCCTGTGCCTTTTTCTTTATTGAGTTTAGCTTCTCTTCGGCCATATGCAGGACACCTTCGCTGTACACTTGGTAGTATCCATCCTTATCCTTGTAGTCATCTATCATCTGGAAGAATATGCCAAACTCTTTTCCTAGGGTGTCTAACTCTTCAAGGAGGTCCAATCTCTTCCCAACTATACCACCAAAGATAAAGCATGCACTAAAAAGCTCGGCTGTCTTCTTTAAGGTTATCTCATCCTGATCTCCTAGCTTCCTTATGTCCAAAACTTGCCCACCGACCATACCCATAAAACCAGCCTTTTTGGAGAGAATGTTCACCATAAGCAGGAGTTCACCCTCTGTCAGAGTTTTGTACAGACCTTTGTCGGATAACACTTCAAAACTGAAGGTAAGCAAAGCATCACCTGCAAGAAGTGCAAGGTCTTCACCAAAAGCCACATGACACGATGGTAACCCCCTCCTAAAGGCATCGTTATCCATACACGGCAGATCGTCATGTATAAGGGAATAATTGTGCAAAAACTCTATAGCACAGCCGGCAGTAATAGCATCCTCTATGTCTCCACCATAAGCGTCTGCCACTATGCATACGAGCATGGGCCTGATCCTTTTACCTTCCTGAAAAGGATAGTAGGACATGGCCCTGTAGAACACATCAGGGTTGAAGGGTTTTAGAAGATCTCTTAGCCTCTTTTCTATCTTTTCCTTCCAGAGCTGGAGCATCACTCTATTTTATAACCAAAACCTCTTACCGTCTTGATAACATCTTTACCAAGCTTTTCTCTGAGGTTCTTTATGTGTACATCTACTGTCCTATCAAAAACATCCCTGTCCAAATAGTTCTCCACGAGTCTTTCTCTACTTACGGGCTTTCCTCTGTTTTCCAGAAGAGCTTCAAGTATCCTAAACTCCGAAGGTGTAAGGCTTACAAGAGTTCCACCCTTCCAAACCTTCTTGGTGTCTAAGTCTACCGTTATATCGCCTATGTTATGTACTCTACCAGGTGGCACACCCTTCGACCTCATCAACACCGCCCTGACCCTTGCAAGCAGCTCCTTTATGGAGAAGGGCTTTGTTATGTAGTCGTCTCCACCTACAGAGAAGCCTTTAAGCTTATCCTCCTCCCTATCTTTCGCCGTGATAAAAAGTATTGGGATCATCCTGAGGTCCTGCCTAGATCTTACGTACTGGGCTATCCTATAGCCGTCATAATCTGGAAGCATTATGTCCAAAAGTATGAGGTCTATCCTTTGGCTGTCCAGGAGCTTTAAGGCTTGTGCTCCACTGCTTGCTGTCAAAACTTGATAGCCTTCCCTTCTAAGATTGTAAGCTATAAGGTCAGAAAGGTCTCTATCGTCCTCTACAATGAGGAGCGTACCTTTCATATCTCTGGCTTTATCCTCATCACTACCTCATCTGGATTGATAACCTCACCCACAGACACCAGTATTTCTTCCACCACGCCGCTTATGGTGCTGTGCACCTCGTTCTCCATCTTCATGGCCTCAACCACAAACAGTACATCACCTTCTTTAACACGATCCCCTACGTTTACCTTTATGTTGACCACCTTACCAGATATGGGTGAAGTTATGTCTCCTACACCTACGGGCTTTCTTCTTTTTGGTTTTACTTCTTCACCAGCTGTTATCTCTCCCTTCTTTATTTGAGATATATCTATCTCCCTTAAAGGCTTAAGAACCACCTCTTCAAGCCTTCCATCTAGCCTGATGAAGAAGGTCTTACCTTCCTCCGTATCCTCACCTTTACCAGCTATCTGAACGTGGTACTGCTCACCATGCACCGTTATGTAAAACTCTACAGGAGCCTTATGCCTTTCTTCCTCTTCTTGCATGATATCTTCCGTGTAAGGTGGTGGTGCTTGACCTTTCTCAAACTTGTCCCTCCACTCAAAGAACTCTTTGGCTACTAACGGAAAGAGAACGTAGGAAAGTACATCTTCTTCGCTCCTCGCACCAGCCTGTATAGCTTCTTGCCTTACCTTTTCAAGCTCTGGCTCTAGCAGATCCGCAGGTCTTATATGGTATACGGGTTCCTCATTTCCTAGTATTTTCTTTATTAGTTCCTCCTTTATGGGGGCTGGTGGTCTACCGTATAGACCTTTTACGTAGTCTCTTGTCTCTTTGGTGACCACCTTGTATCTTTCTCCATGCAAGACGTTTAAGAAGGCTTGGGAACCTACTATCTGGCTGGTTGGTGTTACCAGTGGAGGATACCCAAGGTCTTCCCTTACCCTTATTACCTCTTGCATAACCTCCTCAAGTTTGTCTTCCATTCCTTGTTCCTTTAGCTGGCTTATGAAGTTGGTTATCATTCCACCTGGTATCTGATGCTTCAACACGCCCACATCAGGGTATGGGGGTAGAACATCATACTTTTTGTATTTTTTCCTTATCTCTCTAAACATATCACCAGCCTTCTTGTAGAGGTTTTCATCCACGCTTACCTTATAACCGAACTCCCTAAGAACGTATATCATGGTCTCACCTGGTGGATGGGATGTTTGACCAGATAGGGAGTAGAAGACTGTATCTATCATATCTGCTCCAGCTTCTATGCCTTTAAGCTGGGCCATCTCTGCTAGGTCTGCCGTTGTCTGTGTGTGTAGATGTACAGGATACGAAGGAAACTCCTCCTTAAGAGCCTTAACAAGCTCGTAGGCAACCTTTGGAGACAAGAGCCCCGCCTGATCCTTTATGGATATTATGTCTATTCCCATGTCTACTAACTCTCTGGCTACCTTAAGGTAATACTCCACTGTATGAACAGGGCTTATGGTGTAAGAGAGGACACCCTTGACTGTGGCTCCTATCTTCTTGGCCACCTCTATGGCCTTTCTCATGTTCCTTGTATCATTCAAAGCATCAAATATCCTGAAGACTTCTATGCCATTGTCGTAAGCTTTCTTAACAAAAGCTTCCACTACATCATCAGGATAATGTCTGTAGCCTACCAGGTTTTGTCCTCTCAGAAGCATTTCAAGCTTTGTGTTCTTAGCTATATCTTTAAACTTCCTGAGCCTTTCCCATGGGTCTTCTTTGAGGTATCTAAGGCAGACGTCAAAGGTGGCACCTCCCCAAACCTCAAGGGACCAAAAACCACATCTGTCTAAAACCTCTAAAACTTCATAGAGGTCCTCACCTCTGACGCGTGTGGCAAGCAAGCTCTGTATTCCATCCCTAAGGGAGACGTCAGTTATGAAGATCTCACGCATAACAATGAAAATTATATAAAATATCTCACATGCGGATTCCATACAGTTGGCTCTATGAGTTCATAGACATACAAGACGTGCATCCTCAAGAGGTAGCACACATACTAACACTAAAGAGCGTAGAGACAATAGCATACCTATTGGATATACGCATGGAGGGAGTTGTAACAGGCAAGATAGTGCAGATAGAGCCTCTGGATAAAGGATTATACTGCACCGTACAGGTAGGAGAAAACACTTTCATAAAGGTATACACCAGAGACAACAGTGTAAAGGTGGGTGATGGTGTCATAGTAGCCCTCCCAAACGCCAGGATAGGAAATATATGCATACAGAAGAGAGAATTTGAAGGGAAGATCTCAGAAGGAATGTTCCTGTCAGCTAAGGAACTCGGTCTCGAGGATAGACAAGAAGGAGTGATAAGGTTTGAGGAGAACATAAAACCTGGTACAGATGCTTATGGACTTTTGGGCTTCGGCGAATGGATACTAGAAGTAGAAATAACACCAAACAGGGGAGATCTTCTGAGCGTAAAAGGGCTCGCCAGAGAAATAGGAGCTCTTTTAGGTAGAGACAGGAAGAACTGGAATGTTGAGGAGCTTGAGGATATAGAACACTTGAACATACGCATAGAGGATGAAGATTGCAGTAGATACTCGGGAGCTCTATTAGTTGGAGTAAGCGTAAAGGAAAGCCCACTCTGGATGAGAAAAAGGCTATGGCAGTGTGGTATAAGAAGCATCAACAACGTGGTAGACATAACCAACTATGTAATGCTCAAGTATGGACAGCCGCTGCACGCCTTTGACTACGATAAGATAGAAGGTTCAATCGTTGTAAGGAGTGCCAGAAAAGGAGAATCCATAAACACACTAACAGGAGGTCAGGTGGAACTTTCTGAAGATAACCTGGTTATAGCGGACGATGTAAAACCACTGGCTATAGCCGGCGTTGTAGGAGGGTTAGAAAGTGCCGTACAAGAAGGCACAAAAAAGGTGCTCCTGGAGTCTGCTTACTTTAACCCCTACAGGATAAGGAGGTCTTCCAAGGCTGTTGGAATACAGACGGACAGCTCTTACAGGTTTGAGAGAAACGTAGACATACAAGGTGTGAAGACATATCAAACTGAAGCTATAAAGCTTATGCTTGAGCTCACAGGCGCCCAGCTTGTAGCCCTCAAAGATGTATACCCAAGAAGGTATATGTCAAAAGAGATCTTCCTACCCTTGGAAAAGTTTAGAAGGTACACGGGGGAGGACTTTAACAGAGAACAAATAAGCAGTATACTTTCAAGGCTTGAAATACCTCATGAGGTTTCAAGGTGTGGTCTGCAGGTATATGTACCTTCCTTTAGATCCTTTGACATAAAAGAAGACGTAGACATCATCGAAGAGATAATGAGGGTAAAAGGATACGAAAGCTTTAGCTCCGAGGTTCTATCCATCCCATGTGTACCAAAGAAGAGCAGCAGGGATGTAGCGTCCTTTTTGGCAGCCCGTGGTTGTATTCAGGTGATAAACTTCTCCTTTGAGGATGAAGAACTCTACGATCTAATGGGTCTTGAAAGACCGCAAGTAAAGGTAGTAAACCCACTTACTAAAAGTCAAAGCCTCATGAGAACTTCTCTACTTCCAGGCCTTATAAGGACTGCACTCCTCAACCAGAACAGACACAACTACGACATGTGCATCTTTGAGGTAGGAAAAGTCTACACACAGGAAGGAGAAGAAGAAAGAGTAGGTATCCTTATGACAGGTTTAAGAAAACTCTATCCAAAGGAAGAGTATGATGCGTACAAGCTTCTGTCTTTAGTAGAAGACCTTCTTAGGCATCTGAGGGTAGACTTCAATGTAGGTGAAGGACAGCTTGGCTTTTTACACCCTTACGTCCAAACAACCTTAAAGCACAAGGATAAAAGTATAGGATTTTTGGGAGAGCTTCATCCAAGCATAAGGCAACGTTTAGAGCTCAGGGGAAGAGTATTTGTGGCTGAGCTTTCCCTCGCAGATTTAGAATCTTACGTTCCTAGCTACAAAGAGCTGTCCAAGTTCCCGCCAGTCATAAGGGATATAGCCCTAGTTGTAGACAGGAACCTACCGGTGGATAGATTATTATTAAGAATATCTGAGTTGAGTAACTGGGTGGAAGACGTGAAAGTTTTTGATGTTTACACGGACAGTAGGATCGGGGAAGGCAAGAAAAGCATCAGCATCAGGATAGTGCTGAGAAGTAAGGAAGGTAGTATATCTGATGAAGAGGCTAATGCCTTTATGGAAAAGCTTATAAGTACCCTGAAGAAGGAGTTTGGTGCCGAGCTTAGAGGATAGCCTGCCCTGTTCGTGGTAGGAAGGTTTAGATTGGGGTCCACATGGTGAGGCTATAGGGAGCCCGGGCTCCAGGAGAGCCTCAGCGTAGGCATCCTGGGAGGGCACCCACCTGTATTGGTTTGGGGCCCACCGAAGGCCTTCTTACCACGGCAAGGGTGGGTTTTTCTTGCCTTCCCCTCCTGCAAAAGGAGGTGGAAGATGTCTCTTTCAGAAAAGAAGAGTATACGTAGCTTATTACTTGAGAAGAGGAAGTCTCTTGATAAAGACCTATACAGCTACCTGTCTGCAAAGGTAGTTGACAACTGCCTTAGGTTTATTGAAACAAAAAGGCCGCGGACTGTACTTCTATTCTGGCCAATAGCAGGTGAGCCTGACATAAGACCTCTCTTTGATCACCTCTTACAGAGAGAAGATCTTACACTTACCCTTCCTAAGGTGGAAGATGATGACCTTTCCCTGTACGCCATTAAAAGCTTAGAAGACCTGCAGGTAGGCAAGTATAAAGTAATGGAGCCAATAAACGGTCTTAGGATAGAACCACAGCAGGTGGATCTGGCTTTTGTTCCTGGCCTGGCCTTTGACCTTAAGGGTTACAGACTGGGCTTTGGGAAGGGTTTTTACGACAAGCTCCTTCCACGCATAAGGGGGGAAAAGGTAGGTGTCTGTTTTAGCTTCCAGGTATTGGAGGAGCTCCCAAGGGACACTTGGGACGTACCCGTTGACTACATACTCACAGAAGACTACATAAAGGAGGTAGAGAGATGATGGTTGAGATATTTTTACTTATGTCTTCAGCAATCATGGCATCTATAGGCGTTTACTTCTTTGTAAAGACAAAGAATGCTCAAAAAGAACAAAAAGCAGAATTAGAACGCCTTAAGATTGAGACTGATCAACTTCTTCTCAAAGCCAAGCAGGAAGCACAGGCAGAGTACGAACGCATAATAGAAAAGGCAAGGGAAGAAGCCCGTGCACTGCTAAACAACGCTCAGACTGAATACACTCAAATACTGGAAAGGGCAAGAAAAGAAGCTGAAGCTTACGAAAAGGAGAAGAAAGAAGAGTTAAGACAAAAAGAATTACAACTAGAAAGACGCCTTGAAGCTCTAGAAAGAAGAGAAGAAGAACTTTTCAAAAGGGAGAAGGATATACGTGAAAAGGAAAGGAGTTTAGAAGAGTTCTACAAGAGTATAAGAGAGAAGGAAAAGGAAATAGAAGAAAGGCTTAAGGAGGTAGAAGAGCTACGAAGCAGGGAACTACTTGAACTACAAAGGATAGCCTCCCTTACCTTCGAAGAGGCGAGAAGAGAGGTGCTAAAGAAAGCAGAGGAAGAAGCCAGAATATCAGCCATAAAACTTGCCAAGGCCATAGAAGAGGAGTATGTGCAAAAGGCCGAGTATGAGGCCAAGAAGATAATAGCTTCGGCTGTTCAGAGAATAGCACCGGAGATAGCCATAAACTACACCACCACTACTGTAGATTTACCCTCCAATGAGTTTAAAGGTAGGATAATAGGTAGAGAGGGTAGGAATATAAGGACCTTTGAACTCCTAACCGGAGTGGACCTCATAATAGACGACACTCCAGACGTGGTCACCATATCTTCCTTTGATCCATTAAGAAGAGAAATAGCAAAAGAGGCCCTTCAAAGGCTCATAGAGGACGGAAGGATACATCCAGCACGTATAGAAGAAGTAGTGGAAGAGGTAAAAAAGGAAATGGACGAGAAGATAAGGAAAATTGGTGAGGAGACATGTACAGAGCTTGGCTTGTATGACATAAACCCTGGGCTTTACTACTACATAGGAAAACTGTACTTCAGAACAAGCTATTCTCAGAACGTACTCTTACACTCAAAAGAAGTGGCTTATCTAGCCGGACTCATGGCCGAGGAGCTAGGACTAGATGCCAAGATGGCTAGAAGAGCCGGGCTTCTCCACGATATAGGAAAATCCATATCTCATGAGCTCGGTGGTTCACACACAGACATAGGGGTTGAACTGTGTAAAAAGTACGGCGAACCAGACCTGGTCATAAACGCTATAAGGGCACACCACAACGAAGAACCCGTAAGGTATCCCGAAGTAGCCTTGGTATGTGCCGCCGATGCACTGTCTGCAGCAAGACCAGGAGCTAGAAGGGAAAGCCTAGAAGCTTACTTAAAGAGACTTGAAAAGCTAGAAAGCATCATAAAGTCTTTCCCAGGAGTACAGAACGCTTATGCCGTTCAAGCTGGTAGAGAAGTAAGGGTCATAGTAAACCCCGATGAAATCTCAGACGAAGAAGCCTACGTGCTTTCCAAAAACATAGCTAGAAAGATAGAAGAAGAGCTAGACTTTCCAGGACAGATAAAAGTCGTGGTCATAAGGGAGAAGAGGTTTGTAGAACATGCAAAATGAAGAACTCACCCCTATGCTTCTTCAGTACCACTCCTTAAAAAGGGAGTATGAAGATTGTCTCCTCTTCTTCCGCCTTGGTGACTTTTATGAGCTTTTCTACGAAGATGCCATCATAGGCTCAAGGGAACTTGGTATAGTACTCACCTCCAGACCAGTGGGTAAAGGTAAAGAAAAGATCCCCATGTGCGGCGTACCCTATCACTCCTTCAGCTCCTATGTGTCAAGGCTTGTAAGCAGAGGTTATAAGGTGGCCATATGCGAACAACTGGAAGACTCTTCACAGGCAAAGGGCTTAGTAAAAAGAGACGTCGTAAGGGTAATAACTCCTGGAACATACTTTGAAAAGGAAGAACATTCAGGTCTAGCAAGCATCTATAAGCTAAAGGACAGATACTACTGTGCTTATCTCAACCCCTACACGGGAGAGTTTTTTGGTTTTTGTGGCGATAAAAAGCAAGTAGAAGAGTTTATGCTTAAGCTCTCACCCAAGGAAGTTCTAACACCAAAAGGTCTAAGCATAGACTTAAACCTTAAGGCTTACATCACATCCATACCTGAAGAGGACTTTATTGAAGGTAAGAAAGTTATACTAGAAAAGTGGCAAGCTTATCATCACAAGGCCTTTGGTTTTGAAGACGAAGGATGCCTGTATGCCTGTGGTGGTGTTTACATCTATCTGAAGAGAACTCAAAAGAACTTTCTCCCATACGTTCAAAGACCAAAACCCTATAGAATGCAAACTTACCTGCGCATAGATCACAGGGCAAGAGTAGGCCTTGAACTCACAGAAAGTTACGAAGGTCACAAGGAACACTCTCTCTTTGGTATCCTTGACAGAACCATAACCCCCATGGGAAGAAGACTTCTCAAGTTCAACATACTACATCCTTACAGCAGCTTGGATGCTATACTCAAAGTCCAGGATGCTGTTGAAGAGCTGATCCAAAAAAGACACGTGCTTAAGACGTTAAGGGAACTCCTGGATGGCATACACGACCTTGAAAAGCTTGTATCACGCATAAGCGGTAATATGGCAACACCCAGAGACCTTGTACATCTCAAAAAAGCCCTCTACTCAGTCTATCAGATAAAGGACCTAGTAGATAGAGAGTTAAGCTCAGAGTTCTTCAAGGAGCTATACTTTGCAGACACGCTCCATTTAGCCCAAGAGATAGACAGGGTACTCGTTGATGACCCACCCTTGCACGTAAAAGAGGGGGGGCTCATAAAAGACGGTGTTAGTAAGGAACTTGATGAACTAAAGTCAGTAAGGGACAACTCAGAAAGTATCCTAAAAGAGTACGAAGAAGAACTAAGAACCTTAACAGGCATAGGAAGCCTAAAGATAGGCTACAACAAGGTAATGGGTTATTACATAGAGGTTACAAAGCCAAACCTCAAGTTTGTACCTTCGTACTTTAAGCGCAGGCAAACCTTAAGCAACGCCGAAAGGTTCACAACAGACAAACTTATAGAGTTAGAAGAAAAGATAATGGCAAGTCAAAAGAAGATAGAGCTTATTGAGTACGAACTCTATTCACAACTGAAGGCCCATATCCTATCCTACATAGAAGACATAGCAAAAAACGCGAAAGCTATAGCCCAGCTTGATTACGTTCAATCCTTAGCTACCATAGCCATAGAAAAGGATTGGACTAAGCCAAGAATGGTTGAAGAAAAGGTCATACATATAGAAGGCGGAAGACATCCGGTCATAGAAAGCTTCGTTAGGGATTACGTACCCAACGATACACACATGGATGAAGAGAGTTTTATGATGGTCATAACAGGTCCCAACATGGCAGGGAAGTCTAGCTACATAAGGCAGGTGGCCCTTATCACCATATTGGCCCATATGGGTTCTTTTGTACCTGCCAAAAGTGCTACCATAGGTCTGGTGAGCTCTGTGCATACACGCATAGGCTCGGGTGATATGCTTGCCTTGGGTGTTTCCACCTTCATGAACGAGATGCTAGACGTAGCAAGCATGCTAAACACTGCAGACGAAAGAAGCCTTCTGATACTTGACGAGCTAGGTAGAGGAACTTCCACATACGACGGAATAGCCATCTCTAAGGCCATCCTTGAATACATACACGACAAATTAAAGGCTAGAACCTTGGTGGCAACCCATTACACAGAACTGACAGAGCTGGAAGGAAAGCTTAAAGGGCTGAAGAACTATCACATGGCAGCCATTCAGGAGGATAAAGACGTGCGGTTTCTATACGTACTCAAAAGAGGTCCCTCAAACGGTAGCCTTGGTGTATACATAGCCCAGATGGCAGGCCTACCAGAGGAGATAGTATCAAAGGCGCATCAGTACTACAGTATGCTGGCTACAAAGTCCGAAGTTCCTACACTCGAAGAAGTCTACCAGAAGAGCATTCAGATGGAGCAAGTGGAGAAGCTCCAACGGATAGCGGAGAAGTTAAAGAGTGTAGACGTTGCAAACCTAACACCTCTCCAAGCCCTCCTATTACTGGCTCAGTTAAAAGAGGAACTACTTATAGATAAAGAGCACTATCTTCTTTAGATCCTTATCTTCTTTTATAACGCATATATGGGTAGACTCTTCCAGTCTGTCTGTTAGCTGACCGCTTTTTCTGTTTATAAAGTAAACTTTATCGTCCGCGTGTTTGTCTTTACTAAACTCTTCTCTTTTGAACACCTTTACTTCAAAAGGCATACCTCTATAACCATAGAGCAAACCCACTATTAGAGCTAGGGCTTTATCTCCTTTAAGATTCAAGTTCTTCATAGCTTTCTCTTTCTTCTTAGGTATGCAGGGACATCTTCTACCTCGGGTTGAACTGCCTCTATCTGAGATTCTGGTACAACTTTCTTAACATCCTTTACTTCTGGCTTTTTAACTAGCTTCAGATGTTGTGACTGGACATTTTCAAAATCTGTAGCCACTATAGCTACACGCATAAAGCTTTCTTTGTTTTCCTCTAAAACGGCACCGAATATAATGAGAGCATCGTCAGCAGCAACACTCCTTATCCTGCTCATAGCCTCATCTATATCTCTGAAGGGTATATCCTCGCTTACCCAGAAGGTTACAAGCAGGCGTCTGGCTCCTTCTATGCTGTTGCCTTCTAGCAGAGGGCTGGTTATAGCCTGCTCTATTGCGTACTCCTTCCTTGAGTCTTTGCTTGTTTCGCCTATACCTATAAGCGCTAGACCACCTTTTTCCATGATAGTCTTAACGTCTGCAAAGTCTACGTTTATAAGTGCCGGAGTTACAACTATACCGGTTATACCTCTAACAGCCTTAGATAGTACATCGTCTACCATCTTAAAGGCTTCCTTTATACTCAGGTTTCTGTCAGACAACTCTGCGAGTTTTTGGTTGTTAACCACTATGTAAGTATCTACAACGTCTTTTAGTCTTTCTAAACCCTCCTCGGCTACCTGCATCCTCCTTGGGCCTTCAAAAGCGAAAGGTTTTGTAACAACAGCAACTGTAAGTATACCCATCTCCTTCGCAGCTTCTGCTATGATGGGTGCAGCACCAGTACCAGTACCACCACCAAGACCTACAGCTAAGAAGAGCATATCCGTGTTTCTCAGTATCTCTCTTATCTTGTCAATATCCTCTAAAGCTGCCTGTTCCCCAACCTCAGGCTTTGCTCCAGCTCCGAGACCCTTCGTGACCTTTTCTCCTATTTGTATCTTATTGGGAACTTCAAGCTTGGTAAGATGCTGAACATCTGTGTTTATGACAAAAAGCTCAACGCCTTCTATACCATCAAGGTACATACGGTTTACAGCGTTAGAACCACCTCCACCAACACCAAAAACCTTTATCCTCGTCGGGTTAAGACTTTCCATGTTTCACCCCCTATATTACATCCTTTAGGAAAGACTTTATCTTCTCTAAAATACTACCCAGTAAAGAATTTCTTGGTACATCCATCTTCACTTCCCCACTAGACAACAGCCCACTCGGATTTTTATGACACACCTTCAAAAGACCCACGGCCGTAGCATAAGCTGGATCACTTATCTTTTCCTTTAAACCTACCACTCCGTAAGGATAGCCTATCCTTACTGGCATATCAAAGTGCCTTTCAAGAAACTCTTTAATGCCATAGAGCTTAGCGCATCCACCAGTTATAACTATACCAGCATTTGCAGCTTCTAGGCTAGCTCCACGCGAAGTTATTATATCCGTCAACCTCTCCATGATCTCTTCAAGTCTTATCTGGATAACCTCCGCAAGCTGTCTCCTTTCTATGGTCGTCTCCTTTTCCTCACCCCTAGGCTTTATCTTTATCCTTTCAGTCTCACTCACCATATCGTAAAGAGCACATCCATACTCTATCTTAATCCTCTCAGCTTGCTCGGTGGTTACCTTTAAAAAGTGGGCTATATCCTTGGTTATGTTCAACCCTCCCATAGGTATGCTTGCGGTTATGTAAGGAGCTCCTTCTAAGAACAGTGTAAAATCTGTGAGTCCTGCTCCCATGTCTATGAGAAGCACCCCTTCTTCCTTCTCCTCCTGTGTCAAAACAGCTTCCGCAGATGCGAGTATACTCACATACCTGTCTACAAGACCTAATCCTGCGGATTGAAGGACCTTTTCTAAGTTTCTTATGATGGTACTGCTTAGCTTTACAACGTGAAGCTCTACGCTAAGCCTCGAACCATAGAGACCAACTGGATCTATTATACCTTCCTGGTCGTCAAGAGTGAACTTGCGCGGTATCTGTGCCACTACCTCGTACCCTTCCTCCCTGGACCTAGTTATAGCTCTCTCTATAAGTCTTTCTATGTGTATTCGATCTACCTCCGTTGGTTGTGGTGATAAGCTTATAGTATCCCTTTCATTCTGACTCTTTAAGTCTGGCCCAGATAGGGCTAAGCACACAGAAGACACCTTAGAAGAAAGCATCTCCTGCACATCTTTGCGTACTAAGCTGACAGAGTTTACAGCGAGGTCAAGTCTTTTTACAAAACCTCTTTCTATCCCTTTAGACTGCGTTTCACCTATTGCTATTATGTTTATGTCGTTATAAGTATCGATTTCCCCAACTAATAAAACTACCTTACTTGTACCAACATCTAACGCAGCAATCATTTTGAGTTCAGCCCTTCCTTTAATATCACCATATCCTTTAAGGTTAAATCTACAGTCGAACCTGTCATACTCATATTATAAACCCTACTCAAAGACCCAATAATCTGTTGATCTATTTCCCAAATAGGTGGTAATATAAACTTATTCCCCTTTTCTGAATAGAGTACAGTTTGGATATCACTAAGATAAATTTCCTTCAAACCTTCTCCCATCACTGAAATAAGACTGTTTATATTCTTAAAATAGTCTTTCACTATAGAAACATCGTAGGTATAAATGTATGGATATGTGATAGGAATGTAGGGGTTTTGGAAAAGATTGCCCTTCTGATCTACATAAAAAACCTTATCCTGGTAGAATACGGTAAAGTATGGTTTCCTCTCTTTTAAGTAAATTTCCAAGTATGCACCTTCTTTTGTGATAAGCCTTCTTATGTCTAGCTCCTCCACGGCATTAAAAAAGCGAGAGTTTATTGCAGATTTTAGTCCATCGGAACTCATATAAAGCCAGTTGCCCTTATAACGCTGAACTACTATTTCAGATATTGCCGATGGGGGTATATAAGTGGTTGAAAGGACATTTATACCTCTTACCTTAAAAAAAGGAAGATAACCTATTAAGTATGGAAGAAAGTAACCGACCATAGCCATAGTGCTGATCCAAAAAATTATGATCATGTAATCAACATATTGTCCCGCCTTCCCCCTTTTAGCTTTCACAGCTTTTAAAATTATACCATTGTACTCTGAATAAACGATCCCTTTTATTAATTCACCAGCTGATACAAATTTCCTTTTGCGTATAGTTCTGTGGTATAATCAAGATCATACACTTTTGAAGGAGGAAAGGTATGAACCTCTACGAGTACGAGGCATATGAGAAGATATTCAAAAAGTACAACATACCAACTCCCAAATGTATGTTTGCAGACCACATAAACGACCAGCTGGTGGAGTTTGTCAGAGAACTTGGCCAGTGTGTAGTAAAGTCACAGGTACTCGTAGGTAAGAGGGGTAAGGCAGGTGCTGTAAAGGTATGCAAAAGCCCTGAAGACGCTCTTGAAACCGTTGAAGCCCTCCTCAAATACCCAGTCTATGGTGAAATGCCAGTAGGCGTGCTCGTCTGTGAAAAGGCCAACATCCTTAAAGAGCTTTATGCTTCAATAACCTACTCCACAGAAGTTAGAGCTCCTGTTGTTACCCTAAGCTTGGAAGGTGGTATGGATATAGAAGAAGTGCCACCAGAGAAAGTGAAGAGCTGGGAGATAAACCCACTTAAAGGTCTTTATCCTCACATGGTTAGAAACTACCTGCTTGAGCTTGGTTTCCCTCAAGAGTACATGGGAGTTCTGAGAGAACTCTCAGAAGTAATAGCCAACATGTACAGGGCCTTCTGGGAAGCAGAAGCAAGGCTGTTGGAGATTAACCCCCTTGCTATATGCCAGGTGGGTGACAAACAGAAGGTGTTGGCCCTTGACGCTGTGGTCACTATAGACGACGATGCATCTGTACCACCTGCCAAGATATACGGTGTTAGGACAGCACTAAAAAGACCTCCAACGGAAAGGGAAATAGAAGCATCCCTGATAGACAGGGATGACCACAGGGGTAAGGCAGGTTCTTACGTGGAGATGGATGGAGACATAGCCATGATGACCTTTGGCGGTGGTGGTTCCACGGTTACCATAGAGACCACTTATGCAGTAGGTCTTAAACCTGCCAACTTTACAGACATAGGTGGAAACCCACCGGCAGAAAAGATGTACAAGATAACCAGGATAATCCTTTCTAAGCCCGGCATAAGGGGTGTGCTGGTGTGTGGGGGTACAGCAAACAACACGAGGATAGATGTAACCTTAGGTGAAGGTGTCGCTAATGCAATAAGAGACCTATATAAGGAAGGTAAGCTTGACCCTAACTGGATATGGGTGGTAAGGAGGAACGGACCAGAGGCAGAAAAAGGACTCAGAATGCTCTACGAAGCCTTCAAGGAGTGTGGTGTTAAGGGTGAGATATACGACTCTTCACTACCTTTGACAGAAGCCCCCATCAGGCTCAAAGAGCTCCTAGATCTGTGCGCTAAAAAAGTTCAGAAGCAAGAAGAAGAAGATAGGCCTTTGACGGAAGAACAGGCTTCTGATCTTGGAATATAAGGAGGTTGACATGAAGGGAACAGTGTACCTAAACGAGAACACTAGGGTGTTGGTGATAGGTATCACGGGTAGAGAGGCATCACAGGTAGTTACCGAATCTGAAGCACTTTACCCAGGTTACATAGTAGCTGGTGTAACGCCTGGTAAGGGTGGGTCTCAAGTTGCAGGAAAACCCGTATATAACACTGTAAGGGAAGCCCTAGAGAAACATCCTGAAATAAACACAGGGCTGGTTTACGTGCCACCTGCTTCTGTGAAAGACGCTGTAATAGAACTCATAGATGCAGGTATAAAGCTCATATACATAGTCACCGAGCATGTACCCATTAGAGATACTGTTTACTTCTACCACTACGCCAAAGAGAGGGATGTGATAATAGTAGGTCCCACCTCCTTGGGATGCATGATGCCCGTCTTGCCTGCTAGGATAGGGGCCATAGGTGGAAAGAACCCATCCATAGCTTATGCTCCTGGTGGCCTTGTGATACTTTCCAAATCGGGTGGACTCACCACGACTACAGCTGAAATGTTCAAGCGGAGAGGATGGGGTGTTTACATGGCCCTCGCCCTTGGTGGTGACGTCATATCCTGCACAACCTTCGCTGATGTTCTTGAAAAGATAGCCGATAACCCTAACGTAAAGGGTGTTATCATACAGGGTGAAGTGGGTGGTTCTTACGAAGAGAAGGCTGCTGAAACTATACTAAGACTCTACAAAGAAGGAAGGTGGAACAAACCAGTAGCTGCCTTCGTAGCCGGTAGATTCCAAGAGAAACTAGAGGGTGTATCCTTTGGACATGCAGGTGCTATAGTAGAGAGGGGTAAAGGAAAGGCCACGGACAAGATAAAAGCTTTTAGCGAAGTGGGAAAGGAAACAGGCCTTGTAAAGGTGGCTGAGTTTTACCACGACCTTGTAAATTGCATAGAGGAATTAGGAGTGCCAAGAGACTTTGAAGATACTACACCAGAAGGAAAGGTAAAACCACTGTACTCAACCATAGACGAAAACTGCAACTTTGTAGGTTAAAGAGATCAAGCGGAGAGGAGCCTGTAGGGTCTTAGCTCCTCTCCCTCCAAAAGGCCAACACCTATAAACTCGTTTCCTTGATAAAGCCTTACAAAAGCTCTTGTATTACCAGGTGAGACACGGAGCTTTCCCCCCTTTTTTATCCTTTCTCCTTCCTTCACTGAAAGCTTTACCTCCTGCATAAAGTAAAGGGCCTGGTCTATGGGTATGAGGATCTTACTTATGTCTTCAAGCCTTAAAAGCTCCTCAAGGCTTATAGCATCCTCTACCTTGAAATTACCTATCCAGAGTCTTCTTAGATCTTCAAGATACGCACCGCAAGATAGGAACATGCCAAGATCATAAACCAAACTTCTTATGTAAGTACCGCTTGATACCTCGTAGAGTATCTTAAGGTATGGAAGTTTGCATTCTAAAAGCTCTGCCCTGTAAACTTCTACCTGTGATGGCTTTAGACTAGGAGTTTTACCTTCCCTTGCTAGCCTATAAGCCCTTACACCGCCTACCTTCTTAGCAGAGTATGGAGGTGGTATCTGCTCCAACTTACCCACAAACTTGTCTACGGCTTTTTTTACATCATCACAGCTTACCTTTACAGGTCTCTCCTCTACAATCTTTCCATCCGCATCGTATGTATCTGTTATCTTTCCAAGGACAGCTGTAGCCAAATAACCTTTAGGAAGTATGTGGAAGAACTGGGAAAATTTAGTGGCCTCTCCTACTAAGACCAGTAATAGCCCTGTAGCTATGGGATCAAGCGTCCCCGTATGACCCACCTTTAGTGCAAACCTGTCTTTAATAGCGTTAAGAACATCCGTTGAAGTTAACCACTTTGGCTTATCTACGAGTAGTACGCCTGAAGACATCAGCTAAGATAGTCTTTTAGATGCTTTTTGATAGCCATATTTCTAAGCTTTCTAAGGGCTCTGGTCTCGAGCTGTCTTACGCGTTCCCGTGAGATGTTTAATATCTCTCCTATTTCCCTCAGAGTCTTTGGCTCTTCTCCCCTCAGACCAAACCTGAGCTCTATAACTCTCCTTTCCTTCTCTGGAAGCTTATCTAAGAGTTCGTTTATCTCTTTCTCCAAAGTCTCCATTATTATCTTCTCTTCCACATCCTCCGTTCCATGCTTGCTTAAAAAGTCTACAAAGAAGGTATCTTCTTCCTCTCCAACAGGTGCGTCCAAAGATAGAGGAGCTCTGTATACTTGCATATACTTTTCCACATCCTGTGGGCTTATCTTATAACCCTCCTTCTTTATGCGTTCTTCTATCTCCTCTGGCGTAGGTTCTCTCCCAAGCTCCTTAGAGAGTTCTTTATGAACTACCTCACGTGTGTACTCGTAAGCTACCTCCTCAGGAGTTGGTTCGCGCTCAAGTAGTCTGTAAAGTCTGCTGTAGATACTGTTTATCCTGTTTATAAGGTGGGCCTGCTTTAAAGGTATGCGTACAGCACCTGTCTGCTGTGCCAAGGCCTGCATTATGGCCTGCCTTATCCACCATACTGCGTATGATATGAACTTAACGCCCCTGTCTGGGTCAAACCTCTTTGCAGCTTCTACAAGCCCTTGGTTCCCAGCTTCTATTAGCTCCGAAAGAGGTAACCCGTAGCCCGTGTACTGTTTTGCTACACTTATGACAAACCTAAGGTTAGACTCCACCAACTTCTTAAAAGCTTCCTGATCCCCTTCCTTTGCCCTTCTTGCTAACTCCTTTTCCTCCTCAGGGCTCAGGAGGGGTATGTTAGCCACCTTCTTTAAGTATTGGTTGATGATCTCTTGCTCGGCGTCCATGGCATTACCTCAAATTTAACACAACATACATATTGCTATCTCCTCTCCTTACAAGCAAAAGCACCTTATCCTTACCGGTAGACTTTGCTTTTTCTATAGCCTGCTTAAAATCATCCACACTAGATATATTTGCGTTATTGACAGAAAGTATTATATCTCCAGGCCTAAGCCCGCTTTGATAGGCAAGACCACCAGGAGTTACTCCTGTCACCAAAACTCCCCTGACTCCTAACCTTGCCTGTTCTGTAGGTGTAAGGTCTCTTAGAGCAAGCCCTAAGTCACCACCTTCTTCACTAGCTCTGGCAGTTTCTTTTTCTTCTGGCATCTCACCAACGCTTACCTTTACCTGGAGTTCTTTACCTTGTCTTATCACCTTCAAGACCACTTCAGTACCCGGTGTAGTTCTCATTATCCTCATCTGTAGATCTCTCACATCTTTAACAGGCTGTCCATCCACGGCAACTATCACATCTCCTATCTGAAGGCCTGCCTTTTGAGCTGGGCTGTTTGGAGCTACTTGGGCGATTATTGCACCTTCCTTTACTCCTATAGTCTCTGCTATATCAGGCGTAACATCTTGTATGACAACTCCTATGTATCCCCTCTGGACCTTTCCCTTTTCTATAAGCTGGCTTGCTACCCACTTAGCTAAGTTTATGGGAACGGCAAAGCCAAGGCCTTGACCTTCTGCAAGTATGGCCGTGTTTATACCTATCACCTCCCCTCTTATGTTGACCAAAGGTCCTCCAGAATTACCTGGGTTTATAGGAGCATCCGTCTGGATAAAGCTTTCATATTGAAGTATACCTATCGACCTCTTAAGGGCAGAGATTACACCAAATGTAACTGTTCTCTCAAGACCGTAAGGATTACCTATGGCTATGACAAGCTGGCCTACCTTCAGTTTGTCCGAATCCCCAAGCCTGGCTATCCTAGACTGTGGATTTTCTATACCTTTAGCGGATACCTCTATAACAGCTATGTCCGTTTTTGGATCAGTACCTACTATTCTAGCTTCCCTTTCAGTGTGTTCATCCAGCTTTACCCTCAGCTTTTTAGCATTCTGCACCACGTGGTTGTTGGTAAGTATGTAGAACTTATCGCCGTGCATACCTATTATCACACCTGAGCCAAGTGACCGTCTTTCCTGTGGTATCTGGAAGGGAAAAGGTACTGGGAAAGGAAAATCCTCGTCAAAGGGTGATACTTTAACTTCCTGCGTTGCAAATATAGTAACAACAGAAGGGGAGACAGTTTCTACCAGCTCGGTAAGTTCCTTCTCAAACTCTTCCAGAACCTTGCCTTGGAAAGGAGGTGATGACTGAGACTGACGAAAGATCTCCTCAGAAACAGGCTTTGCCTTACATCCAACTATGGAAAGGGTAAAGAGAAGAAAAGCCATAAAGAGTGTCATTTTTAACCACCTCCTCATACTGTCACCTCGCATGAAAAGAATAATACTTTAAAAGTTGGATTGTCAACAAGCTCAACCAACCTTTCCAACTCCTTTCGTGAAGGTTTTACACTCCCAGCGCATGGATTGTAAGAAGTGCCAGTATAGTGGAAAAATTTAAGAAGGTCCCAACCTCTAAAAGGTATGGGTACCTCCATAATCATCTTAGTCCTTATCCTAAAGTGAAGCTCCAAAAGCTTTAGAAGGTGTTCAGTCTCTGGAAAAGGAAAACCAAACTGCGGAAGGCTACCTTTTACAGGGATAGAAGCCAAGAATCTTCTTCTTACAACCCTCTTTATCTCTGGAATGACTCTATCCAAGTCCATCCAATGAAGGGAGAAATTACTTATTACAGTCCCAAAGCTTTTATCTCTGAAAGGAAGCTCTTCACCCTTACCGAGAACAGCAATCCCACCCTTTTGTTTGTACACCTTTAGCATTCCTACGGCTATATCCAAGCCAACTACATCCTTTGAAAGATCTTTCAATGTGCCCGTACCACAGCCAAGATCCAAAATAGGAGTCTCCAATTCTTCTTCCAAAGAAAGCAGCATATGGGCACACTCCCTTTGAGGAATTGCCCATTCTTCATACGTACTACTAGCTCTTGAGAATCTTGTGGACAATATACTCATATCCTGCCGGAAAATGACCTCCTGGGAAGGTGTATAATTTAGCATCCTTCAGTAGATTGTAAAGAGAAAGCATACATCTTATGGGAACAATAGGATCATAAGAACCATGCAACAGATAAACCTCGGCTCTTATGTATGGCAGATGCTTCCGAAGGTCAAGCTCCACATAATCCTTAAGCATGGCTTCAAGAACATCCAAAGAAACAGAATCTTGGAACTCTCCGTAAGCCCTTCTCCTGAACTCGGACAGAAAGGCTTCCCTTTCTTTCTTTAGTCTTAAGAAGAATCCCCTTATTTCCTTTTTATCCCAGCATTCTCCAAAGTATGCAGTAGCACCTATCAAGATAAGCCTTTTTACCTTTTGAGGAAAGAGCAAAGCTATAAGCATACTAAGGGAAGCTCCTAACGACCAACCAACCAACACAGAGTTTCTGTTCAACGATAGGCCTATCCTTGTAGCTAAATCATAAAAGTCCTTATACTCAGCGTTGCCTTTGCCATGACCAGGAAGGTCAAGTTTATGACCTACAAAACCATAAAAGACCTTGGAGGAAAAACCCCATCCGTGGATAAAGTACGGGTCCGGAGGGACTCGAACCCCCGACCTGGGGATTAGAAATCCCCTGCTCTGTCCAGCTGAGCTACGGACCCTCGGGGCGACAGGACTTGAACCTGCGACCCCCGGCTCCCAAAGCCGGTGCTCTACCACCTGAGCTACACCCCGTATATAGATATTTTATACCAGACACGTTGAGAATCAACATTCCCCTCTAAAAGAAGGCTTTACTTTACATTCCTGGTAACCTTGGAATTTTGCCAAGCTTTGATAGTTTATAGTAAACACCCCAACCTTTTTTCATCCAATGACCTATTATGGGTAAAGGTATTAACATCGCTCTTTTATTATCCCTATAGGCAAGCGCGCCTCCGTTTCCCATATCCATTAAACACAAGATGTTAATATGCTCTACATACGTTTTGGGATTTCCTTTTTCTAAACCTTCTCTTAAAGCTATGTTAAATGCTGTATTTCTTGCCATTACTTCAGCTATATGTCCTTGTTTTGCTTTCCATTCTGGACCTTCTAATGCTACACAATCGCCTATGGCATATATATTCTCACAATCTTTTACTCTGTTATCCCTTTCAATAAGAATAAATCCGGCTTCCGTTTTCGGTAAATTACCATTTTTTATAGCTGTATGTCCTTCTCCAGCAGGTACAAACAAAGTTAGGTCACTATCTATCTTTGTTCCATCCTCAAAAACAATACCATCAGGTAAAAACTCAACGATCTTTTTGCCAGTTATAGATTTTATATTCAATCTTTTAAACATCATATCCATCATTTTTAAAGCTGTTTCACCAAGTCTCTCACCTGGTTTTGGCATTGGTGCAAAAAATATTAGCTCAAAATTATCCCTTACTTTTAACTTTCTCAAGTAATGATCAACATTAAATAAGATTTCAAATACTGGACCTCCTCTAACAGCCTCTTTAGCTTTAGGATTTCCGCCGAAACCAAACGCAAGCTTTCCAGATCTTTTAGTATTTATTATTTCATTCAACTTCTCTGTGTATGAGATAATTTCTTGAGGATTACCACATATGGAGTAGGTATATTCTAGACCTTTATGCTTTAATTTTTCTTGACCGATAGCTACAATTAGGTAATCAAAATCTTTTCTTTCTCCACCTTTTTCTAGTATAAAACCATCTTTATTCACTTCAATAACTTTATCCTTTATGAATTTAAAACCATGAACTCTTGAAAGTTCTTCTATAGGTATTATCACATCGTTGAAGTTTTTCTCTCTTGTAGGCAACCAAATAGATATGGGATATATAAACAAGTAATCTCTATCCGAGATTAACTCAACATCAAAGTTATACTTTCTCAAGAATATGGCAGCTTCTATGCCAGCTATTCCACCACCCAAAACAACTATCTTCTTCATTGCTTCAAACCTCCTATGTGAGGAATAAAAGAATCTTTAATAAAATTATATGTGTTTTCTATAAAAGTCCAGTCTTTATCTTTTAACTTTGCAAGGTTAAAAACTTAGATATATTCGACAAACAGTTAGAACTTGGAAAACAGATTTAAAAATGGTACTTTTGCCGCTTCTCGATATCTAGAAAGAGAAATGCGGTTTAGACTAATATTTATTAGGACTAATATTTAGGAGGGTTGAGCTTGAAGAAGAGAAAGTCCAAGAAAAGAAAAAAGAAACCATCTAAAGACCTCATAAAGACAACTATTAGCCTGCCTTTAAACCTGTGGAAGGAACTAAAGCTGGAAAGTATAGAAAAGAGAAAAACGCTTGGAGAGTTAATAACTGAAAAGCTAAAGAGATTAGAAAGACTGGAAAAGAAAGCGAGGCTTATTTAAATTAAATTGTCCGTAGGGTCTGAAGAATTGGTGATTATCTCCCTTCTGTAATGAAAACTTTCCTCAAAAGTGTATATGATCACAGAATCCTTATACAAGTCTACCACTTGTAATATTTCATACTTTAACCTTTCTAAAGAAGACTGGGTTATATTCCCCTCAAAAACAGACTTCTGTATATGATGTAGGTATTTTTTGGCTATCTTTCTAACTTTGTTGAGCCTTTTTTGACCCTCGGGATCATCCGTAGCAACATCGTAGACCATTATGACTCTCATACCAAGCTTCCATAGTAGAGAGGAGCGTAGACTTCTTCCTCTAGAAGGTGCCTTATAAGCTTGAAGAGCTCAATTCTTATGAGCTCTCTGTGAGATACGTTCCGTTTTAGCTTTCTGTGTCTTACTGTGCTCTCTAAAAGATTATCAAACTCCTTGACAAACATCCTTCTACCTTCAGGATTTAGATAAGTCATGTTAAGGTCATGGTTGAAGTGTTCTATAGTTATTTTGTTGCTCTTTAAAAGTTTGATTATAAGCATATCTGATAGGATGGGTTTGAAAACTTCTGCTACATCTAATGCCAAAGAAAACCTCTTAGTAGACGGCTCGTGGAGATAGCTTATGGTGGGGTTTAGGTGAGTGTAGTATATCTCACCAAGAACCTTAGCGTAAACTAAGGAGTTTGCAAAGGAAATGAGTGCGTTTAAGGGGTTGTGTGGCGGTCTTTTTGTCCTTCTCTCGAGCTCAAGTCCTACCTCTTGGGAAAGCTTCTCGTAACATAGCTTTCTAAAAGCTCCTTCTACCTGCATTACTTCAGCTATACTTTTTGCATCATTTAGCTTTTGTATGTAGCTTTGAGAGTCTAGGGAGTACACCCAAGATAGGTTCCTTATGCTTCCTTCTACGAAAGCTTTAGCCAGATATAACCTTTTACGTTCCTGAAGATAGTGTTCAGCTTGCTTTACCAAGAGATAACCAGAAACGTGCGTTTCCCTTGGATAGTAACTACCCATATAGTAACCATAGTAGCTAAAAACATGAAGACATACACCTTTCTCAGATAAAAACTTTAAAAGCTTAGTATTCAAGGAAAGCTCACATATGACAAATATCTCATCAACGTCTTCTATGGGGATTTCTTTTCTTGCGTTTGAGTTTTCAAAGAGAAGAGAGTTTTCATGTCGCGAAAGGAAGCCATCGCTCAGTAGGTAATAAACCCTACCCATAGCAGAACTCTTCGTAGGCACACTTTTTACAGTAGGGCTTTACCTCTAAAGGTGGGGGCTTTGGCATAGAGAGTATTTTCTCTATACCCTCTAATATCTTTTTTAACTCTTCCTGATCCTCTTCCGAGAAGTACACCCTCAGGACCTTTCTTTGTTTTGGGTAGTGAAGTATACCGTAAGAGACCTTTACCGACATATTACTCAGATAGTACATGTAATACTTGACTTGCCAAATGTGAGCTTCCTCCAAAGCCCTTGAGAGTTTTATCTCATGCACTACCAAACCTTCCTCTGTAGTGTAAAAGTCTATGCTTACGTTTTCATCCGAATAGTCTTCTTCATCCTTAAAGCTTGTCTCATCTAAGAATTTTCCTAGGCTTACTCTTTCCGAAAAGTGCTCCATAGAAATGCCCTTTGAAAAAAGCCACAACTTTCTTTTACATACCACGTAATAAACTACCTGTATGCCTTTAAACTTTAGCTCTTTTAAGTTCAAAGTACGTTGTCTATGCTACCCTTTTCCTCTTTCGATGGCTCCCAGTAACCTAGCTCTTCATCGTAGTAGCCAGAAAGCCAGTACATTCCCCTTAGTTCCTCTATTTGTCTTATGCGAGCTTTTACTGCGTACCTAGGTACACTAAAGGTATAGCCAAGGATATCTGAAAATACCCTAAGTCTTTCTAGGATATCACGCGAATCCCTATAGATTTTAATAAGTTCCTCTACTTCCTCTCTGTACTTTTCAGGTATTACAGTTACAGAGTCTATATCTCTAAAAAGACCCATAGCTTTTTCTTTTTTAAAAGTTTCTCCCATGCTCCAAAGGCTTTTGATATACCTTTTAGCTTCCCTATATTCATCTAAATATTTTTTGTCTTTATATTCCAGTAGCTCATAGACTTCTTCAACAAGCTTAAATTTCTCCTCTTCGGATATTATCCCTTCCCTCAATTTCTCTTTTGTGAGCTCATACAAACTTCTTCTGTACACCGGTCCTATACCAGAGCAATCCTCCGTAAAGATGTAGACATTTGGTTTGTCAACAGGTTTTAGACTTCTTCTGTTTACCCTTCCCATCCTCTGTATGAGAGAGTCGGCCGTGGATAGCTCTGTCAGTAAAATGTCTGCATCGAGGTCTAGGGAAACTTCTGCTATCTGTGTACATATCCAAATACCCTTTTCTGTACTATCAAAGAAAGATCTTATTTCCTTTTCTTTTTCCTTTCTTACGTTCCAAGTGTAGTAAGAATGCAAAAGATTTAGATTTTCAAAGCCTTTTTCTTTCAATTTCTCAAATAGATCTATGGCTCTTCTTCTTGTATTTACTACCACAAGGACCTTACCTTCAGAAGACAGTCTTCCGATGAGTTCTATAGCATAGTCTGAGAGTATGCTATCCCTTATAAGCTTTAGATGATGCCTGTCCCTTGGATAGAAGAACTTTTCCTCCAGGTAATTTAAATCTTTAAGGTCTTCCCTTACAAAACTCGGAAGTGTAGCTGTCATCACTAAAAACTTACCGCCTATCTCCTGAGCTTTCTGCAATGCCATGACTAGATAACCCAAGGTAAAAGGCTCAAAGAGTTGAAGTTCATCCACTACAACCCCGGAATAGGAGAAAAGAGCGTAGTATTTTTCAAAACCCTTAAACCTAAACACAAAGGGAAAGAGCTGGTCTGGCGTGGCCACTATAAGAGGCTTGGCGAAGTTCCTAGTGAGGAATATATCGTAGATAATAGAGTAGGGATCCGTATTCCTTCTAATATCATCTGTATTCCTTCTAAAATTATCAAGGTTTTCTAAAAGGTAGACGCTAGCTGTGGAGTGTAAAAGCCCTATATCTTCCTCTCCGAAAACTTCTTTAGCTCTTTCGTATATGGCGTTTACAGATGTTCTTATTGGAACTGTAAAGAAACCCTTCCCTTCAAGGTAGATAAAACCTGCCTCCGTTTTACCCATACCTGTGGAAGCTAAAAGCAGTAGGTTTTTGTCCCTGTTTTCTAGCACCCACCTTTGCATATGGTTTAAGTCAGACCCTTTTTCTTTGTTTAAGTAATCTCTGACACATTTAGGCGTATTCTCTAGTCTTTTCACTTCTACCTTTTCCACCTTTGAACTACTTGCGTGATCTATCCTTAACAAGAACCCTTTGAGAAGTAAGTAAAACTTTCTCCAATCTTCTAAACGCTTGAGGATATCCTCCTCAGATTGGATTAGGACTTTCTTGTGGTAGGACTCAAGCTCTAAATTCAAACTTTTTAAAGCTTTTATTACATCTTGTTCACGATAATCTGAAGGAGAGTACTCATGATGGTGGACTATTGCTAGGGCTACCAACGTTTTTATTGGATCTTCCAGATCTTTTGGAAGAAAGGCAGGGGAAAGAAGGTTGTGTCTTACCTCTGGCTCTTTTGCACGTTTGAATTCAGGTGCACGTTTGAATTCAGGATTTCCTAGCTTCCCCTGAAAGGCAGGGTAGATTTTACCGTAATCGTGATACTCGCAGGCAAGCTCAAGGGCTTTCCAGAAAAGGTCCCTTTTATCCTCTGGAAGGTTATTCTCTATCAGGCTACCAAACAGTTCTCTGAGATTGCGTAGGTTTTCAAGCAGTGTATCAGTGTGATCCCTTATGGATGTGCCATCAGACTTAGCCCACAGCTTCTTCAGTTGAGACTCAAGATTGTGTATCACCCTTAATCCTCCCGTTCAGTCCCATCACGAAGGCGTAGGCTATACGGTTAAAGGCTTTATCTGTCAGAACGTCCTTAAACACATCAGGTATAGGTTTTTCAACTTCAAGGAAAGCCCTTATAAGGTTTTGACAGAAGGCATCTATATCCTTCCTCCTTATAGACTCCAGGAGCTTGTAGGTTATCACTTCTATCTTTTTGCTTGCCCTTTCCGGTCCTAAAGAACTTTCGTACTCCTTCCTTAACTTAGAGCCTTCCCAATAAACCACATTGATCTTGTTAATATCCATGGCTTACACCTCCAAGGAGTTTTTCTCTTAAGCCTTCCAAAAAGGCATGAGCTATCTTCTTAAGACTTCTAAAGTAGATAGCATCTAAGAAAACTGGAGAGAGTGGCCTTTTTATCTGCATGTACATCCTAACCACGTTTTCACAAAAGCTATCCAGACAATCCTTCTGTAAACACTCTTCTAACACTTTGTACATACTTTCTAAAGCCTCTTTTGAATTACTTTCAAACCTACATATCCAAGCTTCACCTACCCTAAGGCCCTCTCTATAAGCCCAAGCTATGTACTTTTCAAGAAGTACCTCGTCCCTCATCCGTAACAGCCCCCAACCCTATTAGAAAAGAGTAGGCAGTCCAATTAAACCCTTCCTCTGTGAGTCCATGGATAAGCACTTTGGGTATTTCCTTATCGATATCAATGTAGGCTCTTATGAGCGTCTGATAGAAGAGGTCTACGTTACGCATTCTGACTGCTTCGAAGAGATTGAGGGATATAGCATTAAGTTTTTCCTTATCGTACGATTTTCCTAAGCTTTTTCCTTCCTTGTACACCTTCTCTATGGGCTCGTCTAAATTCTTTCCATCATTGTTTAGACTTTCTTGAAACTTAACAAAGTAGATAAGGCCTGCTGTACTTTTTAGCCCAGCTCCCACCTTTTCCAACGTTTGCACATTCACCTTCGTGTAGGTGTTCTTGTGGAAAAATCCTGATAGAAGTTTTAGTAGAAACTCGTACAAAGATCTTTCCGAGTAGATGTAGTCCAAGAAAAACCCCAATACACTCTCAAGGAATTTGGGATAACTATCTATCCTTTCATTCAACACTATTGCTACCTTTGGTGGAATGCTAAAGGAATGGATGTTAGCTTTGGCGTTACCAACAAGTTCTATCTCTACTATATAGATATTTTTCAGAGTCCATTCGATCTTCCTACCTTCTAACTCTTTTAAATATTCAGTAAATAGCATCTTAAGGTATTTTGTAGAAATTCCCTTCTCCCCCTTTAAAATGGTGTTCATATCGTATGTTTTTTTCAGATCGGGCATGTACACAAAAGTGTACTTCTTATTCCCAGTAGGTAAAAAACCAAAGATGGAAAAGTACAAGAATATCTCACATTCTGGACATAGGTACTGATTGCTCCGTCCGTTATAGAAAAAGTTCTCCACCGTCTTGGGGCTGGCAGAAAGAGGAGTAAAATTGGTAGCATCAAAAACTTTAACTTCTTTATTTTTTATGTAAGCTTTTCTTTCTCCACAGAAGAAGCACGTTTTATCAGAAGTTTTATAGCTTCTAATAGTGTCAAACTGTTTCTTTATGAAATTGGCTATAGCTTGTTTGGCATCCTTGTAAAGTTTCTCCGTATCCTGGGATATCTCTATCTGTACTTCCTGTGCTTTGCTTGCACTACTTGGGTTAGCTAATGGACTGTTAGAGTAGAAGCTTTTTAACTTACTCAAAACTAGAGTGTTATACACGTTTATAGTGCTTTCCTTTTTTTTCTGTCTCTCCTTCTCAATGATATCTTTTAATTTTTCTACAGTGATATCCTTAAGCAGATACTCAGCGTAGTAATCTGCCAAACGTTCAAAAACATCTTCAGGAACATCTATTCTGTTTCCCTCGATAGGGACAGAATTTTTAACATTCTCAAGCACCCTTAAAAGCCCCACACCAGCTGCAGCTGTGAGCCAGTCGTTTACATAGAAAACTATACCCATAGGAAATCTCCCTCCTCATCCACAAAGACTTCACCTTCTATGTAGGAACCATTAGGATAGTAGTAAACTGTCTGCCAAGTCCACTCTCCCTTTGAAATGGTGTCTTTCCAGAAGGATGGTATTCTAAAGGCTATACCTGAGCCACTAAACACCTGCTTGTATCTTTCAGGAACGTAAGCGGAGAGCTTTATATCCTGATTCTCCATAGCTCTCTCTTGGTAGCTTACTATCTTCACATCCTTTACCATTACTGGATACTCACCACCGCCTAGGAAGAGGTAAGTGCTTGGATTCTTTAAGGACCTTTCAAACTCTACGAGGAGATCCCTTTGCCCGACTATATGGATAACACATTCAAGCTCAAACAGTTTTGGCACCTCTATAGGTAAAACCTCAAGTAACTTATCCTTTCTGTTGTACTTTCTGAACCTTATGTAGTCCCTGAATATACTTTTGTAAGTACCTTGTACAGATATGCTAAACTTCTCACCCTGCCATCTTCTGCCTGCTGCAGTGTAAAGCAAGCCTATTATGGTAGAGTAAGTAGGAAGAGGATAAGTCTCTATACCCTTTAGGGAGAAAGGCGTTTTAAAGGTAGCGCAGGGAGAAAAGAGTCTAAACTTAAGACACTCCATAGTGCTTCCTCACCTGAGCTTTTAACCTCTCCAGGGCATCACCTATGGAAGTAGCACCTAAGTTTTTTATGTCCTCTTCGTTACCAAATACACCTGCGTGAAGACCTATGACCACATTATCCCTGTCTTCTTCGGGAACTAGCTTTTTGGCATCTTCCAGCCTTCTTGTGTCCAGGAAAAGTTTTCCATTTTCCTCTACAGCATGGACGCCTTTTATAAAGAAGGGATGTTTTACCTTGAATACTCCTCCTACTACAAATACTGGAGAAAGATCTTCCCACCTTCCCCTTATCTGTCTGTTTAGGGTAAAAACTATGTCAAGAAGGTCTACTACTCTCTTAGCGCGTTCTTCTTTAGTAAGTACCTCTTCCTTTTTTTCTACCAAGCCACCTTCCTCCCAAACTCCTACCCTGTCAAGGTCAACTGTAAGGGTATAGACATAATGCGAAGTATGTTCTTCGTTGTTGGCTATAGCTTGAGCATCTTTTTTCTCTATATGCTTTATGTACCTGTTATAGGCGTCTATGTTGTTGAGAAAGTTCACATCTCCCTTGAAAGGTGAAATAGAGAAGGCATAGGTGAGCTTCACGGGTGAGGTTCTCTTTACACTGTCACCATACGATAGTTCATAATCAAAATTGGTAAACAACCCTCCAAAGAGATCAAACTCGTGGTAATCTTTTACTAGCTTTTTTCCAAAGTTGTCTACGTTTAGCTTGTTATTCTCTAAGTTATCTTCCACGTAATTCTTGATAAGACTATCCATTAGCTTCCAGCCCTTTTCCTCTTTACCCTTCCTGCGTATGTCGTATTTGAGAGCCTTGTCAGACACATATGTTAACTGGGTGCCGTCTCCCAAAGAGACCTTCTTAAGCACAGACACGTTACCTATGTTCTCTCCGTAGTTGAGACTCATAGCTTTAGCTGTTATTACCGTAAGTGTAAAACCACCCATAGTTAAACCTCCTTTCACTATGTATAAACTCCCAAAACTTACCTTTTCTGACACGACCTTAAGACTCCCTTAAATCTCTTAAAAACTCAATGTCTAGCACTTTCTTGTAGGTGCCTTGCTCATAGTTGTATATGCTTCCGGGGTTGTAGTGTCCGAACGCCACACCTACTAGGAATGCTATAGGTACTGGACAGGAGAAGAAGAAGTGGAATCTCTTTATCGTTGCTGTTTTAGCTACTTCCTGTATGGCTCCGGCGATTTCCCTGGCTATGTCTTTGAAGTTTTCTACTGGAAGGTTTCCACCGCCTTGAGTTTCTATCACAAGGTAAGTGGCGTTAGTTAAAGGCAAGCTATTGAGCTGTACAGAGTGATGAGCGAGGTTTATAACCACGGCTACTTCTTCACCACTGCCTGTTACTGTGTAGTTTATAAGTCTTGGATTTCCACTCAGTCTTTCTTTTATGTACCTCACATTATCCACTACTATGGGACGGTAAGCATTGTTTTGGAAGTGGTATATGGTAAAAGGCTTGAAGCTTCCGTGTAGGATTCCCAGTGCGAAAGCCAAGGCTGCGGGTCCCCTTATGGCTATATGAAGATGGAAACCTCCAAGAACACTTCCTATATGCTTGAGTCTTGAATAAAACTCTTTACAGACTTCTTGCCATCTTTGGTCTTTGATCTGGCCAGTCCAAAGCACGGGCTCTATACCAAAAGTTTCAAGGTATGCAAGCTCAAGGTTAAGGTCTTCGATCTGTAGATTTCTTGTAAAGTCCTTCAGTTCGTCCTGGTGTTTTTCTGAAGATGTTATGAGCATAGGAATATGGTGTATGTCCTTGTTTAGCCAGTTTAAAAGGCTCTTTAGGTCAGGCTTTGGAAGCTTGGCAGGGTCTACGAGTATATAGCCTTCTCTAGCAGCTATCTTCTTCTTCTCTTCTATGTGATTAGCCCGTAGTATCCTTCCATCTTGGCTTAGCTCTCCTGTGAAGAGTACACCTTCAGGGATGCGTTCAGACATAAGGCTAACGGCTAGAGGGAGCTGGAAGCTCTTTCCTGTAAACTCCGTATCATAGAAGACTGCAAAGCCAGAGCCTACTATCTTTTTAAGCCTTTGGTGTTTTTCTTTTCCTACGTTGGTCACAACCTTAGAAAGGCCTTTTACGGCTATGCCTCTCACGATCTTGCCTGGGCCGCCTGTTAAATCTACAACCGGGAATTTGACCTCTATAGGGTCTCCTATCAGAAACTTATGCGTATCATCCTCAGAGAGTCCGAGGACTTTCTTTAGAACTTTCCACTCCGGCCTCTTCCCATGCTTCTTGATGTACGATATTAGCTCATACTGCTTGAAGGGGCTCAGAGTCCAAAAGTCCTCAAAGATCTCCGTAAGCTTGTCATCCAACTTACCCTCTTCAAGCAGCACCTTGAAGTGGGCGTCTCTGATCTCCTCATAATTCCATCTCTTACTCATGACTCTCCTCACATGACTCCACTGAGAGGTACTTTTCCAAAACTTCAATTTCAGCTCTTATACCTTCCGGCAGCTCAATTTCTATACAGTAATCGGCTACACCTCTAAGGATAACCTTGTCCAAAATCTTCACTTCTACGCAGCCTGCTACTAGGTCTTCTGTGGGGTATATGTAAAGCTTCCCGCCTTCTATAACTCCCAGATAGTTCTCCCCTCTTATCGACTTTCCGATGGAAGATGCCGCAAGGCTAAGCATCGCTTCCTTATCCATTTGCTTTATCTTTTCCAAAGCTTCTTTGAAAGCTGTAAGATCTATAAACTTCGGATACTCTTCTTCCTGCTGATATTCTTGAACCTCCACGTGGTAAAAGAGGGAAGATGTGTTCAAATCAGCGAATCTTTTGGCAAAAAGATCGATAAACTTGTCCGTCCATTTACCCCAACCCTTAAGTTTTTTACTATCCGCAAATTGATAGATCTTTTCTACCTCCTGCTTGTTCTTCAGTTCAAACAGTACCAGGGAATGCTTTTCTAGAAGCTCCCTTCTTGCATAGACCCAGAATGGGAGTGGTGCATAGTAGTGTTTCTTATGGTGGATTACAGGTGGGTTTAATGGCAGGAGCATGGTGAGGAGTGAGGTTAGTGGTACAACTATAAAGAGGTCTCTTTCTACTTCTTTGACTACCAGGATCTTCTCCTCTGCTGGAGTTAGCCATTCTCTTACTTGTCCGACTTCTACTTTCTGCCTGTTTCCCTCTTCCACGGTTAACAGATCATCCACTTTTACTATACTTCTGTACAGCTTGTAGATTTTCTCTTGCTCCTTTTCCACGTCCATCACGTTTTAGTCCTCACTATTTTTATAACTACGATAGTTACAAACTTCTGACAGTAATCTTTCTACGATCATTTTTAACTCACTCTCGGAAAGCCGGTACTCAAGGATTTTGTTTATCTTCTTCTTTGTCCTTTCCCAGGTTTTGTAAACATTGTCTTTAGAGATGCCCTTTAGTTCTTCTACATCGCCATAAAGATACTTCCGAAGATAATAACAGAGCACCATCTTTTCCCTGTCAGATAGACTACTGACTATAAGGTTGTAAGTTTGGTCTAACTCTACCTGAGAGTCTATTCCTTTATAGTAAGGGGTAAGACTTTGAACATCCACAACCTCTGCCCGCTGCTCATCAAGGGATATACTTAGAAGATTTTTATCGTACAAATCCAGAAGTGTATTTTTTATCATGATACCTATGTAGGATATTTTTAGTTCTTCTTTTCTTAAAAGTTCAGCTTTTTTCGTGAGTATCTTGTATTTGATCTCAGAAGCAACATCTTCTACCCAGTCTTCTCCTAAGAACTTTCGCATAGTTTCTTCCATCCCCGATGATCTACTAATTCTGATTATCAAGTTCTTTAGATAAACTTCAGCCTTTTTATACTCTTTAGGATCATCACCAAGTAGCTTAGATATAAGATCCTTTGCATCTTTCATACTCTTTTATCCTCAAATGAAACTACACAGTTCTCCTCAATGTATTTGTCGATTATATCCAAATCTTTACAATATCCGCATCCTATAAAGTTGAATACGCCACTTTTTAGTCTATAACCTGTTATCCTTTTCCTATGTCTGTCATAAAAGAGGTATGAATTACGCTTGATCCACTTACATTCCGAGGCTGTTTTAACACATGCACCTAAATCAATGTTTGTATCCTTGTCTTTGTAAAACTTCTTAGTGGTTAGGAAAAATACAATCAAATATTCACCCTGTTCTACATACACGAATGGCCTTCGCTTGTTTGGATCCTTCATGTATCCAAGGTCCGTTTTTAGTAGATCTTCTAAAAGTTTCAAATTCTGTGGATCTACAAACCCCAGGAATTTAAAATTTTTAATAAGCTTATGTCCCTTTGTCTGAAATATTAAGCCAAAGTCAAACCCCTCGCTCACACCTGTCTACCTCCAGGTAGCCAAAACCCTGTCCTGTCCTAACACCAAGGCCACACTGGTAGACAAACTTTAGCAGCTCCTCAGACTCCGTTTCTATTCTAAACCTGCCCAAGAAGGCTGGAATGTTACCACCATAATGCTTTACTTGTTGTGGCTTTATCTCCACAGGTACAAACTTGAACTCCTTTACCCTTGGTATGTATCCTTTTATGCTGGCAAACCTCTTTAGCGTGTTTTCCAAAAGGGACTCGTTAAAAAGATCATCAGCTGGTAGTAGGTACTTACCTGCCTCGGAAATCCTCTGTACTACCACAGGAGAAAGGGTCTTAAAGCACCCATTCACCTTTTGTTCCCTCTCCTCCTTTATGCTTTCTATTATAAACTTTCCCGTGCCTATTGGGTGCATATATAGAGATTCCTTTAGCCTAGCCATGGAGATGTAAAACCTTACAGCTAGTACGCTATAGCATGTGGAAAACCTGAAGTTAATTTTCTGAACGTTTTTAATTAGCTTGTCTTCAAAAATGGCATCTTGGAAAAAGACTGCAAAGGTATAAGCCCTAGGACTACTTCCTTCAAACTCTTCAGGTCCTAAAGCCTTTTTCAGAAGGGCTATAAATCTACTTCTGTAGTCTACAGATACTGTGGCGGGTTCCAAGCTTCTCAGAACAACTAAAAACCTCATCTACTTAAACCTTTTAGAGAGCTCCCACAAAACCTCTTCTATGTCTACTCCCCAAACGGTCAAGGAAAAAATAAGAGAATACAAAAGGTCAGCACATTCGCTTACAACCCGCTCCTTGTCGGAGTTTTTGAGAGCTATAAGAAGTTCTACTGCCTCCTCTCCAAACTTCTGGAAAACCCTGTCCGGACCTTCCTTGTACAACTTTGCTGTGTAAGAACCTTCAGGTAATGTTTCTATCCTTTCCCTTATGACATCCTGTAGCCTTGCTAGGACTTCAAAGGGTAGAATCCTGTTTACATGCTTTCCTTCTTTATCCCTAAAAAAGCAGTTCCTTTCTCCTGTGTGACACGCTTTATCCTTTTCCTGGTGAACTATATACAGGAGTGCATCCTCATCGCAATCTACTCTGACTTCCAAGACTTTCTGTAATTCTCCTGACGTCTCTCCTTTCTTCCATACCTTGTTTCTTGAGCGGGAAAAGTAGTGAGCATAGCCTGTCTGTAGTGTTTTCTCTATGGCCTCTTGATTTGCCCAGGCGAACATCCTCACCTCCCCAGTCCTTACATCCTGAGCTATGACAGGAATCAGACCTTTCTCGTTGAACTTGAGTTCCACAGCAGGTATATTTTACCTCAGTGAAGACGGTACTTATCACAGGCATAAGAAGGATAGGCTTTGAGATAGCCAAGTACCTTTTAGAGAAAGGTTACGATCTTATAGTCTACTACAAGGAATCCTCGGACAAGGCAAGAGAGCTAGAAGGATACGCCAGAAAGTTGGAAAGGATATTCCAAGCCTACAAGGTAGACCTAAATGACTTGGAGTCCGTAAGCAGGATTACCAAGGAGGTAACCGAAAAGTTTGCTCCCGATGCTTTCATACATGTAGCCGGTCCTTATTTCCCCACACCTTTTAAGGAATTATCTCTTGAGGCTCTTCATCTTCACTTTACCCCCACCGTTGAGGCCTTCCTTGAAATCTCAAAAATTCTCTCAGAGGGTTTTTTGAAGAAGGAGGGTCAGGTAAAGGGAAGGATAGTAGCCTTTGGAGATTGGGCGGTGGACACACCCTATAAAAACTACGTCGCTTATTTTGTCTCAAAGGGAGCTCTGCATACGGCTGTCAAGGTGTTAGCCAGGGAGCTCGCTCCTCATGTGCTTGTAAATTGCATAGCCTTGGGCCCTACTCTAAAGCCCGACGACTTTACTCAGGAAAGATGGGAAGACTACATAAGAAGAACTCCCCTTAAAAGATCCGTATCCCTCAAGGACGTAGTAGAACTTACCTACTTCCTTATGAACGTGGAAAGTATGACAGGCGAGATAATAAACCTCGACTCTGGGAGGCATATAGCAGGTGAATGTGGATAAAGTAGGAGTACTTTTTAGCGGAGGAGTAGAAAGTACAACCCTTCTCTATATGTACCTTAGGAAAGGGTTTTTGGTATATCCCTTCTACGTCAAGAGTGGTATGCTATGGGAAAACCTTGAGCTGGAAAACGCTGCAAACCTTTGGGTTTACACAAAGAGGCTATATAGGAACCTCATGGCTATAAAGATTGTGCCATACAAACAGTCTAACTTTTTGAAGGTTCCAACCTCCGAGGAGGAGCTATTTATACCAGCCAGGAACCTGTCTATCATAGTAGCAGTAGCTCCTTTCCTTAGGATGAAAGGTATAAAGACACTCGCTATAGGGAGTCTTGGAGCTTACCCTTTTCCAGACAATAGTCTGGATTACCTAAAGAAGGTACAGGAGCTTCTAAGTATAGGTATGGCCTTTTCTGTAAACATAGAAGCTCCACTTTTTGGTATGGATAAAAGGTATATTGTAAAGAGTTACAAGGATATAGTACCCTATTACCTTACCCTATCCTGTGCAAACCCAAGAAGGATAAAGGGTAAGATAACTCCGTGCGGAAGATGCATAAAGTGTTTAGAAAGATTTCAAGCTTTCGATTGAAGATTCTTTTGAAACTCAGCTATCTTCTTCTCCATCATATCTTTGTGGTATAGTTTTTCTTTTTTTAGCTTTTCTATTTCCATCTCAAGTTCGTGAGTCATGGGATGGTGCTTTTCTAGCTTTGCTATCTCTTTATCTAAATCTCTGTGTTTTTCGTAATGGTAGGCAAAGTCCTTATCTTCCTTTAGCAACTTTTCAATTATCTCTTCTCTTGTCATGATAGATCCTCCTCCTTTGGTCTTAGTAGGTATAAGTTTAACATAGACAGCAAATAAGCTAAGACAAGGTTGGAAAGACTAGCAAAGACTATGTAGAGTATAAAGGATATGAAAAAGGGTAAAGATGCTAAAACGAACATCCAGAAGTATCTTCTTGTAGCCGTATAGCTCCAGTAAGGATCCTTGTCAGCCACTATGGGGAAAAACCTTCTTTTAAGGAAAAGGGAAATAGAAACGCAGAGCAAAAAGAGTAAAAAAGTGAGCGCATTAAGGTAGATTACAAGCTTTAAAGGCAAAGGTATAGAAAAGAAGGGATATAGAACAAGACAGCCGAAGAATAATAGACCAACAAAAGCTACATAGGCAAAGAAAAATTGTTTTACCCTTCTTCTATAGACTACTCTTAAATCTGTACTCATTATTACCGAGAAATATAAAATATAACCCATGGATATACTTACAATAGTAGGCCTGATAGGCGGTTTTGCCTCACTGCTCATAGGTGCAGTACTAAAAGGAGCAAGTATACCCTTCCTGATACAACCGTCCGCCTTTGTGATAGTCGTGCCTACTACCCTTTTCGCAAGCTTGATAACTGTCCCACTTCCGAAGTTCTCCAAGATAATTGAAGGTCTTAAGATGGCCTTTGGAACTTCCAAAGAAGATCTTCTACAGGTAAAGGTACAGCTTGTCGAGTTAGCTAATGTAGTGAGGAGAGAAGGTATGCTAGCTTTGGAGACAAAAGCTGATGAAATAACTAACCCCTTTATCAAAAGGGCTGTAGATCTAATGGTTTTGGGAGTAGAAGAACATGTTCTTGTAGAAAGCTTGGAATCCGAAATAGCCAGAGTAGAAGAAGATTATGAGATAGCAATAGAATATTGGAAAACAGCAGCAGAGAGCGCACCTACCTTTGGTCTTGTCGGTGCTGTGTTTGGACTTATGAAGGCTCTAAAGAGTCTCGATAATGCTAACGAACTTGCTCATGGTATCTCTGCCGCTTTTGTTGCTACAGTATACGGAATATCTTTTTCCTACCTTGTCTTTGGCCCTATCTCAAAGAAGATAAAGGTAAAATCCAAAGAAGAAATCTTGAAGATGCAGATGGTCCTGGATGCATGTAGGATGATGATCAGAGGTGAAAATCCAAGGCTTATAGAGGAGAAGTTGAACAGCTACGTAGAGGTTAAGTAATGGCGAGAAAGAAAAAGTGTCCCGAGGAAGTTTCAGAGAAATGGGCAATACCTTACGCCGACTTCCTCACACTCCTCCTGTGTCTCTTCATAGCTTTGTTTGCAATGGCTCAGGCTGGAAAACAGGCTGCTGTAGAGTACGCTCAGGCCTTTGCAAGAGCCTTCGGTATGAGGCTGGTACCTTTTCAAGAGACACTACCCAAGCAGATCCTCCCACAACCTGTAGTACCACCAGCTAGACCAACGGAAAAGGGGCTAAAGCTCCAGAGGCAGCTTGAAGAACTCCATGAGATGCTTCAGAAGATGGGATTGGAGGGTGAGTTTAAGGTCTCTTACGAGGTTATAGGCATAAGGCTTATACTACAGGAGAAACTCCTCTTTGACAGTGGTTCTGCCACCATAAAGCCTGAGTTCTATCCCATACTTGACAAACTTGTTGAAATATTAAACAGCCTTCCAAACCCCATAGAGGTAGAAGGACATACGGACAATATACCCATCTCCACTGACCTGTACCCTTCCAACTGGGAGCTTTCAACAGCCAGAGCTAGCGCTGTAGTACGTTACTTCATAGCTAAGGGTATATCACCGAGCAGGTTAAAAGCTGCAGGTTACGCAGACACAAGACCTATAGCTCCTAATACTACACCCGAAGGTAGAGCCCAAAACAGAAGGGTTGAGATAGTCATACTCAACATAAAAGGTTCTGAGCTTACCCAGCAGACACCTCAACAGTAGCCAACACAGACTGTATGATGTAATCTACTTGCTCCTCGGTAAGGTATGGATGGACAGGTATGGAAAACACTTCTCTTCTAAACTTCTCTGCCCTATCCAACGGTAGATGCTCAGCGTTTCTTAGTTCACTTAGAAGGTACGTGTAATAAACTCTTGAGTCTATACCTGCCCTCTTAAGATCCTGGATTATCTTGTCCCTCTCTGGATGGCGCAAGGTATAAAGGTGATAAACATGATAAGCTCCTTCTCTTTCGGTGGGTACCGCAAAGTGATTTTTAAAGGCTTGGTTGTAAATCTGCGCCCACGCTCTTCTTGCTTTGTTCCTTTCGTCGAGGTACTTTAGCTGTATGCTACCTATAGCAGCTTGGAATTCTGTAATCCTTACGTTAAAAGCAGGATGCTCTCCAAAATCTATCCACTTCTTTACCTCATTAGCAAGCTTTTCATCCTTAACAGCTATAGCACCGCCTTCCCCCATAGGTACGTTCTTGGAAGCATAGAAGCTAAAAGCCGCCATATGGCCTATAGAGCCTGCCTTCTTTCCCTTAAACTCGGCACCGTGTGCCTGTGCTGCATCTTCCAAAACATAAAAGCCATACTTTTCAGAAAGGTACATTATGCTTTCCATGTCAGCGGTCTGACCGTAAAGATGTACAGCTATGGCCACCTTCGGTCTGTAC
This sequence comes from Thermocrinis minervae, assembly GCF_900142435.1. Lineage (NCBI taxonomy): Bacteria > Pseudomonadati > Aquificota > Aquificia > Aquificales > Aquificaceae > Thermocrinis > Thermocrinis minervae. The sequence continues at coordinate 92,266 of NZ_LT670846.1, forward strand.
CTTTTTACTGCATCTTCTAACTGTCCAGGGTCCATGGTGTAGTACTCGTCCACATCCACAACCACAGGAATACCACCAGCTAAGAGAACAGCATCTATGGTAGCCATAAAACTTAAAGCAGGAACTACCACCCTCTGACCTTCAACACCCAGAGCCTTGAGTGCTATAAACAGAGCTACGGTACCAGAACAAACGCTGTACACATGCTCCACACCTAGGTAGCTTGCAAACTCTTCTTGAAACCTTTGGGTCCATTTACCCCTGGTGATCTGTCTACTTTCCAATATCTCCAGCAGGGCCTGTTTTTCCTCTTCAAAAAACCTTGGTTCTATAATGTTTATCATCCTTTAAAATATACCATATCATGTACTCTTTAATACACAAGCATAAAAGGCTGGTAGCTCTTTTGGTAGGTTTAGCTTCCTTTAGCTTCTTCCTATGGTTGTTTTTCCAAGGAGGGGTAAAAGAGTTTTTCTCCAGCAGTAGCTGTGTTGCAAAAGTTAACTCGGAATGTATAAGCCTTAGGGATTACAGAAGGGAGCTTATGCGCTACTCTAGATTCCTTGAGGACAAAAACCTTGAACAAAGTGTGAAGAAAACGGTGCTTGAAAGCCTTATAGTTCAAGAATTACTCTATCAAAAGGCAAAAGAACAAGGACTGCTAGCAAGTCCTATGGAGGTAAAAGAGGTAATAAGTTCAGATCCGAGCTTTCAAGAAAACGGAACCTTTAACCTCCAAAAGTACAAAGACACCCTTCTTAAAGTAGGTATGGAGCCTTACGAGTACGAAGAGTACATAAAAAGGCTTCTAAGCATACAGAAACTCCTAAGACTCATATCCAACGCCGTCTACATGACACCAGTGGAGGAAGAGATCAATATAAAGGTACACTCTACCCTATTGTCTGGAAGGCTTTACCTCATAACACCTCAAACAGTACGCATAGACTATAAACCTTCAGAAGAAGAGATACTAAACTACTACAAACAACACCAAGAGGAATTCAAGTCAGAACCTACTAAGGTGATAAGAGTTTGGAGAGTAAAAGACAAAAAGGTGGCCCAGAGTATATACGAAGATTTAAAGTCTGGAAAGGAAGTACAGGGTTTTGAAGAATTACAGCTACCAAAGGACAGTCAAAGGCTCAGCCAAAACCTTCTTGGAGAAGTACAGAAACTATCTCAGAAGGGACAGTTCACCTTTACCAGAGAAGGAGAGGATTACGTAATCATCAAGCTCGAGGATGTTAAGGAAGGAACCCAGGATTTTCAAGAGGTAAAACAGAAAGTAGCTGAGAGGCTTTTCCAAGAAAAGTTAAAGGATCTGCTAAAGCAAAAAGCTGAGGAGTACACCAAACAACTAAAAGCTTCAAAGGAGATAGATCTAAGGTTCCTCAGCTTCTCTAAGGCTTCTATATCTCAAATATCTTCTATACTCAGACTTAAGGACAAAGATGTAGTAGAATTAATCTTCTCTAAGGAAAAAGTGTTTGGTCCTTATGAGATGTTAAACGGTTACGGTGTAATAGTTGTAGAAAACAGAGAACAGAGCATTCCGAAGGATAGAGATGCTATAATAAAGGAAGTACTCAGCCTCAAATCTGAAAGCGTGATAGACAGGTACATAGACTACCTGCGCAAAAACTCCAAGATAAGCATAAACAAGGAGCTTTTGGGAATTGAGTAGAATATTTGACCTGTATGGAGGGTAGGTATGATAGGAAAATTGGTCAGGCTTGAGAGGATAGTAAACAGAAACACCGGTAAAACTGTCATAGTGCCTATGGACCACGGAGTAAGCTCGGGTCCAATAGAAGGCATAGAGGACATAAGAAAAGCCGTTGAGGATGTAGCACAGGGTGGAGCGGACGCAGTAGTGTTACACAAAGGTATGGTAAAGGTAGGGCATAGGGGAAAAGGCAGGGATATAGGCCTGATAATTCACCTTTCAGCTTCCACAGACTGGGCACCTACTAAGAACGACAAAGTACTTGTATGTACGGTGGAAGAAGCCATAAAGCTCGGTGCTGATGGCGTGTCCATACATGTAAACATAGGTGCAGACCTAGAAAGGGAAATGCTCAAAGATTTTGGTTACGTTTCCAAAGTTTGCGAAGAATGGGGAATGCCACTTCTGGCCATGGTGTACGGAAGAGGTAAAGACATGAACCAGTATGATCCAAAAGTGGTAGCCCACTGTGCAAGGTTAGGGGCCGAACTGGGTGCAGATGTGGTAAAGGTACCTTACACAGGAGATCCAGAAAGTTTTGCAAAGGTAGTCCAAGGCTGTCCAATCCCAGTAGTCATAGCCGGTGGTCCAAAGATGAAGTCCCACCTGGAGGTTCTACAAATGGTCTACGGTGCCATACAGGCAGGCGCTAAAGGCATATCCATAGGAAGGAATGTATTCCAGGCAAAGGATAGAGTAAAAATGACAAGAGCTCTATGCAGGATAGTTCACGAGAATGCAACTGTAGAAGAAGCTCTCAAGGAGCTTGAACAAGGGGGATAATGATGGGGCTACTTGAAGGGAAAAAGGCACTCATCACCGGTGTGGCCAACGAGAAGAGTATAGCTTACGGTATAGCCAAGGCGTTTAGAAGGGAAGGTGCAGAGCTAGCTTTTACCTATGCCAACGAAAAACTCAGAGATAGGGTTAAAGAAATAGCAAAGGGACTGGGGTCTGAGCTTGTGTTTGAATGCGATGTTTCAAAAGATGAGCATATAACAGCCCTTAAAGATTGGCTCTCAAGGGAATGGGGACAGTTGGACATACTGGTTCACTCCATAGCCTATGCACCAAAGGAAGAGTTTAAAGGTGGACTAATAGACACATCAAGAGAAGGCTTTAGGATAGCCATGGACATATCGGTATACTCACTAATAGCTTTAACACGAGAGCTTCTACCACTTATGGAAGGTAGGCAAGGAAGCATAATAACCCTTTCTTATTACGGTGCCGAGAAGGTAGTACCCCACTACAACGTGATGGGTGTTGCAAAAGCAGCTCTAGAAGCAACCGTAAGGTATCTAGCTTACGACGTGGCAAAGTATGGACACAGAGTAAACGCCATATCTGCTGGACCTGTGAAAACATTAGCAGCTTACAGCATAACAGGGTTTCACCTTCTCATGGAACACACTACCAAGGTAAACCCCTTCGGAAAAGCTATAACCATAGAGGATGTAGGTGATACTGCAGTCTATTTATGCAGCGATTGGGCTAGAGCCGTAACGGGTGAGGTTATACATGTGGACAACGGGTACCATATAATGGGAGTGTTTGGTAGGGAGGAGGAGATAAAAAAAGAGGTATTTGGTAAACAGAGTTGAGCTATAATATAAAGTCTGATCTTTGGAGGAGAGTATGGACGAGTTTGAAAAGCTACTTGAAAAAAGCTTAGAGATAAAAACACTGCGGAAAGGGCAAGTTGTTAGCTGTAAAGTGGTCAAGGTAGATGAACAGAATGTATACGTGGATATCGGCTATAAGACAGAAGGCATAATCCCAAGGGAAGAGTTGTCAGAGGTCAAGGAAGGTGATAAGATAAAAGCTGTAGTAGTAAAACTCCCCAAGGGTGCACAACCCATACTTTCCTATCAGAAGTATGTTAAGGAAAAGTTGTACGCTTATCTGAAGCAAGCCTATGAGAAGAAAAGGTTTGTTTCAGGTATTGTAGTAGAAAAGACCGATGAAGGTTTTTGGGTAAATGTAAAGGGTGTAAAGGTACTGCTACCTGTAAAAGAGGCAAGCAGACGCACAAAGGTCGGTAAGAGGGTAACGATACAGATAACATCTATGGATAATAACACTATAGTCGGTTCTGAAAGACCATACTTAGAGCTGTTGGAAAAAAGAAAGAAAGAGAGGATACTTAGTAAAATAAAAGTGGGGGACGTAATAGAAGGTAGGGTTGTAAAGATAGATCCAGATAAAGGTATAACCCTCCTTATAGGAGGTGTTCTAAGGGCGTTCCTTCCTAAAGAGGAACTCTCCTGGGGAAGAGACAAAAATCCATACAACTATGCAGAAGTGGACGAAAGGCTAAAGGTAAAGGTTATCAGGATACCTAAGGACAAAGAATTCATCTTTGTAAGCTTGAGACAACTCAAAGAAAATCCGTGGGAAAAGATCAAAGAAACCATAAAGAAAGGCGATATACTGAATGTCAAACTCCTAGAGCAGACAGATAAAGGTTTTATAGCTGAGGTCGTTGAAGGTGTAGAAGGGTTTATCCCTAAGGAAGAGGTCCCACAGGAAGAGTTTACCTTCAAAAAAGGCGCTGAAGTTAAGGCTCTGGTTCTAACCTTTGAGCCCGAAAGAAGACGTCTTATTCTGAGTGTCAAAAGAGCGCTACCTAAACCTTGGGAAGAGTTTCTTAAAGCTAATCCCGTTGGTAGTAAAGTAAAGGGTGTGGTAGAAAAGATAGAGGGCTCGACAGCTATAGTCAGGTTGACAGACAAGGTGATGGGAATAATACATAGACAAGACCTGAGCTGGGTTAGACTCCCAAGGATGGAAGAAGCACTCAAAGAAGGAGAAGAGAGAGAGTTTGCAGTTCTTGGTGTCGAAGGAAAGTACATAAAGCTAGGCATAAAACAACTCACTCCTAACCCTTGGGATATAGTAGCTCAAAAGTACAAGGTGGGTGATAGACTAACTCTTAAGGTAAAATCCCGCCATCCCTTCGGTGTATTCCTAGAACTGGAAGAAGGTATAGACGGCCTCCTGCCTATCTCTGAGATACCTAAAGGTGTAGAGCTTAAGGAAGGAGACGAGGTACAGGTAAGGATAGTAGAGATACAACCCGCCGAGAGAAAGCTAACTTTCAGCATGAAGGAAGAAGACACAAAGGGTAAGGAGGAGATAATCTCTACTACGGGAAGTACAAGCGGATTTACTCTAGGAGAGATACTCAAAAAGAAGATGAAACTATGACAAAGGACCTGTTAGCTTCCAAGCTTTTTCAAAAGCTACAGGGTAAAAACATATCTAAGAGAAAGGCAAAGAAGATAGTAAGGGCTATATTTGAAGAGATAAAGGGCGGTCTTCTTAAAGATGGTGTGGTAAAAATATCCTCTTTTGGTACCTTTAGACTAAAAAGTTATAAGGCCAAGACAGTAAAGCTTCCCACAGAGGGTAAACAAGTTTACATACCACCAAAGGAAAAAGTAACCTTCATACCTAGCAAAAAGCTGATAGGTAGATTGAACATAGGCGTAAAGAAGGTTAAAATTTAATCTATCCCGGGGTGTGGCGCAGGCGGTAGCGCGCTGGCATGGGGGGCCAGAGGTCACGGGTTCAAGTCCCGTCACCCCGATTTTTACTATGGAGAGGCCAAAGATGAAAGAAGACCTGTCTTCTCTTGCTCTTAAAACCTTCTTAAAGGCTGTGGAGATCCTGGGTGGTTTTGAAGAGCTCATCCAAAGGGACAGGTTAGACTGGTTGTCTCCTATACTCAAGGCCTGCTATGTTATAGTCCTAAGCGAGGAAGGACAGAAAGGGGAAGAAGAGATAGCTGAGCTGTTAAAGCTCTCCAAGCAGACTATTAGGAACATACTCAACTCTGGTGTACACCTACTTCAGTTGGATCAAGTTAAGGACATAAAACCCCAAACATCAGGTGCTGTTGCTAAGTTAGCTTACAAGCTCGTTAAAGATGGCTACGAAGAGTCTAAACTTTTGGAAGAATGCTCCTTTATGGTGGCCTACGCCCTGGATGTACCTTGGGCTTACCTTCTCCTTAGAAGGATAAGGGGTGTTGAGTATCCTCTGAAAGATCCTAACAGCATAGTGGACAAAGTGGATGGCATAGTCATAAGAGGCAGACCGGCCAGGGACGTGCTCATGGAAATAGACTACCCCGTGAAAAGTCCTGTAGAGTTGCTAAGAAGGATAAAGGAAAACCTAAAGATGCATGGTCTGGAGTAGCCTTTGAAGTACGTAGGCTACTTCCTACTCCTTATCCTTTTCCTCTACTTTACTCTTGTAAAACCCTACACCATCGCCAGAGGTATAGATTACGAGGTTACAGGTCTGGAGCTGAATCTAAGAGAACTAAAGCTTGGGATAAAAACCTTTTACATCTACTTCCCCTATAAAGATGGCGTGTGGTTTGTAGGGATAGAAGGGTTAACTTGGAATAGGGGAGTTATAAGAGTAAGGGATACGTCTGTAGTAGAAGTTTCATCAGTGACTGCTCAAAAACCCTTTGACTTCGACTTTTCACAATTGATAAGGCTTTCTAAAAGCTTAAAGGTATACGCAGACAAGGTTTACTTTTCAAGCACAAGTATACCTTACAAAGAGAGTATAACAGTCTTTGTAGGAAGATCTTCCTTGGAAAAGGGTAAGCTAAAAAGCCACGAATGGACTGATGTCTACTATACAAAAGAGGGTCAAGTACACCACTACATGGTATTCGTGTATAACTCGCATGCAGAAGGGGGAACCTTCTTCGTGGATAGGGCATACCTCGTCGGGGATGGGTTTTACGCACAGCTTAAGGCTAAGTGGGAAGGGAAGAAGGGTAACTTTGAAGGAAATGTCACTGTAACAGGCTATGAAGGCAGGTACTTTACCCTCAGCCCTGTTCTTTTATACATAAAGGGTGATATTAGCTACACCTACATAAAGGCGTACCTTGAAGGTTTTGCAGATATGCTAACAGTACGCAGTACATCCTTTAAAGGACTTAGGGCAGAGGGTCAGTACTCATGGAAATGGCACAAGGAAAACAAGCTAATAGGAGAGATAAAGACGGAAGTTTCTAAAGCTCTGGTTTACTATGACCTTCAACAAGAACTCCTAAAAGCAGACCTGCAAAAGATTCCTATACAGGAAGCCAACCTTTCGGCCATAGCAGATGGTAGTATAGAGTGGTACATAAGGAGAAAGTTCCTACACCTTAAAGCTTTTTCAGACGTTATAACTTACAAGGACTTAAAGTTATTAGGAAGTCAGTTAGAACTGATCCTGGATTACTCGAGGGGTCCATCTGCTTCTGTTAAGTTTCTTTCTATATCACCAAATGCTACCTTTTCAGGAAACTTCTACAGTGGGTACCTCCAGGGTAAGTTAACCCTTGTAGACTATCCTTTAAAAGAGCAGAACTTTAGTTCTCTTGTTTCTTACGATGGGCTTTTGTATTATAAGGATGGTAAGGTAGCACTTGATGGTTATGGAATGCTTTCACAGACTAGTTATGAAAGTACCTCTTTGGGGAATTTTGTTTATAAGCTACAGCTTGACGGAAAAAACTACCATATAGAGCTACGTTCTCTAGGATTGGAAATCTTTGGTTCAGGAAACTTAGAAGAAAAGTCTTTTAGTGGATGGGCAAGCCTTAAACAGTACAACTTGAACTACAAAGAAAGCAATTTGGAAGCCCTTACTGGACAGCTTCAAATAGACTACCTTAACGGTCTGCAGAGTCTAAAAGGGAACATAAGCGGTGCTTTTCAGAAAGATAAGATTAGTTCAAGATTTTCACTTTACGTGGACATAATAGATAACCATAAGGGTAACTATCTCCTGAGGCTTGAAGACGTAAAGGCCTATGGTCTTGAATTTTCTGGTGGTACTGTTAAAGGTACACTGCAGGATGGAAACGTTGAAGGCACTTACAACCTGGTAGAAGGGCTTGAAGGAGAATTTCGCTACACTAAAGATGGTCACCTCTACGCCAAGGGTAGTTACAAGGGTGAGGTAAAGGGTATCAATCTGAACCTTGAGTACTCCCTAAAACAGTGGAGAGACTCCAGCAGCCTTGTTCTATCAGGGTTTGGCAAGTACGCCAACTTCAGCTTTCCTGTAAAGGTAAGGTCAGATGTACAGAAGGAGTCTGTAGGGGCTATAGTCGAAGGCTTTAGCACCCATGTGAGTCCTTTCCTCCTGGAGTTTAAGGGCCTTAAGGTGGCCAATTCTATGGTCTACTTTGAGGGGGCTTATCTGAAGCTTCAGGATAGGACTGTTCTGACCCTTTCAGAAGGTGTCTGGAGACTGGATATAAAGAACAAAAAGCTGGAACAAGAGCAGGGTATAAAGATGACGGGTGTTTTAAACGGTGGATTAAAGATATCCTACGAGGATAATCTTAAGATAGACTCGGAAGGTCAGGCAAACCTGCAGGAGCTGTTTTCCATGATAAGGAGCAGACTTCCTATCTACCTTGAGGGGAGACTCAGCTACACCCTTACATGGGGCAAAGATATAAAGATGCTAAAGGTTTATTCTCCAGGGATACTTACCATAAGGTCAAGGTACTTGGCCATTCCACTTGAGGGAAGCTTAAACCTATACTACGACGGAAGGTTAAAAGGAGAAGGAAGGTTTGCAAACGGAAAAGCCTTAGCCACGCTTAACTTTCAAGGTGATGAAAAAAAGGCACACATTCTTATGGACATAAAAAAACTTCCTGTGCTCTACAGGGATAAAAGGATAAGATACATGGGTAACTTGGATGCAAACACTCAAATGAACACAGATTATAAAACATTAAAAATTGCTGGCATGCTAAGCTTTGACGGAAACTTACTGATCGGTAAAGATAAAACTCCAAGCCAAGCTCAAAAGCCTAAAGAGTACGAAAGAATAACCCTAAACCTATCCTTGAAGTCAAAGGATGCCATAAGGATAAACATCCCAGAAGGCTATGTTTATGCAAACGTAGACGGAGAAATCTCTGGAACCCTCTACGAACCAAGTTACAAGATAAACCTCAGCCTAGCTGGTGGACAGCTAAACTACTTTAACAAGGCTTTCTATGTCAGGTTTGGAAAGGTGGAGCTTACTGAAAAAGCAACGAATCTTAACGTTAACCTATTGACCCCCATGAACGAGTACGACGTCATAATAGATATACTGGGAAACGCTAACTATCCTAAAATAAGCCTAAGGTCTGACCCACCAAGAAACCAAAGGGAAGTGCTTACATCCCTGGTCCTAGGTGGCACTTCTGGAGAAGGTCTCTTTTCCTTAACAGGAGCTCTCCTCTCATATACTCCAGAGCTTGAAAGCTTACTAAATACCGTCAACAGAGCGGTAGGAAGCGGCCTAAAATTGAATGTATCTCCTAAAGTGGGTACTTCTGGTGAGACTGGAGTATCTGTTAAAGTCTCTAAGGATGTATCCGAAAGGGTTGGAGTAGAGTATCAGCAGAGTACATTAAAGGATCCAAAGGAGAGCTTTTACGGCGCAAACCTAACCCTTACACCATACAGTTCAGTAGGTGGCAGGGTATATCCTAACGATGGGAAGGAAGTGAGAGTAAGGTTCAGAAAAAAGTTTGACCTAAGGTAAGGTATAATAGCTACATGAACTCCATAAGGCTTCAGCTTATATATCCAGAGGAGAAGGTAAAGGAACCTCTCCTGTGTATGGTCTGTAAGAACTTCGACGTGGTGGTAAACATAAGGACTGCAAAGGTGAGTCAAACTACAGGCATACTTACCGTGGAAATAGACGGGCAAGAAGAGGAGATAAACAGGGCCATTGAGTTTTTGGAGTCTGCGGGAGTGATAGTCCAACCCATAGAAGGCCAGATATTCACAGAATGAGAATCTCTGAGCTTGGAGAGTTTGGCCTTATAGAGAGACTAAAAAACCTACTAGGGGAGAACATTATAGGAGACGATACGGCCTGTGTGAGCTTAGGTGATGTAAACCTCCTTCTTACCTGTGACCTCCTTCTAGAGGACAGACATTTCAAGAGTTTCTTTCCACCTGCCTCCTTAGGGTGGAAGGCCATAAGCGTAAACGTCAGCGACGTGTGTGCCAACGGTGGGACACCTAAGTGGGCCTTGGTTTCCCTTATGGTACCAGACTTTGAAGTGTCCTACATAGAAGAACTCTACGAGGGTATAAAAAGGGCTTGCGAGTTTTACGGATGCAGGGTAGTGGGTGGAAACGTAAGCAGATCGGATAAAGTGGGAATAGACGTATTTATGGTTGGCATAGCTCAGAGGTTTGTAGGTAGGTCTACAGCCAAAGTAGGAGATGGGGTTTTTGTTTCAGGAACTCTTGGAGACTCTCGGGCGGGGCTTGAACTACTCCTTATGCAGAAAGACTATTACGAGTCCTTTGAGCTAAGGCTCATAGAAAGGCATCTGAGGCCAACGGCTAGGATAGACTATGTTAAACACATCACCAAGTATGCGAACGCCAGCATAGATATAAGCGATGGGCTCTCCTCTGAGCTATGGCATATATCCAAAAGGAGCGGTGTAAAGATAGTGGTAGAAAAAAGAAGAATACCTCTGTCTAAAGAGCTTCTTCTTTTTTGTGAAAAGTACGGAAAGGATCCTTATGACTATGCCCTGAATGGTGGAGAAGATTATCAGCTTCTGTTTACACATCCTGTTCACAGACAGAACCCTTTTCTTGACATGACGCAGATAGGTGTGGTGGAAGAGGGGCAAGGTGTTTTCATAGACGGTGAGCCTTTGAAAGCCCAAGGCTACAAACACTTTGGGTAGAATGGAAAAGCTCTACACTTGGTTAAAGCTCAAGGCAGTAAAGGGCCTGGGTGAAAAGAGTATAAAGAAGCTCTATCGACACTTCAAAAATCCAGGACTTGTCTTTGAAGCAGACTTAAAGATCCTAGAGCAACTTGTAGGACACACACGTGCAAAGAACATCAAGAGTAAGACCTTTTCCTTCGATCCAGAAAATGTGGTAAAGGTGGTAGAAAAAGAAGGAATAGGCTGGACAACCCTGGACATGAAAGATTACCCTAAGCTTCTCAAGGAGATAGAGGATCCACCCCCTGTTCTCTTCTACGTTGGCAACCTAAGGGACATCCCTCTGGTAGGAGTAGTAGGGACAAGAAACCCGGATATCTACAGCGTAAGCTTTACCAAGGAAATTGTCCAGGGTATTGTTTCCTTGAATTTCGGTGTTGCATCGGGTGGAGCAAAGGGCATAGATTACCTGTCCCACAAATTTTGCGTAGAAGCCGGTGGCTACACGGCATGCTTTTTAGGCATGGGTGTGCTGAAAGCTCCCGAACACCTTAGGAAAACGGTGTTAAAAGAGGGTGTACTCATGTCTGAGTTTCTTCCAGAAGAGGAACCTGCAGAGTACACTTTCGTAAGGAGGAACCGGCTCATAAGTGGATCTTCCCTTCTCCTTTTGATAATAGAAGCTGGAGAGAAAAGTGGAGCTCTTATAACAGCAGAGTTTGCCCACAGACAGGGTAGACCTATCTTCGCTCACATAGGTGTAGGTAAAAGCCCAAGATGGAAAGGATGCGTAAAGCTTGTGAACGAAGGAATAGCAAAAGCCTTCTCCGACCTTTCCGACTTAGGCCTGAACCTTCAGAGCAAAAGATTGCCTGAAGATGACCTTATAAGCCTGCTTGTATCACCTAAGACCTTTGAAGATCTTCTTACGCTAACTGGCATGGACCCAAGGTCCCTCATGAACAAACTCACCCTTTACGAGATAGAAGGTAAGATAAGGAGGAACGGAAGTTACTACACAATCGCCTAAGAGCCTTTTATCGGTATACGGTACTTCTTTATCCTGTAGTCTAGCTGTCTTAAGGTAAGCCCCAAAAGTTTAGCAGCCCTTGACTTTACGTAGCCTGTTTTTTCCAAAGCCTTGATTATCTCTTCCCTTTCTGTACTTTCCACAAAGGAAGGCAAGTTCTTTAGCTTTTCCTTCGTGTCTTCTGAGAAAAGATATGAAGGAAGGTCCTTTGGTGTTATGAGTCCATCCTTGAGTATAACGAGCCTTTCCACTGTACTTTCTAGCTCTCTCACGTTACCAGGCCAAGGATACTCCATGAGTACATCCATCGCCCTTGTGTCAAACCCTACTTTTTTGTTGTAACGTTTGTTAAAGAGTTGCAAAAAGTGATCTACAAGCACGGGTATGTCTTCCTTTCTCTCCCTTAGAGGTGGTACGTGTATAGGGAAAACGCTCAATCTGTAATAGAGATCTTCCCTAAAAAGTCCATCTTCTACTAGCTTTTTAAGATCTTTGTTTGTAGCAGATATGATGCGTACGTCAACCTTTATGGTATGTTCCCCACCCAATCTTTCTATCTCCTTTTCCTGGACTACTCTTAAAAGCTTTGGTTGTAAAGAAAGAGGCATGTCTCCGACTTCATCAAGAAAGACTGTTCCACCTTCTGCCAACTCAAACTTGCCCTTTTTGGAAGTGTATGCACCAGTGAATGCTCCACGCTCGTAACCAAAAAGCTCAGCTTCTAGGAGAGTTTCTGGTATGGCAGAACAGTTTATGGTAACAAAGGGTCTATTCTTCCTTGAACTTTGAAAGTGTATAGCCTTCGCAATGAGACTTTTACCAACGCCACTCTCTCCCGTAATGAGTACGTTCACGTCCGTCTTTGCCACCTTGAGTATAAGCTCTATTAGGTTCTTTACAGCTGGAGACCTTCCTATGATGCCCTCCAGGCTGTACTTTTCCTGCAGCACTTTGGTAAGCTCTTCTTTTTCTTCCTCCCACTCCTTCTTTTGCTCCTGCATCCTTTCATCCAGCTTGTACGCCATACCTAACATGGTACAAACTATGAGAAGCATCTCCAGAGCACTTTCTACACTATCCTTTGGACCAAGTTCCTTGTACAAGGAAAGTACACCTATCACTTCTCCACCAACCTTTATGGGAACTGAAAAGAAGCTTTCTGATCCTTCGGAAAGGAACATAGGTATACCATTCTTGTAAACCTTGTCCCATATATCCTCTCTTTTAACTTCCTTCTTCCAAGATCCAAAGGATGCTACAACCCTAAGAGACTTTATGTTTTTATCGTAAAGGGAAATAAGACCCCTGGATATGTTCCAGAAGGAGTATAGAACTTTGAGTACGTCCAGAGAGGCCTCCTCAAAGCTTTGACCCCTGCTTAGTACTTTTGCCACTTCGTTGACTATACCTATCTCCTTGATGGAGACCTCTCTTTTGGCCATCACTGACCTTCCTTAACCTTGTAATAAAAGATAAGTGCGAATATGACTATACCACCAGCTATCCCAAAAAGGAGAGTATCCACCGGTTTCTGCCAGGAGACGAAATTTTTGGTGAAGGTTATAGCTAGTATAAGTACTATAACGCTTGAGAGCTTAGCCTTAAGGTCATCAATGCTTTCTATCCTAAGCCACTCTGGAATGCTTTCTATCTTTTCAACAAAGAGTTCATAAAGACCCACCGCAAAGATATAGAGTACTACAGAGAGAAGATATATGTCCATAATCGATATAAATTTTGTAGCCAAGACTGTTGAGTCTAATTCTCCAAAAGCTGTAAGAGCCTTGTAGATAGTCTCTATGAGCAGATAAACACCGTACAGCGCAAGGATCACAGAACCAATAAAAAGGCTTAGGGAAGGTATCAGGGCTACAAATCCACCCATCCGAAGGATCTTCTTTATCATGATAGATATTTTAGGACTTTTTGGGCAACCTCCTTTGAATTCCTGATACAGTCAGCTACGGACACACCCCTAAGGTAATTGCCTGTAAGGAAGAGGCCAGGGTTTTCCTTCTCTATAAGATCTGCAAGCTCGTAGAACCTTCCGTAGCCCAAAGTGTACTGGGGAATACCACGCTTCCATTTGGTTATGTTGATTATCTGCGGTACCTGGCCGAGTATTTCTTTTATCTCCGATTGAACTATCTGGGCTATAAGATCGTCCTCATAGTCTACTATCTGAGGATCTGTTGACCCACCTAGATAGATAGTGAGTAGCTCCATCCCTTCTGGAGCTCTTCCAGGGAAAAGCTGCGAAGAGAAGACAGCTCCCAAAATCCTCTTCTTCTCTACCCTTGGCACCAAAAAGCCAAAGCCCTTAGGAACCGTACCCTCCTTTACTACAGCATGCACCACCACCACGGGGGCATAGTATACCTTGTCAAATTCCTGGGCTACGCTCCAAGATATATCCCTAAGGAGATATCCCAGAGACCAAGCTGGGGATGCTATTACTACAGCCCTAGCTTCATACTTACCTTCCTTCGCGTCCACTAGGTATATCCCTTCCTTCTTCCTAATCCTTAAAGCCACATTTTCACTTTGGACGGCCAAGTTTTTAGAAAGCTCCTCAATGAGGGTTTTGTTTCCACCTTTGAAGGATATGAGTTTACCGCTAGGTCCCAAGGCTTTTAGTTTTATGGCGCCCTTTATAAGGCTTGTATACTTCTGCTCAAGCTCGTAAACCTTTCTAACGGCGTACTTTACAGAGAGCTCCTTTGGATCCCCTGCATACACACCCGATACAAAGGGGGCAACTAGGTAATTTAAGAATTCTTCACCAAGTCTCCTTCTAACAAACTCAGCTATACTCTCTTCCGTCTTTACAGACTTGGGAACGAAAGGCTCCTTTAGTAATCTAAGCTTTCCAGAAATAGAAAGGAGAGGCGAGGTGAGAAACTCCAAAAGGCTCATGGGTATAGGGATTAGCTTTCCCTTCTTGTACACGTACCTGTTCTTTGAGACAACACTGGCATACTCGGGAGATATGCCCGCATCTTTTAGAAATTCCTCCACTTCTCGATCCGCCAGGATAGTCTGAGGACCAAGCTCGCATAAGAATCCATCTTTGAGGATAGTCTGTATGTTACCACCCAGCTGCTCTTCCTTTTCAAGCACAAGGACTTTAACACCTACCTTGTTCAAACGGTATGCTACAGAAAGCCCCGATATGCCAGACCCTATGACTATAACATCCTGCATAGGGTTTATAATTATATTCTCTGGAGAATTAGGAAGCTTTAAAATCATAAAGGGGGAAGTTATGACTCCTGCACAGACGTCTGAAGTAAAACTCGTTGAAATACTTTACAAGGCTGTAAGACTAAACGCCTCGGATGTTCATCTAACACCAGGTGTTAGACCATGCGTCAGGATAGACGGGAAGATACAGCAGCTTATGGAATACCCTGTGCTCACCCCTGAGGTTACCCAAAAGCTCGCCTATTCGGTCATGTCAGACAGGCACAGGAAGGAGCTTGAGGAAAAGGGACAGGTAGACTTTTCTTTCGGGGTTAAAGATGTGGGAAGGTTTAGGGCAAACGTCTTCTTCCAGAGGGGTTCTATAGCCTGCGTCTTCAGGAGGCTCCCTTACAAGGTTATGTCAGTAAAAGAGTTAGGTCTTAGTGAGAAGGTCCTTGATCTATGTCACAAAAGTATGGGTCTTGTGTTAGTCACAGGCCCTACGGGATCCGGCAAGACCACCACACTGGCGGCACTCATCAACTATATAAATGAAAACTTCCACTACCATATAATTACCATAGAGGATCCCATAGAGTACGTCTTCCAACACCGAAAGAGTATAGTAAACCAAAGGGAGATAGGAGAAGACGTTGACTCTTTTGCTGCAGCTCTAAGGGCAGCTCTCAGGGAGGACCCGGATGTTATCCTTGTAGGAGAGTTAAGGGACTTGGAGACCATAGAAATAGCTCTAAGGGCGGCAGAAACAGGACACCTGGTTTTTGCTACACTACACACCAACACGGCTATATCCACTATAACCAGAATAGTGGATGTCTTTCCTCCAAACCAACAGGAACAGGTAAGGATTCAGCTCTCCTTTGTACTTCAAGGTGTCATATCCCAAAGGCTTGTGCCCAAGATAGGTGGTGGCAGAGTTTTAGTCTACGAGTACTTGGTACCCAATACAGCTATAAGGAACCTAATAAGGGAGAACAAGCTCCAGCAGATTTACTCTTTGATGCAGACGGATCAGGCAAACACGGGCATGCAGACTATGAACCAGTCTTTAGCTTACCACTTTAGGGTAGGTAACATAACCTACGAGGATGCTATGAAGTACTCTCCAGATCCAAAAGAGCTTGAAAGGATGATAGGTGTGAGGAAGTAACATGCCAAAGTTTAAGTACAGGGCGGTATCTCCTGATGGATCTTTAGTGGAGGCGGAGGGTGAATATCCGAATCAGGAGGCACTCATAGCAGACTTACAGACAAGAGGTTACTCCGTAGTAAGGTTCACTGAAGTTGAAGCTGAAAAGAAAAAGGGTATAGAGATACGCCTTCCTTTCGGTGGTATCAGCGACAGGGACATATCCATATTCTGCCGGCAGTTGGGAACCATGCAACGGACAGGCGTGGACATAATAACAGCCCTGAACATACTCCTTGAGCAGTTTCCAAACAAGTCTATGAAGAACGCCCTAAGGGAAGTCATAAGGATGATAAACGAAGGAATGGACCTTTCGAGCGCCCTCAGGAAATTTCCCAACGTCTTTCCCGAGTTCGTGGTAAACCTGGTCAGGGTAGGGGAGGAGAGTGGAAACCTGGACGTAGCTCTCTTAAGGGCTGCAGACTACTACGAGAAGATAGCGATGATAAAGGGAAAGATAAAGAGCGCCTCCTTTTACCCAGTGTTCGTGGTGGTAGTAGCAACTCTCATAGTGACGGGTATCCTATACTTCCTCGTCCCTACCTTTGCCCAGATATACGAGTCGTTGGGTGGAGAACTCCCGCTACCCACTCAGATGCTTATAGCAGCGTCTAACTTAATAAGACAGAGCATACTTAAGGTCTTTCTTATCCTTGTAGTAATAACTTTTGGCTTTAGATACCTCTACGCAAACGTCTACCAGTTTAAGCGTTCCGTTCATGGACTACTTCTAAGACTTCCTAAAATGGGTGATTTGTTCCTAAAGAGCGCCATGGCAAGGTTTGCCAGAACTCTGGCAACACTTTATACAAGCGGTGTCAGTATAGATAAGGCTCTTGAAATAGCAGGAAAGGTAACAGGCAACGTACTCATAGAGGAGGCTCTTGACTCCGCAAAAGTTGCTGTTACAGAGGGTAAATCTCTTTATAAAGCCTTAGAGCAGACCAAATTCTTCCCCCCTATGGTTGTAGCTATGGTGAGGATAGGTGAAGAAACAGGTGCCCTTGATCAGATGCTCGATACTATAGCCAACTTCTACGAAGATGAATTCGACAGAGCTGTAGAAGGTATGATAAAGCTTATAGAGCCTATGCTTATGGTCTTCATAGGTGGTGTTGTAGGACTTATACTCATAGCTCTGTATCTGCCTATCTTCAAGCTTGGAGAGCTTATCAAGGGATAATAAAGCGTGCCCGGGGGGACTTGAACCCCCGACCTAGGGCTTCGGAGACCCTCGCTCTATCCAGCTGAGCTACGGGCACTACAGGAGGTTTTCTTTATAATAGTCTACTACTACCCTCCTTATACTATCAAGGAGGTCCCTGGATACTATTTCCACATGTTCAGGCATCTGTACAAAATAACCACCGTGTTTGTTTTCTAAAAGTTTTATCCCCTTTATCAACACTTTATCGAAGAGTAGAAGATCGACATATGCTAGTAACCTAGGTCTTTTTACAGATACCTCAAAGGGATAAAACTTTATGAGCTTGATGTCCATGCCCTTTGAAGCTTTGCATACTTCTCCAGAGCCAACCTCCTCTTTACTCCCTTCACTCTGTCTATGAAGGTTATGCCTTCAAGATGGTCAAGCTCGTGTTGAAAGACTATGGCGGGAAAACCCTCCAGAGTGTACTCCACCTCTTTTCCTTCCAGATCCAAAGCCTTTAGATAAACCCTTGAAAATCTCTCAACCTCTAGGCTTATGCCCGGGAAAGAAAGGCAACCTTCTTTGTATACGATGTTGCCTTCCGCATGCACAAGCTCGGGGTTTATCAAAACCAACTTCAGGGGTTGTGAATCCTTTCTGGGCGTTGTGTCTATGACCATAATCCTCAATGGAACACCTATCTGGTTTGCAGCAAGTCCTACTCCCTCCTCATGGTACATGGTGTCAAACATATCTTGGACCAAGTTGTAAATCTCTTGGTCTATATCTTGCACCTTTTGGGTAGGCGTCTTAAGGATAGGATGTGGGTACTTTAACACTTCCCTTATCATAGAGGATTATTCTAAGCCTCTACTGGACCAATTGCAAGCTGTTAATGGTCATAAGACTTCCACGTAAACACCCTTAAGGTAGAGGGTGTTGGGCATCTGAAGTATCCATGGGTGGTCAAGGTCCTGTATACTTTCCCCCACTACCCTAACTATCTTTTTGGCATCTTTGGCTGCATCCAGAAGGGCTTTAAGAAGGTGATCTCTTGTTATGTGGAAAGAGCAGGAGTATACAGCCAAGTATCCACCAGGTTTAGTTATGTGAAGCCCTCTAAGGGCAAGCTCTTTGTAACCTCTCATGGCGTTTGGAACAGCTGCTTTATTCTTTGCAAAGGAAGGAGGATCTATTACTACTATGTCAAACTTTTGACCTTCTTGATGCATTCTTTTAAGGAAATCAAAGGCGTTGTCCACCACCCACTGTATGCCTTCTAGAGAGTTTATCTCTGCGTTCCTCTTGGCCGTTTCGATGGCACCCTCTGAGAGGTCCACACCTATCACCTCTCCAGCTCCTGCCTTTTTCATGCTTAAGGCAAACCCACCTGTGTGACAGAAAACGTCAAGACACCTGTCCCCAGGTTTTACCAGACTCCTTATCATCTTCCTTGCGTACCTCTGATCTAAGAAAAAGCCCGTCTTCTGTCCACGTGGTATGTTTACTATAAACTTAAGGTCATGCTCCCATATTATTACCTCTTCGGGGACATATCCGTATATGGTACCCTCCTCTGCTGGTATACCCTCTATGTACTTGGCTGAGTCACTCACCTTCTCGTATATACCTTCGGGTTTTAATATGTCTATGAGAGCATTTATCACCCAGTCCCGTAAGGTATGCATACCGTAGGTAGTAAACTCTACAACTAGATAACGGTCGTACACGTCTACTACAAGACCTGGTAGAAAGTCACCCTCCGAGTGTATGAGCCTATAAGCGTTACTGTTTATTGAAAGCTTCTTCCTGTATTCGTATGCCTTTTGTATTCTCTCCCTAACGAGTCTTTCAGATATCTTCCTCTCTTTGTCAAAAGAGAGTATTCTTACAGTGATGGTACTGTCAGGGTTTATGTAGCCATAACCTATGAACTTACCCGCATAGTCTCTTACTACTACTAGCTCACCCTTTTGGGGTTTCTTAGAGTAGGATATTATCTCTTGCTTGTAAACCCAAGGGAAGCCGCTTCGTAGCTTATCTTCGACTCCTTGGGCTACCCTTACATGAATCATTCATACTCTACAAGCATCCTGCTAGCTATCTCTTTAGCTTTCTCTTTACCCAACAGTCTCTCCACAAGCTTTAAGCCAAAGAGAAGGGCCGTACCTGGCCCTTGACTGGTTATGACGTTTTCATCCTCTACCACCTTCTCATCCACGTAAAGGGCGGGCTTTATCTCATCCTTGAGGGCTGGATACACAGTAGCCTTCTTCCCTTCAAGGGTTCCAAACTTGGCCAGCGCGGTGGGGGCTGCGCATATGGCACCTATGAGCTTTTTCTTCTCCTGCATTTTCTTTATAAGATTTTCCACCCTTGGATCCTGCTTTAACTTTTCAACACCACCAGCACCACCAGGAAGTATGACAAGATCAAGCTCGTCTGGGTTTAGATCATCAATAGACACATCTGGCACTATCCTCACGTTCCTGGCACTTGCCACGGGTTCCTTAGAAAGCCCAGCTATAAGCACATCTATACCTGCACGCCTCAGAACATCTATGGGAGCTACTGCCTCTACCTCTTCGTAACCTTCTGCTAGTATTATGGCCACTTTCATGTATATTATTATAAGCTTCTTACAGAGTTAAGTACCACACTAAGGGAAGACACTGCCATAAGAAGCCCAGCAAACTCAGGCTTTAAATACAGTCCGTAGCTAGATAAAAGCCCTGCACCTATAGGTATGGCCAGAGTGTTGTAGACAAAAGCCCAAAAGAGGTTCTGCTTTATCCTTCTGTAAGTAGCCTGGGATAGCTCAAAGAGATAGCTCAGAGAGCCAACACCCCCCAATAGGACCACGTCGCATACCCTTTTAGTAAAGTCTGCAGCGCTGCCCACGGCTATTGCTACATCTGCCCTACTCATCACGGGAGCATCGTTTATACCATCACCCACATAGGCGCACCTAAAGCCCTGCTTTTGGTAACCTTCAAGAAGCGAGAGCTTTTCTTCTGGCAAAAGCCTGCAGTGGTACTCTTCTATGCCTACCTCCTGAGCTATCTTCTGAGCCCTGTCACAGCTATCGCCTGTGAGCATAAGCACCCTAAGACCCTTTGCTTTTAGAAAGTCTACAGCCTCTTTTGCCTTTGGGTCTATGCTTGTCTCAAAGTCAAAAACAGCAAGCACTCTATCTCCTTCCTTTAGGACCACCCTACCATCTTCTGACCTTCCCAAAAAGTACTCACCACACAGTACACCTACACCCGCCATTTCCTTACATCCTTCGAAGGACTTAGGCTTTAGACCAAGGCTTTCACAGTATTCGGCTATGGCTTTGGAGTACGGATGGTTAGAGTTGTTTGCTATAGAATAGGCTAGCTCAAGAGCATCCTCCGAGAAGGTTTGGAGGCTTACAACACGTGGAGTTTGCTGAGTTAGTGTGCCTGTCTTGTCAAAGAGTACCATGTCTACCTTGGGTATCCTTTCAAACACCTCAGGGTTTTTAACGAGAAGACCTCTCTTGTAGCACCTTAAAAGCCCTACGGTTGTAGCCAAAGGTACGGCTATGCCAAAGGCGCAAGGACAAGAAACTACAAGAACAGCAAGAGAGAACTCCACAGCCTTCTGAAGATTTCCCGTCTTCCAAAGCCATAAGACAAAGACTACAAGAGCTAAAGAAACTACAAACTGTACAAAGTAGTGAGAAACCCTGTCAGCAAGAAGATGTACCCTGGGTTTCTTCTTAAGGGTTTCCTCCACAAGTCTTATGAGCATAAACACGTAGCTCTGGTTTGCTGGCTTTTGGACCTCCCCCACTATCCTTCCAGTTACTACGAGACTGCCAGACAGCACTGTCTGACCCTCCCTTTTGATAACAGGTACACTCTCGCCCGTTATCAGAGATTCATCCACCTCTGCAGAACCTTCCTTTACCACAAGATCAACGGGCACCATCTCACCCGACTTTACCACCACAAGGTCACCCTTAAAGACAGACCATAGGTCTACAAAAACCTCCTGACCCTTTTCTAGAACTCTCACCTTGGAAGTCTGAAGACCAAAGAGAAGTTTAAGGTCTTTAACGGCCCTCTCCTTTACCTTGTCCTCTATAAACTTACCAAGTCTTACGAAGGTTATCAGAAAGGCCGAGGTCTCAAAGAAGGGACTGCCTGACAGAAGCCCAAAGGTGGCAAGAACGCTGTAAAGATAAGCAGAAGTACTACCCAAGGACACAAGAAGATCCATGTTGCCCACACCGGCTTTCAGGGAACCCCAGGCAGACCTGTAGAACTTGTAACCACCTACCACCTGAACTATACCAGCAAACACCATCTGGAGTAAGTGACTCCAAGGGCTATGGTAGAACATAAGACCCATGATTGCGAAACTGAGAATACTGCAGAGTACAAGGATCTCTTTATCCTTATTCTTTACCTCGTACTCCACTACTTTGTAGCCAAGACCCTCTATTACCTGCCTTATGCTATCAAGGTCTATAAGGTTCTCATCGTACTCTACGTACACCCTACCGAGTTCAAAAGAGACGTTTACATCTTTTACCCCGCCCATCTTGCGCAGGGTAAGTTCTATAGTCCTGGCGCAGTTTACGCAGGTCATTCCTTCCACTCTGAGCGTAGACTTCATAGGTATAGAATATCTTATTTTTCTATGGACCTGAGCAAGATAAGGAACTTCTCCATAATAGCTCACGTGGATCATGGTAAATCTACCCTCGCAGACCGCATACTTGAGTTTACAGGCATGGTCTCCAGAAGAGAGCTCAGAGAGCAAATGCTTGATACGTTGGACATAGAAAGGGAAAGGGGTATAACCATAAAGCTCCAGGCCGTAAAGATAAAGTACAAAGACTACACTTTGCACCTAATAGACACGCCTGGGCACGTGGACTTCTCCTACGAAGTATCAAGGGCTTTGGCAGCATGCGAAGGAGCCCTGCTTTTGGTGGATGCCACTCAAGGCATACAGGCCCAGACGGTTGCCAACTTCTGGAAGGCTGTAGAGCAAGACCTAGTGATAATACCCGTCATAAACAAGATAGACCTACCTTCAGCCGATCCTGAAAGGGTAAAAAGGCAGATAGAAGAGGTCTTGGGTATACCAGGAGATGAAGCCATACTAGCCTCTGCCAAGGAAGGTATAGGCATAGAAGAAATACTCAAGGCAATAATAGAACGCATACCACCCCCTAAGGGAGATCCAAAGGCTCCTTTAAAAGCTCTCATCTTTGACTCTTACTACGACCCATACAGGGGGGCTGTTGCCTTCGTGAGGATAGTGGACGGAGAAGTAAGACCTGGTATGAAGATAAGGCTCT
The DNA here is from genome assembly GCF_900142435.1 of Thermocrinis minervae. Classification (NCBI taxonomy): domain Bacteria; kingdom Pseudomonadati; phylum Aquificota; class Aquificia; order Aquificales; family Aquificaceae; genus Thermocrinis; species Thermocrinis minervae. The sequence goes on from NZ_LT670846.1 coordinate 114,637, forward strand.
TCTCTACAGGTAAAGAGTTTGAAGTGACCGAAGTAGGTGCGCAGATGCCTAAGATGACAAAGCTTGAAAAGCTCTCGGCGGGAGAAGTAGGGTACATAGCCGCATCCATAAAGGATGTAAGGGACATAAGGATAGGCGATACAATAACCGACGCTAAGAACCCAGCAAAGGAACCAGTACCTGGCTTCAGGCCCGTAAAGCCTATGGTGTTTGCCGGCATATACCCTTCCGAAGGGTACACCTACGAGGAGCTAAGGGATGCCCTGGAGAAGTATGCTATAAACGATGCCGCCATAGTGTACGAACCAGAGACGTCCCCAGCCCTCGGTCTTGGTTTTAGGGTGGGCTTTTTAGGCCTTCTACACATGGAGATAGTACAGGAGAGGTTAGAAAGGGAGTACGGAGTAAGCATAGTAACCACAGCACCGAGTGTTGTATACCGAGTAAGATTAAAAAATGGTCAAGTTAAGGAGATCAAAAATCCTTCTGAACTTCCCGAAAACATGGGGCTCGTAGAAGCCATAGAAGAACCTTACGTCCTCGTAACCATAATAGTACCAAAGGACTTTGTGGGAAACGTGATAAACCTATGCCAGGAAAAGAGGGGTATACAGAAAAGGTTCCTGTACCTTGATCCAAACACGGCCATGTTGGAGTATGAAATGCCTCTAAGTGAGATTATCATGGACTTTCATGATAAGATAAAGGGCGTTTCAAAGGGTTATGCTTCCTATGATTACGAGTTTATAGGATACAGGGAGGAAGATCTCGTTAAACTTACTGTCTTCATAAACAACGAGCCAGTGGATGCACTGTCCTTCATAGTCCACAGGGATAAAGCCTACAGAAGGGCAAGGCAGATAGTGGAAAAGCTTAAAGAAGTAGTACCTAGGCAGCTCTTTGAGGTGAAGGTTCAGGCAGGAATAGGAAACAGGATAATAGCATCCGAAAGAATACCACCCCTAAGGGCAAACGTCACCGCCAAATGTTACGGTGGGGACGTAACCAGAAAGAAGAAGCTCCTTGAAAAGCAAAAAGAGGGTAAGAAGAGACTAAAGCAGTTTGGAAAGGTGGAGCTACCACAAGAAGCCTTCTTGACTGTCCTCAAAGTGGACTAAAATTTTATAAGGGGGAGTACAGTTGTGAGCAAGGTCTTTTTTACCCTTTAGGGTTGTCTACGAGCTTTGTCCTTCACATTTTCTTAAAAAAAATACTAAAATATAAAAAGTGGAGGGTTGGAGTATGCAGGGTTTAGAAAAGTTATATACAGATGTTGATTGGTATATAGCGCAACACATCCTGTACGTAAAAAGATTGAGGACTGCCATTAGAAATGGTAAGCCTTTTGAGCATAAGGATTGTCACAGTTGCGATTTTGGAAGAATGTTTGATACAGAAATAATACCCATAAAGAATAAACTCCCCTCAGAAATTAGAAACATAGTCGAAGAAATTGAAAGAATACACTGTGAGTTTCATGAAGTGTCCATGCAGGTGGATACTACTAACTTAAAACCAGAAGATGAAACTATATTAAAGCAGCTAAATGAACTCTCTACGGAACTTATCAAACTCCTTCAACTGCTACTGAGATTAAAACATACTATTAATCATTAACAATACTCCCTAATTTCCGTAAAGGTCTTCTTTTTTTGAACCTTTCATTAAATTTTCATATAGTGAGCCGTAATATATATTAGAAGTATATTAGAAGGAGGTAAGAACGCGATGCATCGGCTTGAAAACTTGGTTGCGGATTTGGACTTATACATATCCCAACATGCCATATACATAAACAATCTTGAACGTGCCATCGAGGAAGGTAAACCCTTTGAACGCAAGGACTGCCACAGTTGCAGCTTTGGAAAAAAGTGGGACACAGAAATAGTACCAGCAAAACAAAACTATAATGAAGAAATAAAAGCTTTACTCGACGAGATAGAAAAAGTTCACTGCAAGTTTCATGAATTATCCATGCAGGTGGATCCCACTAACCCAAAACCAGAAGATGAGAGAATTATAGATGAGATGAAGGATCTGTCTGCACAACTCATACAACTACTCCTAAAATTAAAAAGGCTAGTCAAAAAAGATTAGTTCAGAAGTAGTATCTTAAAGCTGCCTTAGTCATATAAGCTCTGTAATCGGCGTTGAGGTCTCCACGAAAGCTAAGCTCAAGTTCTGCCCCCTTCCTCAACTCAAACCTCACACCTATATCTCCAATCAACGTAGTCTTCCCTATTTTCTTACTAAGCCTATACTCAGGAGAATCTTGCATATAGCTGATCGCTGACAGCCTATTACCACCAAAAGCCTGCTCAAGCCTTACATGCCCATAAAGTATAGTCTTGGTGTTGCCCATCTTAGAAGTAGTAGCTCCATACAGTCCAACAAGACCCTTTACAAACCCTACACTGTCTGTCTTGTAGTAACGGTTCCACGCAGGATTTGCAGGAACCTCAGTATGAAAGTCATCAGAGGTGTAATAGGTGTAAGCAAGCCCAATCTCAGGAGCTATTGTGTACTTCTCTTTGTTAAATACATATCCCCCTGCTAGCTCTGTGTCAAATCCCCAACTCTTATAGTTCGCATGCTCATAAAGTTCATAATAAAGCCCTGTAAATCCCCTATAATCATGATTTGCTCTGTGGGCAATGGCTGTAAACCTTGCATACCACGGCTTAGGAGTATATGACAGAGCAAGACCTCCAAAGTATATGCTTTGGTACTCTTTCTGTGGTCCATTAACCTTAAAGTAAAGGTCTGCCTTGCTGTATCCTGCAAACACACCAGCAGCAAGCTTTTCAGTGATCTTCCCACCTACACCAAGAGCTAAACCATAAGCATAAGCATCAAAACCTAGGTCATCAGCATCTAACTTAGTATAGAGTGGTAAAACAAAAACATTCCTATCACAAGTCGTCCTAAGAGGGTCTTTAGAAGACTGGCTCACATCTTCTCTTGGCATACAGAAAGGCAAACCACCAGGTGTGTAACCTAAAATAGTCTTGCCAAAAACTTGAGAAATGATAGAAGATCCTACATATCCTACTGTTGTGGCAAAACTTGGTGATACCATTGGTGTTGTATTAGTAGTATTTGTTGGAACAGGTTCATAGGTAAATATGACAGCAGCGTGTTCTCCGTTATCGGGACCAACCCATTTTACCACTATTTCGGGGTTTGTCCATGTTTTTTTAAGTCCGCCAAACTGACCTAATACAGTCCCACCATCGTTATGAATTAGGTAGTAGGGTGTATTAAATTTAAGATTCCTTGAGTCTTTATATACTACAAGTGTAGCGTTGTTAAGGTCAAGAGTTGAATTAGGACCTACATATATGGGTCTCTTGTCCAAGTTGGTATTAGAGTCTGGTGAAGGGTCTATTCCAGGAGATCCAAAGACTAGAGAAAAGTCTCCTTGAAGTTTAACACTTGAGTTTTCAATCTTAAGGGTTCTTACACTACCCAAATTTTGAACAGATAGCTCAAAGTAGATAGGTTCAGGATTGCTAATGGTTACGTTCTTAGAATCCTTCACATAAATACCGTATATGTCATTAGCCGTTGTAGCAGTTATATTTAAGGATGTCTTACCTGTATTGTTTAGAGTTGAGCCGTTTGCATTTTCAAGCAGGAAGGCACCCACACTATTTACTGTTGAACCTTTATCACCAGTAACTTTTATGGATACGTTTCCTTGGTTGTTTATAGTTTGTGCATATCCACCCAAGGAAAACACAGCACCAACTATATCTGATATCCCTACCTGAGCATTATTACCTGTAGCGCTACCAGCTGAAGCATCAATGTTTATGTTTCCAGAGTTTGTATAATTTCCTAAAGTGGCTGTTTTAGTGCCTAAAGCAGAGTTAACATATACTTCAGTGTAAGTACCGTACAAACCCTGTATGGATACTTTAGAGTTGTCAGCACTTGCATTACCAGCAGATGCAGTAACGTTTATACTACCAGAGTTAGTAAAGTCTCCCAGATTGCCAGTTGCATTACCGGAATATGAAATAGTATTAATACCTTATATAGACACCGCGGATATCCTTATCACCTACAGACCTATTCCCACCACCAATACTTACAGTAGAACCTATTCCGGTTGCATTTCCTGCAGATACTTGGACTGATATAGTACCAGAGTTTGTGAATTTCCCTATACTGGTAGTGGCATTATTACCAGGACCAGTAGACCGAGCATTGCCATAAACATCAACACTTCGAATACGCTTAAGGTTAACAGATGAGTTGCTACCACTTGCATCTCCAGCAGATACAGTAATAGATATATTCCCAGAGTTAGTAATATCTCCTATTGTAGTTTTTGCATCTCCTGAATCTGAGCTAGCATAAATGGCAATCAGCAGATATTTTAGTTAAAATCTGCCCTGTTGTATCGTTTGTAAAAGTTCCAAAATTATATATTACATTACCTGATGTAACGCCTGGTATAGTAGCTGAGTCTTTATAAATAGAAAAAGCTAATATACTGTTTATATTTGCACTCAAGTTATTACCTATCGCATCTCCTGCTGTTGCATCAGCTTCAATTACACCACTATTTATAGATGATTGAAAAATTAAGTGATTATATAGAGCAAAACCTGCCATATACTGAATAAACGTATTTAAATTCACAGCATTTCCCACCTGACCTATAGCACGAAGCACACCTGTAGATGTATTTGTAAAATTATCATAATCACTATTACTAAAAGTAGCATTAGGATCACCATATACAAATTGAACCTGCTGATCATCTCCTTTAATCTGCTGGCTTTGTTTTGTAGTTGAATTTGTATAATCAGCAGCATAAGCAGGTACGATTGAAGAAAGCACAGAAACACCCAGTAAAGGCACAAGAGCCATAGACCTCTTAGCCAACTTCCTCTTCTTCATGATACCCACTTAAAGCTATATATTTTTTATTTTTTATTTTATGTCCTTTGAAGATCCTTTAGCTCTCTTGCGGCTGCATAGAGGATGGCTTGACATACTACCTCATCCTTTACCTTTGCCGTTCCCTTCATCTTGGATAGGGTTTTCTTTAAGGATATGACCTCAAGCTCCATGTAAAGCTGGTCTCCTGGGTACACGGGTTTTTTAAACCTTGCCTCATCTATGCCAGCAAAAACTACCGCGTATTTTCCAATCTCTAGGTTTAGGGATTTAATCATCAGGATACCACCTACCTGGGCCATAGCCTCCAGGATGTAAACACCCGGCATGAGAGGAAACCCAGGGAAGTGACCTTGGAAAACAGGTTCGTTCATGGACACGTTCTTTATACCTACAATCCTTTTGCCGAGTTCAAGCTCTAGAACGCCGTCCACTAGAAGTATGGGATACCTGTGAGGAAGTATCTCCATTATCTCTTTTATGCCTAGCACCATCCAGTGTATTATAACTCTTCCTGGATAAGGTCTTCAAAGAGTTGTAAACTTTCTTGAGCCTCTTGTGGTGTGAGTTTACCTATAGCAAAACCTACGTGTACTAATACATAATCACCAACGTTTACATCTTCTTGCATGAGTTCTAAAGAAACTATCCTTTTAGCTCCGAAGACTTCCACCAGGGCTGTAGCGTTATCATAGATTTCTACAACACGTGAAGGTATTGCAAGACACATGCCTAACAATATAATTCTAACATTATCAAGATGCAAGTAGAAAAGTCTTTAAAGCTCTCCCTTCTGGTAGTGTTAGGGTTTGCCTTTGTTGAACTCGTAAGCGGTTTGTATACTAACAGCCTAGCTCTTATATCCGACGCCGGACACATGTTTACAGACAGCTTTTCCATACTTGTAGTCCTTTTTTCCTCCTTGCTTGCCAAGAGTGAAGCCAACACTAGAAGACCCTTTGGCTTTAAAAGGCTGGAGGTCCTTGTAACACTCTTCAACAGCCTCATGCTCTTGTTTCTCGTTGGTTTTTTAGTATACGAAGGGGTCTTACGTATGATAACACCTCAACCCATAAAAGCAGAGGAGACCCTTGCGGTAGCTACACTTGGCCTATTGGTAAACCTACTTGTAGGCTACCTTCTCCATGAACATTCCAAAAGCAGTGCAAGCATTAAGTCTGCCTTTTTGCATGTAGTGTTCGATGCCATAGGTTCCCTTTCGGCCATAATTTCAAGTTTGTTGGTACTCTTCTTTTCCCTGCAAGTGGCCGATGCCGTGGTGGGTTTTGTACTCTCTCTCCTCATACTGCCTCAGGTTTACACTATCGTAGCTGAATCTTTGAGGATTCTGATGCACTTCTCGCCAAAGGATGTACCAAGCCAGAAGCTTATACAGGATATATTGAAGATAGACGGAGTTATAGATATTCATAGCTTCCATCTTTGGTCCATTAAACCTCAAGAACACGTTCTTACAGTACACTTGGTCTTGGAAGACATCTCCAAAGCCTACGACGCGGTAAAGAATGTTAGAAAGCTCCTGGAAGGCTATGGCATAAAGGAGCTAACCGTGCAGGTGGAACCAGCTGGTAAGGAATGTCCATCCAAACAGGAGGTTTAACAACCTGCTCTGCTACATAGCCTTTGGAAGCAACGTAGGCGACAGGATTTCCTACATACTCAAAGCCTTGAACCTCCTTACAGAGGTAGGAAACATCAAGAAAGTATCTACCCTGTATGAGAGCCCACCCTGGGGCTACGAAAAGCAGGATCCCTTTATAAACGGTGTGATAGAATTTGAAACAAGCCTAAAGCCTATAGACCTTCTTCACTTTTTGAAAAAAGTGGAGAAAAGGACAGGAAGGATAGAAAGGTTCAGATGGGGACCCAGAGAGATAGACCTAGACATACTTTTGTACGAGGACTATGTGATAATGCTTTCCTTTCTTAGGATACCCCACATGTACCTCACAGAAAGAGATTTCTTTCTGGTTCCCTTGTTAGAGATAAACCCAGACCTTGTTCACCCTATAAGCAAGAGGCCACTCAAGCATTACCTTGAAGGGTTAAACATAAACCTAAGACCGTATGCATGCATCACATAAACATCACACAGAGGGTTTAAAGAAGTTGTTATAATTGTCAATGGGAGGTAGAGTATGAAGGTTAGGTTCGTAATGTTACTTTTTTTAGTACTCCTAACATCCTGTGCTACAGTCATAAACAGAGAAGCTAGTATAAGTTTACCAAAGGATAAAACTTATTACCTTCTTCCTTTTGTTAACTATACAGAAAGTCCAAAGGCTGGGATGAAGGTTCAAAGTATAGTAGCAGGAGTTCTTCAGAGTAAGGGTTATAAGGTAGTCCTCGTACCTACGGAAGAAGAACTAACGGATGAAAAAAAACTGGAAGAGCTTTATACCAAGACAAAAGGCAAAAAGGGCATAGCGGTACTGGGTACTGTTAACGAATGGAGGTACAAAACAGGAATAGACGGCGAGCCAGCCGTTAGCATAACCCTGAGGTTCGTAGACATGGAAACCGACAAACCCATTAACTCTATGGTACTTTCCAGGTCAGGCTGGTCCTATGAATCTTTAGGCGTAGTAACGCAGAGGATCTTAAACAAAGCCATAGAATGATAAAACATATTCTGAACTTTATAGATTCTGCCGTTTTCTACTCCGCTGTCCTTTTCTTACTTTACACTACCTTTAAACAGGATTTTGTTAACATAAAACCAAACCTCTATCTCCTTTTTTATACTTTTCTGATCCTTTATAAGGGTTTACCTTCAGCAGTATCTGGAGTTGTGGTATACAGTTTTTTCTACTATTACATTTTTGGTAATCTACCTTTAACATCTTTGCTATACGAATACCTTACCTTTGGCTTAGTCTCCGTGTTCTTTCACTTTCTTTTTTCAAACAGACTAAATTACCAAAAAGAAAGGGCAGACTTACTGGCGGATAAACTCAACGAAGTACTCAGAGAGTTTTACATATTAAAAGTATCTTACGAACAGGTAGCTAAAAAGTACGTTCTTCATATGCCTCTTAGGGATATCTTGCAGAGTATAAGCAAGGATATTTTGAACAGTAGTACTGTAAATAGGAGAGATTACCTGTTTGACAGGTTAAGGGATATACTTTTTGATGAATTTTCTGTCAAATCCTTTGCCATATATGATGCAGAACAGAATTTGCTTTTTAAGACAGAAAAGTATGAAGAAATAGACGATGTACTGCTTAACGAAGTCTTCAATAGACTAAAAACCGTCCCGAGTATAGTAAAAGCCGCGGATGTTAAAGTGGAAAAGGAGGGTTTTTTGGCTGCTATTCCAGTAATAAGAGATAAGGATTTAGAGATGGTGCTTGTAATACAAAGGATGGATTTTAAGGCTTATAATCTGGAAAACTTACAGCTGATAGCCATTGTTCTTTCATACATATACCATATGTTCATAGAGGATAAATATGTTTACTTTACGGAGTGTACTCCGGACTTCAACGGAAGTATAAAGGCTGCTATGGAACTCATGAAAAGTTTAGGCATTAAAAGCTATCTCGTGTACATAGAAAACAAGGGTTTAACCAAGGAAGTTTTTGAGGATATCTACGAGTACATATCAAGAAGAACCAGAACATTAGACAAAATCTGTATAGACAAAGATAAAATCATGGTGCTACTCTTCTTAACTGAGCTTGCTGGTACTGAAAGATACATCGAGAAGATACGGTCGGACATAGAAAAAAACTTTGTTCCTCAAGTCTTGGAACACCTGTCTTTTAAGATTGTACCTTTGACGTTTGTTGAAGAAAAAAGCTATGCAGTATCAGGATAAGCTCCTACACTATTCGCTGTTTACAGAAAGTGGTGCGGTAACTATGCTTCTTTACGGCACTCATAACATTATGTTATACTATCTAATACACACGATTCCATCAATATTAATATCCCTGTTCTCATACAGTCTGCTACCCAAGAGGTACAGAAAAAGAAAGTTTGCAGTACTAACCGCTTTTTTCCTAGTATCCTGGGCTTTGGGAACTTTTGGCCTTATCATAATACTAGTTATCTCCCTACTCATAAGTAAGCTTTACTTTATCAGCAGAGGTTTTTACAGACTTGACGTAGTACCCTTTGATTACGAATGGTTTGCTGGAGAACTTGTCATAAAACCCCTTGGAGAAGGAAGCTTAAGGCGCGTCATCTCAAACGGAGAGGGTAGTTTAGAAGATAAACTTTTGGCGTTGAGGATAATCTCCAAAACAACACAGGAGTATGACGTGCTCTACAAACTCCTAAAGGATAGCAGCGATGTTAAACTTTATGCGTTTCAAATCCTTTCATCCAAAGAGAAAGTATTCCACGAAAGGATAAAAGCTCTACAAGAAGATATTAAATTTAACGATTCTCCAGAAAAAAGGATTGAACTGGCAGAACTTATAGTGGACATGTGTAAATCTGGTATTGTTTCCACCGAGATAAGACCTGTATACTATAAGAAAGCCCTTGATGTATTGGAACCCATAAAGGATAATACTACAGACATAAGACTTTACAGAGTGCTGGGAGAAGTATTAAAAGGTTTAGGGGATTACTCAAAAGCAGTCTATTGGTTAGAAAAAGCATATGTACTAGAACCTAGTGTTAAGCTTGCTTTTGAAATAGCAGAGCTATATTACGACATGAACGACTACAGAAAGGTTAAAGAAACCTTCCAGCATCTAGTGCAGGCTATACCATACTACCGAAATCATCCTATGGTTAGGGTCTGGGTGGATGAGTAAGGTTGATGTTCTTATGCTGTGCGAAGGTACCTATCCTTACATAGGCGGTGGTGTATCTTCTTGGATACATAGTCTGGTAAGCGGTCTACAGGATTTTACCTTCGGAATAATCTTCCTAGGTGCCCTAAGAGAGATGTACGGTGAAGCCAAGTACAAGATCCCCCAAAACGTCAAGTTTGTAAAAGCTTACTACATGTTTGAAAAGAGTGAGCTTCCACCACCTAAGGAAGTAAAAATGCCCAAAGTATACATGCAGAAGATTAGAGAGTTGGTCTACTGGTTTAAAGGGGAGGGTGGCAAATGGTCCTTAGAAGAGATATACAAGCTTTTGGAGAATGTCCGTTTGGAACACTTCCTGTACTCCCCGCAAGCATGGGAGTTTATTGTGGATGAAGCGGTAAAGTACCCCATACCCTTTGTAGATTACTTTTGGACTTTAAGGAACATGCATATACCTATATGGATAGTACACGACATAGCAAGAAACATAGACGTGGATTTTGGCCTTCTGCATAGTCCATCTACAGGTTATGCTGGCCTTCTTGGAACTTTCCTAAAGTCAAAAACAGGGAAGCCTCTTATAATACACGAACACGGCATATACGTAAGGGAAAGAAAGCTGGACATATACATGGCCGAATGGATAAGAGACTTTGAAGGCATAGGCACCACCATGTTTGAAGAAAGCTACCTGAGGAAGATGTGGGTAAACTTCTTCCTTGGTATAAACAGACTCATATACCATACAGCGGATATTATTCTGTCTCTTTTTGAGGATGCAAGGAGGATACAGATAGAATTTGGAGCACCACCAGAAAAGACTATGGTACTTCCCAACGGAGTTGATTTAAGAACTTACCAGAAAGCTTACGAGAGTAGGCCGAAAGATCCACCACCCATAGTAGCTTTGATTGGCCGCGTAGTACCCATAAAGGATGTGAGAACCTTTATAAGGGCCTGTAAGGTCTTTACTGATAAGATGCCGCAGGGAGAGTGTTGGGTGGTTGGACCAGAGGACGAAGATCCAGACTACGCTCTATCCTGCAAAGAGCTTGTAAGCTCGCTCGGACTTGAGAATAAGGTGAAGTTCCTGGGATTTCAAAAGACGGTAGAGATTCTCGCTAAAGTAGGTCTAGTGGCCTTAACATCGGTGAGCGAAGGCATGCCCTTAAGCATACTGGAAGCCTACGCTGCAGGACTGCCTGTAGTAACCACAGATGTGGGGTCATGTAGGCAGTTGGTAGAAGGTGGCCTCGACGAAGAGGATATAAAGCTCGGAAAAGCTGGAGTAGTTTGTCCTGTAGCTGATCCTTATTGCATAGGTATGGCATTTTACGAGCTTCTCTCAAACAAAGATCTTTGGTCAAAGTGTCAGGAGGTAGCACTAAAAAGGGTACAAAGGTACTACACGATAGAGAGATTTTTAGAAAATTACCGAAAGCTCTACAGGAGCTTCTTGGATGGCCGGGATAGGGTTTGAGCTAAGAAAGCTCGTAGAAAAGGGGAGATTGTCAACACTTGGCTATGCCCTTGGCTATTCTTTTATGCTCGCGTCTGGACCTACGCTCATATCCATATCATCCATAGTCGGTGCCGGTTTCGTTTACTCAGATATGTTTGGGAGTGTTGTTAGAGTGTTCCAAGTGGTGGTCACCCACGTGGTGGCTTACAGTCTTATAATATCCGGCTGTTTCCAATTCTTCTTCACACGTTACGTGGCCGATAGACTCTTTGAAGAAAAGCCTGATAAGGTATTTCCAAATCTAAACGGTGCCTTATCTGTGGCAGCTTTGCTATCCCTTCTGTTTGGACTAGTCTACTATGCACTTTTTTTAAGAGATCTTCCTCCTATGTTCTGTCTTGAGTTTGTCGTGCTGCTTGTGCTCATGTCCATGAACTGGGTGTTGAACTCCCTGCTTACAGGTTTAAAAGGCTACAGGTATATATTCCTTTCCTATCTATCCTCCTATGGGGCTTTCCTCTTGGCTGCTTACCCGCTGGGTAAGGTGTTAAGGCTGGAAGGTATTATACTAGCCTTTTTGCTTGGGCAGGCCATACTTTTCTTTAGCCTGTATGTTAAGGTTTTCATAGACTACCACTCTGAAGATTTCGTAGATTACGAGTTTTTATCCCCAAGTAAATCCTATTACATACTGGTGCCCATAGGTTTTCTTTACAATCTTTCCATATGGGCGGATAAGTTTACCTTTTGGTACCATCCGTTGACGGGTACGAGTGTTCTAGGTCCCTTTTATGCCTCTATAGTCTACGACATACCCATATTCCTGGCTTATATCTCCATAGCATCAGGTCTGGCAATCATGACCCTCTACTTGGAAGCTTACTTTTCTCAAAGCTACGAGCGGTATTACTACCTGGTAGTTAAAGGAGGAACCCTTAAGCAGCTCTTCGAAAAGGCTATAGACATGGCTCAAGAGGCAAAGTTAGTCATAGTCTACACTGCCTTCGTACAGATAATTACCGACAGTATCATCCTGATCTTTGCGGAGAAGATCTTTGGATTGCTTAAACTCTCCGTGTTGTACATTCCCCTGTTTAGGATTCAGCTTTTGGGGGTTACCTTTCAACTGCTTCTTACAGCCCTTATAGCTATACTCTTTTACTATGATAGGAGAAAAGAAGTTTTAGTTTTAACATCCTTCTATACCCTTTCGAATGTTTCAACAAGCGTAATAAGCATACAGGTAGGACCTTACTTCTATGGATATGGACTTGTAATCTCATCGGTCTTTGTTTTTACTCTGGCCTATATGTACCTCAGGCGATTCTTTGGGAGGTTGCACTATGAGACTTTTATGCTTGTTCGTTAGCCTACTTGTAATGGGGTATCTTTGGGCAAAAGAACCCAAGTTTGTAGGTGTTTACTATGCAGACGACCCACCTCCAGAGATGTTCTACATGTTTGACTGGCTAGTGCTTGATCCACATGCGTCTGCTAATGTTCTAAAGAAAAAAAACCTCTACATAAAGCACAGAAGGGCAAAGCTCTTCGGGTACTTAAGCATCTTTGAGATATCCGCATCCAACCCACACTACAAGGAGGTAAAGCCTGATTGGATAATAGGAGAAAACCCTTACTGGAAGGAAAAAATCCTTGACCTTACCAAAGAAGAGGTAAAGGACTTCCTACTAAAGAGGGCCAAAGAAATAGTCAGCATGGGCTTTGATGGTTTCTTCTTAGATACACTAGACTCCTACAAGCTAGCCCTTCCTAAGGAAAGATGGGAAGAGCAAAGGAAAGCTCTTGTAGAGTTTATAAGGGAATTAAAAAGAGCTTTTCCGAAACAGAAGATAATACTAAACTGGGGGTTTGACGTTATCGAAGACGTAAATGACCTGATAGATGGCTTTATGGTAGAGGGGCTCTTTAGTAAGATTGACTTTCAAAAGGGTGGCTACAGGGATACAACCGAGGAAGAAAGACAATGGCTCATAGAAAGGCTTAAGCCCATAGCCCAAAAGGTACCTGTCATCGTGGTGGATTACGTGGACCTACCAAAGGAAAGAGAAAAGGCCAAGCAGATAGCTAAAAAGATAAGGAGCTTAGGGTTTATCCCCTACGTATCTGTAAAGGAGCTTAACGTAATAGGCATAGTTGACACGGATCTTGTCAAGAGAAGAGCCCTTATGTTCTACGAACCATCAGAGCCAAACTACTATCCAGGCTTTTCAGATCCGAGTAGGCTCGCCCAGCCTTACTTAGAGTACTGGGGCTACAGCGTAGACCTTTGGGATGTTACCAAGGGAAAGCCAAGCTTTCCCCTTTGGGACAGGTATGCCGTTCTTGTCTTCTGGGTTAACTCCCAGCCTACATGGATGGAGGATCTTATCCTTGAAGCTATACAGGACGGGCTTAAGGTGGTTTTTATTGAAAACTTGCCGACCAGAGAGCAGCTTTTAAAAAAGTTAGATCTTGAAGTTTACCCTTCTTCTAAAGAAGGTTGGAAGCTTTTGGAAAAGGCTCCGTACGTAGGCTATGAGGTAGAGCCTTCTCCATCCTTCAACCCTGTGGTTTTTCCAAAGACAGGTAGTCCACTCTTGATTTATGCTAAAGGAAACCTAAGGTACTCACCCTTGGCCGTGACACCGTGGGGAGGCTATGCACTAGCTGGAGCGTACATAAGACAGCTATCGCAGGAAGTTTTCGTAGTAAACCCGTACGAGTTTTGGAGGGAAGTTTTAGGGGAGGAGGATGTAGCCTTTGAACCTGTCACCACAGAAAACGGGAGGAGGATACTAACAATCCATATGGACGGCGATGCTTTTCATTCCAAGACGGAAGTACCTGGTTACACGTATTCAGCTGAAGTCCTTCTTAAGGAGCTCCTACAGAGATATCCTTTACCTCATACCATATCCCTGGTAGAGGCCGAGCTCCTTTTAAGCAAAGAAAGGCCAAAGCTTGAAGAGATAGCCAGGAAGATCTTTTCCTTACCTAACGTAAAACCAGCATCCCATACCTTCTCTCACCCTTTTGACTGGAGAAAGATAGAAGAAAAAGCAGAAGGATACAACCTAAAGATTCCAGGCTACAAGTTTGATCTTAAAAGGGAAATCTTAGGTAGCGTTGATTATGTGGACTCCTTGGCAAAACCTAAAAAGGTACATATTTTCTTTTGGTCAGGCTCGGCAAACCCACCGAAGGATGCCCTGGAGCTTTTGTACGAGGCTGGTCTTCTCAACCTAAACGGTGGGAATACTACTATAAGCAAAAAGAATCCTTACCTTTCAAGCATAAGCCCTTTGGGCGTAGACGTAGACGGTTACTTTCAAGTGTATGCACCTGTGATGAACGAGAACGTGTACACAAACCTGTGGACTGGACCCTTCTATGGTTACCTGGATGTGATATCCACTTATGAACTCACCGACAAACCCTACAGGATAAAGCCTGTAGCCATCTACTATCACACCTACTCTTTTAGCAAGGTGGCTTCTTTTAAAGCTTTGGAGAGAGTATACCAAAAGGTCCTAACCTGGAAAGTTATACCCATGTACGTGGAGGACTACGCGTGGAAGGTTTTAGACTTTAGAAGTGCCGTGATCCTTAAGAGTGATGGACATTACATAGTTAGAAGTGGTGGTTTAATCAGAACCCTAAGGCTCAAAAAAGGTCTATACCCAGACTTAGAAAAGAGCGTGGGTGTTGTAGGTTTTACCATAGTAAACGGACACACATACGTCCACCTTGACCCTTCCGGAGACTACATCATAAAACTTACCGACAAACCCAAAGAAAGACCATACCTCATAGACTCTAATGGTTTTGTAGAGTACTTTGAAAAACATGCCAATGGCTTTAGATTAAAGCTCAAAAGCTACATAGAAGTAGATGCTTCAGTCTACCTACCAAAAGGCTGCAAGATGAACATGAAAAGAAGTCCCGATAATAAGGAGGCTCTGATTGATGTTGTATGCAAGGAAGAGTAAAAAGATAGACGTAAGAAGTTTGGAAAAAGAACCACAGAGGGTGTTTATAAGTCCCTTTGAGATACTAGCTGTCCTCGTAGTCGTAGCTTTTCTACTGGTGCTCATGTTTCCCAAGAAAGATCTTGAGCAATACTTAAAGACTGCTCCAGAGGTAAACGTAGACCTTACCTTAGCCTACCTTGAAGCTTTGGCAAGAACAACCCCGAACGTAAAGGAAAGGGCATACATAGAAGGTCTAATAGTGGAAAAACTCGTATCACTTGGAAAATACGAAATTGCGGTAAAAAGGATAGAAGC
The DNA here is from genome assembly GCF_900142435.1 of Thermocrinis minervae. NCBI lineage: Bacteria > Pseudomonadati > Aquificota > Aquificia > Aquificales > Aquificaceae > Thermocrinis > Thermocrinis minervae. The sequence continues at coordinate 130,089 of NZ_LT670846.1, forward strand.
TTTAGAAAAGGCGGGTATAGGAGACTGGGATCTTATTCTACTTAGGTATAAACTCACAAAACAGCTCTACTTTGCAGGCCGTGCTACCAAAGATCAAGTAGATAACTTCCTTGAAAAGCTCTTGAGTCTTGCAGATGATGACGTACAAAAGCTTAAGCTTGTCTTTTCGGAGAGCATAGCTATGGATGTACCAAAGGTAGCTTACAAGTCTTCTTACAAGCTTTATAAGCTAACAAAAGACATACAGTATGCAAAAGTAGCACTGGATTATGCACTCTACTATAGAGACAAAAAGGTCATAGAGGAGCTCTCTCCCTTTAAAGTACAGCTGGAAAAACAAGCTTTAAAAGACCTCCTTGCAAGCTTTCAAGCTGAAAAGGATAAAACCAAGAGAAAAGATCTCTTCGTGCAGATTATAAGAGTTTATCTAGCAAACCAAGATTATGAAAACCTGGAAAAGTTTATAGATGCGCACTGGGCAGAATTCAAGGGTCAAAAGGATGTAGAAATGATAGTGATAAGATCTCTACTCATGGCAGGTAAGCCGCAGAAAGCCGGGCAGATAGTCAAAAGTATATTCCAGGGGGAAGACAGATGAAAAAGGCCATATCTGCTCTCTTACTATCAGTTTCTATATCTCTTGGAGCTCCAAAAGAGTATTATAAAACCATGTTAGAAGCTTCCTTAGGGATAAATGATCTTAAAACTGCCCAGAGGGTCTTGGAGGATGCTTTAAGGGAGTACCCAAACGACGTGTACTTTTTAGAGTGGGCCTATAAAGTTTACCTATGGAGCTCTGATCTGGAAAAGGCTGGACTTTACGCAGAGAGATTCTACAGAGCCACGAAGAATTATGACGAAAATATTATAAAAGTCCTCAGAGTTGCAGGAAGGTACGATACCCTTTTGGACATCTACGAAAAGGAACTTTCTAAAGGTAACTTTGATTTCCTCCAGGAATACTACAAGGCCATCATCGACAGCTTTCAGATAGACAGAGGACTTAAATTCTTAGAAAACTTGTACAAAAACATATCTAACATAGAAGTACTCAAGATTATAGCTAAATTAGATTATGACACAAACAAGTTTGAAAGAGCAAAGGATAACATCCTTAGGGTGTTGTCTAAAGACAATCAGTGGTTGGATGGTTATATCTTCCTTTACAAGATATTCTACGCGCAGAAGAACTACGAAGAGGCTTACAGGGTGTTAAAGACTATAAACGAAACTTTTAAAAATGTCCCAGAATATGTAAAAAGGGATCTACTAAGCATAGCTTATGGTCTTGGTAAACTAGAAGATGCTTACAAGGTGGCAAAACAACTTAGGGATGAAGGTAAGGCAGATAAGGATGTATACACGGTCATGCTTGAGTACCTCATCGACAAAAATCCTATTCAAGCCAGAGACATAGCCATAGAAGCTTACGAAAAGACTAAACTTGACTATTTTCTAGACAATTACATACTGCTGTCTTATAGACTAGAGGACTACATGAGCATAGTCAAGATAGTAGAACAGGAAAAACTCCAAGAGAAGCTAAAACCTTATACCCTAGATGCAGTTGCACAAGCCTACTATAGGCTAGGCTACAAAGACAAAGCTTTAAGACTTTATGAGTCATACCTGTCCAGGACTTTCGATACTAATGTACTGTCTTCTTTGTTGTACTTCTTAGCGGAAGCAAAAGATTACGAAAGGCTGAAGAACTACACAGACAAGTACTACACTTACGCTTTAAAGACACCAGAGCTCTACCTTAGCTTCTTGAACGCCTATATTGCACTACAGGACTCTAAAAAGGGTCTTGCATTCTATCAACAACTCAAGGAAAAGAACGATCTATTTACCAAGTACCTTTACTCTTTTCTTCTTGATATAGCTGGTGAGGAGGAAAAAGCTAAGGCTCTAAGGTATCAACTGCTGAAAGAACTAGAGAAAAAACCTGAAGCTTATCAGGATACACAACTGGCTCAGGTACTACTAAGCCTTTATTCTGAGTTTAAGCCTGTTGATTACCTGAAGATCAAAGATAGGCTAAGAAAGACAGTAGGCGAAAAAGCCTATTGGGAGACATACCTTACGTACTTAGCATCCAACATGCATTACGAAAAGTACAGCCTTTACGCTCGTAGCCACAGGGAGGCTGTAAGAGCTTGGATGGAGCTTTCAAAGGCCATAGAGGATTACGACAAGGATAAATTAGCTAAGCTGGTCGAAGAAAAAAGCCAGGAGCTACCGGTAAGGGACAGAGTCAGGGCTACACAGATGGCAGGGAACATAGGTCTGGCAAAAGAGTATGCCTTTGAAGGCCTTGAAAAGAATCCAACGGATTACCTCATGTACAAGCAGTTCAGAGACCTTTATATGAACTTTTCGGGTAATCTCACCTTTGAGACTTCTTACCAGAGTGGAAAGTACTTACAAACGGAAAGCATAAACCTAGATCTAAAGCATCCTCTAACGAACAGGCTTTACTTCCTTATATCCAGCAGTTTGAATAAGTATACCTCACTTAGAGGTGATGTGATAAAGAAAACTCCAAGCAAGGATCTGTCAGCTAGTGTGGGGCTAAAGTACATAGGTCAAAGGACAAACTGGGAGCTCCTCTTGACACAAAGAGATGCTTTTACCAGTTACACTGGCTTTAGCCTTAAGATAGAACACTACCTAAAGGATAGACTAACGGGTATGGCTTTGGTAGAGTATAGACAACCAGCCCAGGACAGCGTTTATACCATAGTGGGAGGTAGAAAGAACAGCATAACCCTCGGTGTTACATATTCCTTAAACACCAGAACGTACATAGACACTACTTACTCCTACCAAAAGATAGAATCACAGGATGGCAAAAGCGTAGGAGATGCTAAGAAGCTTAATGTAGAGGGTTTTTATAAGCTGAGGGTTTCATACCCAGACTTTACCTTTAGGGCCTACTATATGAACTACCAATACTCTGAGAAGAATAAGGATAAAGGAGTGCTTGACGAGGTATCGGCTACACCCACAAGATACCTACCTACATCTTTCTGGGAATCTGGCCTGGGCTTTCTGTTTGGTTTTGATCAGAAACACCTCTACACGGGGAGGCTAAGGCCCTTTGCAGATATATCTATAGGTTACAACAGTCAGGGGACCGGTGTGTTTAGCGTGGGTGGAGGATTGGGCGGTCCCCTGTTTCATCAGGATAATCTATCTCTCGACCTAAGCCTCTCTAGAAGAGTAGGAAGGTTCACTGAGAATATACTTAATGCCAATATGATCTACAAACTATGGTACTGACACCCTGTATTATCCTCTGCTCTTTATGTACTTCTCCCAGTTTTCAGGGCTGAAGGGCGATAGCTCTCTCAGTAGCTTTACCGTCTTTGGAAACTCCTCTATCACATAGTCTACGTCTTCTTCTGTGTTGTCCCTTCCGAAGCTAAACACGAGTGAACCGTTTGATACCTCTTTTGGTACACCTATGGCAAAAAGTACGTGGGACTGTTTGAGAGCTAAGGAAACACATGCTGAACCCGAAGCTGTCTCTATGCCCATGAGGTCCAACCTTAGTAACATGGCCTCACCTTCTATAAAGTGAACTATGAGAGACAGATGATGGGGTAGTCTCTGAGTGGGATGTCCTGTAAACTCTATGTAGTCAAGCTTTTCTTCAAGTGCCTTTCTTAGCTTGTCCCTGTAGTAAGATAGCCTCGTCATCCTGTCTTGGAGCTCCTTCATGGTGAGCTCAGCTGCAGCTCCAAAACCTACTATGCCTGGTACGTTCTCAGTACCTGCTCTAACACCTCTTTCTTGTGTACCACCTTCTATTAGAGGCCTTATCTTAACACCTTTCCTTGTCCAAAGGGCTCCTACACCCTTAGGTCCGTACATAAGGTGCGCAGTAAAGGATGCTGCATCCACACCCCAATCCTTTACGTCCACTGGGTAGTGTCCCAAGGTTGGGCATGCGTCCGTATGGAATATAACCTTAGGATTCTTTTCCTTGGCTGCCTTGACCAACTCCTTTATGTTCTGTATGGTACCTATCTCCCTGTTGGAGTGGCCTATGCTTACGAGCACTGTATCTTCTCTAACAGCTTCCCTAACCTGGTCTGGGTGTATAAGACCGTACTTGTCTGGCTTTAGGTAAGTCACCTCCCAACCTTTCCTTTCTAAGCTTTTGAGTGGATGCAGTATAGAGTGGTGCTCTATCTCTGTGCTGACTATATGCCTTCCCTTCTTCTCGTATGCTTCGGCTATACCTTTTATGGCAAGGTTGTTAGCCTCTATACCACCTGAGGTAAAAATTATCTCCTCCGGGCTGTTGGCGTTTATCAGAGTGGCTATCTTCTCCCTAGCCTCGTTTATGGCCTTCTTAGCTTCCTGACCAAAGGAGTGTAGAGAGGTAGGATTTCCAAACCTTTCCCTAAAATAGGGGAGCATAGCCTGCAAGACTTCCTCAGCCACAGGAGTTGTGGCTATATGGTCCACGTAAACTACCCTTTTGCCAGCCTTCCTGAAAAACATGTTTTTACCTCCTTGTTATGTCAGATATCAATTTTGCTATGCTTAAAAAGGCTTTTGCCACCTCGGACTCAGGGTGGCTTTCCACCACGGGTGTCCCTTTATCCGAGTCCTCGGCCACCTGTGGGTCTATGGGTATGGAACCCAAGACCTTTGTACCGTATTGGGAAGCAAACTCCATTACCTTACCTTTTCCAAATATGTAGTATTTGTTGCCACTTTCGGGGCACACAAAGTATGCCATGTTTTCTACAACACCCAGTATGGGTATCTGCACCTCTCTGAACATAGCCGTAGCCTTTCTAACGTCTGCAAGTGCCACATCTTGAGGTGTGGTAACTATGATGGCTCCATCCATCTGAACGTTCTGGGCTAAGGTCAGTTGCACATCTCCTGTTCCAGGAGGTAAGTCAAGGATCAGGTAATCCAACTCACCCCAGTTTACGTCAAAGAGAAACTGCGTTAATGCCTTCATGAGCATAGGTCCACGCCATATGACCGGTGTATCCTCAGAAGGCAGCAAAAAGCCTATAGAGAGTACCTTTAGGCCATACTTCTCCAAAGGGATTATTCTGTTGTTTTCGTCCACGTAAACCCTTTGGTTCTTAAGACCCAAGAGAGTAGGTACGCTAGGCCCGTACATGTCAGCATCAAGAAGACCCACCTTATAGCCAAGCTTTGCTAAGGCTACGGCTAGGTTTGCCGCCACTGTGGACTTACCAACACCACCTTTGCCACTACCAACGGCTATAAGGTTCCTAACACCTTCTACCTTTCTTCTTACAAACATGGGCTGGCTAAAGGCAGGTGGTTCTTCCCTGACCTCTACAAACCTTACCTTTATGTCCTTGACGTCTGGCATATCCTTTAGTGCCTGCCTTGTCTTCTCCTCCAGCTCCCTTTCTACACCCTTCTCCTTTATGCCATATACTATCTCAAGGGTAGAGCCTATAAGCTTTATGTCCTTCACGAACTGTGAAAGACCCGCATCTCTAAGAGTGTCCATTATCTCCTTTACAGCCATGAGATTCATTATAGGTATACAAGATCCTTTGAGTATGAGAATCCTCAGTAAAGGATTATAATTAAGACCTATGCAGGAACAAGTTGTAAGCTATGCCCTTGAGAAGGTAGAAAAGGCAAGACAAACACTGAGAGCCCTTTCCTCTTTAAAAACGAGCATAAAGAACAACACGCTCCTTAGAGCTGCAGAGCTATTAGACAAAAAAAGAGATTATATAAAGGAGGAGAATAGCAAAGACATAGAGTATGCCAAAAGTCTTGGCCTGTCCTCCGCACTTATAGACAGACTGCTCTTGAACGATAAACGTATAGACGGAATGATAAAGGTGCTTGAGGATGTGGCCAAGCTTCCAGATCCTGTGGGTGAAATAGTTAGGATGTGGACCCTTCCCAACGGCCTTAAAGTGGGTAGGATGAGGGTGCCCCTTGGAGTAGTATTCATAGTTTACGAAGCTAGACCAAACGTGACCATAGAAGCTGCATCCTTGTGTATGAAATCCTCCAATGCCATAATCCTCAGAGGTGGGAAAGAGGCCATAAACTCCAACAGGGCACTCGTAGAGGTTCTGAAAGAGGCTTGCAGGATGGAAGGCTTCCCAGAAGATGCTATACAGTTCATAGACAGACCCGAAAGGGAGATAGTCTGGGAAATACTCAAGATGGAAGGTAAAGTAGACGTTGCCATACCCAGAGGAGGTGAGAGCCTCATAAGGGCAGTTGCAGAAAATGCAAGAGTACCTGTCATAAAACACTACAAAGGCGTTTGCAACATATACGTGGACGATGAAGCTGATCTAAAAAAGGCCTACCATATAGTCTACAACGCAAAGGTTCAAAGACCATCCGTCTGCAACGCAGTTGAAAACCTCATAATCCACCGAAACATCCTTGAAAGCTTCTGGCCAAGGATGGCCTACATACTGGGTAAAGCAGGTGTAGAGCTAAGGTGTGACGAGGAAAGCTTAAGGATCATAAAGAACAATCCAAGGCTCTCCTTTGTAAAGGCCGTGCCAGCCACAGAAGAAGATTACTACGAGGAGTTTTTGGACCTCATACTGGCCGTTAAGGTAGTCGGCAGCCTTGAAGAAGCTATAGACTTCATAGAAAAGTACGGATCTAAACACTCGGACGCTATAATCACGGAAAACTACACTAAAGCTATGAGGTTCCTACAGGAGGTAGATTCTGCCGCTGTATACGTAAACGCATCCACACGCTTTACAGATGGCAACGAGTTTGGTCTTGGTGCCGAGATGGGTATATCTACCGACAAGATACACGCAAGGGGCCCCATGGCCTTAGAGGAATTGACCATCACCAAGTTTGTTATCTTGGGTGAAGGACAGGTAAGAGACAACGTGGGAGTACCAGAGGATCTGCTCTCTGAGGCCCTCCAAGTTTAATCTATTTTTCATTCATTCTTTTCCTATTATAATATCACAAACTTTATCCTTAATTAAGGAGGTGTGACATGAGGAAGGTGCTTGCTCTACTACTTGTAGGTTCCCTTGGTCTTGCTCTTGCCAACGAACAGCTGGCAAAGCAAAAGGGTTGCATGGCATGCCACGACCTAAAGGCCAAGAAGGTAGGACCGGCTTACGCTGATGTAGCCAAGAAGTACGCAGGAAGAAAGGATGCCGTAGACTATCTTGCCAACAAGATAAAGAAGGGTGGTTCTGGTGTTTGGGGTTCTGTACCCATGCCACCTCAGAACGTAACCGACGCCGAGGCCAAACAGCTCGCCCAGTGGATACTCTCCATAAAGTAACTTCCATATGGGGCCTTCTCAGGCCCCTGGGCTTATAATTAAAAGGGAGGAGGGTATTAGCATGCCAATATTTGTTATGCTTACCACTTTGACGGATGAAGGTATGAAAACTCTAAAGCACAGGCCCGAAAGGATAAAGGAAGTAGACCAGGAAGTCATGGAAAAGTACGGCATAAAGATCCTTGCCCAGTATGCAGTCATGGGTCCTTATGACTTTGTGAACATAATAGAAGCCCCCGACAACGACACAGTGGTCAAGATGGCCATAGAGCTAGGCTCCAGGGGAACCATAAGGACCCTAACCATGCCAGCCATAGAAGTAGACAGGCTTATAGAAGATCTTAAAAGCCTTTGAATGAAACAAGCGATAAGGCTCTTTCATGCAATAGTTACAAAGTACACAGACTTAGTATGGATGAAAAGCAGGGATGATTTAATAAGTAAGTGTATGAAAGCCCTGCGTGCTTACTCTGAAGACAAAGAGCCAGAGGATAAAAAGGGTATAGAGGATTCTTTAGAGATCCTTAGAGATTTCGTGCAGAACAACAGAGAAGCTGTACCCGTTGTTCTCTCACTCCTTAGCCTTTACGTGAAATCACCCACACCTTGTAAAAGCAGGCTTATAAGCTTTTCGGAGGTTCTGCTTGAAGATAATAGAGCATCTCAGACGGGGAGAGTTTAGCCTCTCCTTTGAGTTTTTTCCACCCAAAACTCAGGAAGGGGAAGAAGAACTCTTTCAGACTATACTGGACCTAAGACCACTCAACCCTACTTTCGTGTCCGTTACCTACGGTGCAGGGGGTAGCACTAGAGAAAGGACTAGGAGGATAGCCCAGAGGATACACACGGAGACAGACCTCACAGTCATGGTACACCTCACATGCATAGCCCATACCAAACAAGAGCTTCTGGAGATGCTAACATCCTACAAGGAAATGGGTATACAGAACGTGCTGGCCTTGAGGGGTGATGTGCCAAAGGCGGATGACTTTAAGCCACCAGAAGGTGCATGTAAACATGCCGATGAGCTCGTAAGCCTCATAAGGGAAAACTTTAAAGACTACTTCTGTGTGTGTGTGGCCTCTTACCCTGAGGGTCATCCCGAATCTCCAAACATGGAATGGGAGATTAAGTTCTTCAAGAAGAAGGTCCTAAAAGGTGCAGATTTTTCCATAACCCAGATGTTCTTTGACAACTCCTACTATTACGAGTTTGTAGAGCTCTGCAGGAAGGAAGGCATAAACATACCCATCATTCCAGGCATAATGCCCATAACTAACTTTAGGCAAATACAGAAGTTCGCAAGTATGTGTGGTGCTACCATACCCCAAAGTCTGATAGATAGGATGGAGCCCGTGGCCGAAAAGCCGGAAGAGGTGGCTAAGATAGGCATAGAGTTTGCCATACGCCAGTGTGAGGACCTGATAAGGAACAAGGCCCCTGGCCTCCACTTTTATACTCTCAACAAGTCAAAAGCTACGCTGGAAGTCTATAAGGCTATAAGTGGGTTAATACCACGTCAAAGATAGATACATTTCATACGTTACCAAACTTACCTCTCTACTGGCGGCTTGCTAGTGTCAAAAGGATCCAACCAAACCTAAAAGGTTCATCAGGCTCCTAAAACTGGTAGTAGTCGGCTCTTTTACCCGGCGAAGTAATTTAAGCACGGACGTGCTCGGGGTTATCCTACCGTGGGCTTCCATCATATGAACAGAGAACCGGCCCCCGCCGCAAGGGCAGCCTTTAAGAAGACCCTTCTGTTAAAGTAAAACTCTCTCATAAGCTGTTACTTTATTCTGTGAATGTTAAGATCCCGTTAGGGGCCTATCTGCCTTAGGAAGGCTGGTATTTCTTCCGTCCTAGTCCAGCCGCACTCCTCTAAAAGCATGTCAACGGTCTCTTCTTGCTTCCTTGTCTTTTGAGCTAGATACTTTACAAAGTCCGCCCTTCTGCCCTTGAAGGACTCTATTTCCTCCTCGGTCACCTCTGGAAACCTGGAGACTATCCTTTCTTTTACCTTCTTCCAGGCCATGCTGTTGCTGTACAGATTAAATTTTTTGTCCTTCACAGTCACGCTGACGGTTAGCTCCCTGAGGAAATCAAGCCTGGATGGGTCTATGGTGAGGATAGCCTCTGCCATGAGAGGGTCCACCGTGTAGAAGATGCCAAAGAGTTTGCCCAGTATGCGCCTCTGGGTCCTTATTATTAGATCAAGGGTATCTTGTACCTCTGGTTCAACCTTCTCGTATATGAGCTCGTAGTAGTTTAGCTCCTCCAGTTCAAGACCACCTAGGTACCTTATGAAGTTAGCAAGATCGTGGTAGTTTAGCGTCCTGTTTTCCTCCTTTATTTCTTCTACTACAGCCTTCTCAAGAGTACCGTAGTCTAGAACCACATCCGTATGTACTGGTGGGATTACGTGGTAGCTTTCTGACTCCCAACCTGCCTTCCTAAGGATCTGCTCGGCACCACCCTCGTCTATGTTGTACTTCTCCATCAGGTACCTTTTTAGACCCTCTCTGTCTTTTTTAAACCTGTCTAACTCCTCGTCAGGTATGTTTATCTCTACGTAGACAAACTTTTCCTTTCCGTCCTCCTTTATGAATATGTTCTTCCTACCTTGTATGTGTCTCTTTATAAAGGCCCAGTCTTCATCCGTCATCACGGGTTCAGGGTGCCATTCCTTTGACATCTCCTCTTCCAGTTCTAGGTAGGGGACCGTTTCGTACCATGTGGCCTTGTTGAGCTTAGACTCTATCACTTCCTCACTCTCACCTAGTTTTTTCTTTACGTACTCTACGAATTCTTTTCTCTTGAACTTGAACTTTTCTATCTCATCCATGGTGAGCTCAGGGAAGAGTATGCGAAGTTTGTACTTTATGTAGTCCCAATTTCCGAAGAGGTTTTGAGGCTCCAGGGCTTCGTATCCGTATGGATTGGTCTTCAAGAAATCAAGGTAGTAACCTAGGAAGGTCCTTACCATGGGATCTGTAGTGGCAAGGTGCTTTATGAAACCAGGGTCGTAGTACTCTATCACGTCCAAAAGTCTAGCTATGTTTACCTTTTTTACGTTGTGAAGATGGCAAAGCTGTATACTGTAGCGTTTTGGTATGTCCTTGATACGACAGTATTCGTTGAGAACATCCATCTCCTTCTTGAGTAAAGACCTAAAAAAGGCAAGCTTTTCCCTTTGGCTTAGGTTATCTTTAAACAGGAGTTTGTCTATCATGGCCCTCACCTCCTTGTGTTTTAATCTAATTCTAAGTCTCTCTGTATCCTATGATTGACTACACTTATACTACTATAAGTAAGACTGAGAGATCTTAGGTTTTTTAGGATGGTATAATCCTTTTAAAGGAGGTCTTACATGGATAGGCTGCTTCTTGAGAAGCTTACAGTCCAGAGGGAGAGTCCAGAGTACCTTCAGATAAGTATGGCAGCGGCCATGACCCTTGGCCTAGTCCCAGGACAGTTTTATAGGAACACCAAGCTCAGTTGCATAAATACGCTGCTTACCTATCCATCAGGATGCCATGCTACCTGCGCCTACTGCGGGCTACAGAAAGCCAGGGAGATGGAATACTCTAAGAAGAACTTCATAAGGGTGGAATGGCCTACAGTACACATAGACGAGATAATAGAGAGGGCCAAGAAGGTGGGACACGTGGAAAGGCTTTGCATAGCCCAGATAACCCACCCTAGGGCCATAAGGGACACAAAGGTTGTACTGGAGAAGGTTATAAGGGAGCTGGGGGATCAAATATTCGTCTCACTTCTCATAAACGCCACAGGAACCACCTACGAGGACATAGTGGACTACAAAAAACTTGGTGCGGATACGGTTACGGTAGCCATCGACTGTGCTACACCTGAAGTCTTTGAAAAGCTTAGAGGAAGGCCTATGAACAGCCCTCACAGATGGGAAACCTTCTGGAAAGTCCTAGAGTGGGCTGCTGAGGTTATGGGAGATGGTTATGTAGGCTGTCACTTGGTAGTCGGACTAGGCGAGACAGAACAGGAGATGATAGAAACCATACAGAAGGTCAGAGACCTTGGGGCTAGGACGCACCTGTTCTCCTTCTGGCCAGAGGAAGGATCTATGATGGAGAAGGAAAAGCCGTGTCCTGCACCCCAGTACAGGAGAGTACAGTTTGCAAGATATCTCATAGACAACAGGATAGCACGCTACGAGGACATGAAGTTCAACGAAAAGGGTCAGGTTATAGACTTTGGTATACCCAAGGAAACCTTTGAAGAGATCTTCTGGAGTGGAAGACCCTTCATGACCTCGGGATGTAGAGGTAAGACTACAGAGGTGGCATGCAACAGACCCTTCGGAGACAGTTCTGTGACGGACATCAAGAGCTATCCATTCAAACCCAACAGGCAGGACCTAATGAGGATAAGAAAGCAGCTCTTTGACTACGAGATGACCACCAACTATCCAGACGTACTCAACCCAAGCGTCTTTAGGTACCACTGATGGATACTGTCCTGGACCTTGGCTTTGCGGGGCTTGCTGGCTACGCCCTTGGTTATACTATCAAGAGGCTCATGCACTTCCTCTTTGTCCTCTTCGGCCTTTATGTACTCTCCCTCCTATGGCTTGAGAGTAAAGGTATTATCACAGTAGAATGGAAGAACCTCCTTCACGTATTTGGGGGGATGTTCAGCGGGTTTAACTCTTTCACCCAGTCCATCCTAAAAAAGCTGGCCTTCTCGGGAACCTTTGCTATGGGCTTTTTCCTTGGATTCAAGAGCTGATCTCCTTTTAAAGGCAAAGGATCTATGGGATAGATGCCTCTTCTACGAGGCACACGAGCTTTTGGAGGACCTGTGGTGCACCTTTCCTAAGGAGGACAAGTTTACTAGAAATTGTCTCCAGGGACTCATAAGGTTGGCCATAGCCTACAACCATTATCTAAATCAAAGGAAGGATAGCGCTCTTAGAGTCTTACGGATGGTTAAAGACCAGATAGATCATTGTGGTTATTGCTTAGGTGTTGACTTCCCATACATACTCAAACAGGTGGAATACTCTATAGAAAGGTTGGAGAGGGATCTTCCGCTGGAGACTTTTCCAGAACTTAAACTATCACATCCACACCAAGCTCCTTGATACTGTCTATGAGCCTTTTACTTACCCTTACTTTGTATATGGGGTTTGCCTGCATGAGTACGTAGCTTCCGTTTAGCCTTATTTCAAGTAGTACATCCACGCCATCCTCATGCGAATGCTCTGCAATTATCTCCCTGAGGCGCATTAGGTTCTCTTTCGGTATAGGTTTTCTAAAGATGAGCTTGAGAGGATAATCCTCACGCTTTATGAATTCATCTACTGTGTAAACTTCCTTGGCTACAAGGGTTACCTCTTCTGATTCTTCGTCAAAGTCTACAGAGCACTTTAGGACCACGATGTTATCCTCTTTTAACTTCTCCTGATTCTCTCCGTACACATCTGGATAAGCTATGACCTGACTCATACCCGTTTTGTCCATAAGGGTAAAGATGGCCATGTAGTCTCCCTTCAAGGTCCTTTTTTCTTTTAGATCTATGATAACTCCTGCTACTGTAACATTACCGTCCGTGAGGTCATCTACTAGCTCCAAGGGCGTTACTTTACCTTGAAGTAGTTTTTCATAACCATCTAATGGGTGTTTAGAGATGTAGAAGCCTATGACCTCTTTCTCGTACTTGAATATCTGCTCCTGGTCATCCTGGACCTTTACAGACTTTGTATCAAAGAGCCCCTTCATGGGTAATACAGTCCCTTTGGAGGAACCCGATAGCTTTTCAAGTAGGGCTGTCCTAGACTCTCCTGTAAAATCAAAGGCACCAGCCTTTACAAGAGCCTCAAGAACTCTTTTGTTCACCTTCCTAGAATCTACACTCCTTATGAAGTCTCCAATACTTGTCCATGGCCTTTTTCTTGCCTTCACTATGCTTTCAGCCGCCTCCTGACCTACACCCTTTATACGTGCAAGCCCAAACCTTATGGAGTTGTCATCCTCTATTCTGAAGTCTACATAACTTTTGTTTATGTCCGGTGGTAGTATTCTTATACCAAAGGTCCTAGCATCTTTAAGGAGATTTAAAAACTTCTTGTCGTTCTTTTCCATGGATAGCTTTACGCAGAAGAACTCTTCAGGAAAGTGAGCCTTCATGTAAGCAGTAAAATAGGATATGTAACCGTAGGCTACTGAGTGAGACTTGTTGAAAGAGTAGCTGGCAAACTTCTCTATGTCCTCCCAGAGCTTTACTATCTTATCCTCAGGATAACCCCTCTCTACAGCGCCCTTTATAAACTTACCTCTCATCTCTTGCATGAGGTCAGCTTTCTTCTTACCTATGGCCTTCCTTAGGGTGTCTGCCTCGCCTGGAGTGAAACCTGCCAGTATCTGGGACATCTTCATGACCTGCTCCTGGTAGACTATAATTCCGTAGGTTTCCTTAAGCACGGGTTCAAGCTCAGGAAACATGTAATCTATGGGTTCCTTTCCATGCTTTCTGTTTATGTAGCTGTCCATAAGTCCGCTTTTTAGAGGCCCTGGTCTGTATAGGGCAAGCACGGCCACTATGTCATCAAAGTTGTCAGGCTCTAACCTTCTTAGAAGATTCTTCATGCCCGAGCTTTCAAGCTGGAAAACTCCTGTGGTATTTCCTTCCTTTAGAAGCTGATAAACTTTTGGATCATCTAAGGGCAGCTTTAGGTAATCTATAGATACGTTCTTCCTTTCTTGGACCAGATCGCGCATGAGCTTTAACTCTGTAAGGGTCTTTAAGCCCAAAAAGTCCATCTTTACAAGGCCTATCTCCTCCAGCTTGACCATATCAAACTGTGTAGCTAAGGCTCCATCTCTATCGTAGTAGAGCGGCAAGAGTTCTTCTAGGGGTACCGGAGATATGACCACGCCTGCAGCGTGAAGGGATGTGTGCCTTGTAAGACCCTCAAGCTTTAGAGCTATCTGCACGAGGGTGTCTATCTGTTTGTTCTCCTTGCATAGCTTTCTGAACTTTTCTACTGCATCCACTATATCTGTTCTATGTTGTCCGTACTTCTTCAGAAGCTCCTCTATAGGGGTTGAGTACATCTCCTCTAAGGACAGCCACGTTCCTTGTACATCCCCTTGTGGTATGAGTTTGGCAAGTTTGTCTGCGTCCGAGTAAGGTAGACCTAAAGCCCTGGCTGTATCCCTTAGTGTTTGCTTAGCTTTCATCACGTTGTAGGTGATTATTTGAGCTACGTTTTCTTTTCCATACTTTTCCCTGACGTAGTCTATTACCTTGTCCCTGTTTTCCATGCAGAAGTCTACGTCTATGTCAGGCATGGATATCCTCTCTGGGTTTAGGAATCTTTCAAAGAGGAGTCCATGCTTTATGGGGTCTACGTCTGTTATACCAAGAGCAAAGGCAAGCAAGGAACCGGCGGCGGAACCTCTGCCAGGGCCTACGGGTATCCCGTTACTCTTTGCCCAGTTTATAAAGTCCTGAACTATAAGGAAGTATCCAGCAAAGCCCATACTGCTTACCACAGAAAGCTCGTACTCAAGTCTGTCCCAGTACTCTTTGGTATTCTTGGCCAAGCCTTGCTCTATCCTCTGTCTTAGTCCTTTGTATGCCAAGTCTTTTAGAAACTCCTCCATGCTTTTGTCCTTTGTGTCTACCTTGGGCAGGAGGTATCCTCTGTTTTCCAAGAGGGTAAAGGTATCCTGGACTTTCTGGGCTACTTCAAGGGTATTCATAAGTGCCTTTTCCCAACCATCAAACTTACCTTTGAATCTTTCCCATACCTCCTGAGGGCTTGCGAAATGAAGACCGTCTACGGTACACTTGAGGCCAGACTGCTGAATTTCCATAAGCGTTTTCTTCATCTGTATGGCCATAAGGACCTGGTGAGCTACTTTGTCCTCTGGGTTAAGATAATGAGAGTCTACAGTAGCCACGAGTTTAACATCCAGTTTCTTAGCAAGTTGTATCAATGTTCTGTTAGCTCTCTCCTGCTCTGGAAGGGAGTTTTCCTGAAGCTCTAGATAAAGGTCATCACCAAACAGGTCCTTAAACTTCTTTACCCACTCCTCTGCCTTTTTCTCTTCACCTATGCTGGCGTAATAGGTGGGTACACCCTTTAGACATGCGGTTATGGCTATGAGTCCTTCGCAATACTTCTCAAGAAGCTCGTAGTCTATGCGCGGCTTGTAATAAAAACCTTCCTTGTAAGCAAGTGTGGAAAGTTTAAAAAGGTTCTTTAGGCCCGTATCGTCCTTAGCTATGAGTATCAGATGATGGTTTAATCTGTCCGTTATGTTATCTTCAGAGGCCTTGCCCTTTCTGTCAAAGCGTGACCCTGTTGTAAAGTAGGCTTCCATGCCTATCAGAGGCTTTATACCCACCTCTTTCATACTCTTGTAAAAGTCAAGTATCCCGAAGAGGTTTCCGTGGTCAGTTATGGCTACAGCCTTGTAACCAAACTCTACAGCCTTCTTTTGAAGGTCTTTTACCTTGATAGCTCCATCGAGTAGGGAGTACTGGGTGTGCAGGTGAAGATGTACAAAGTCACCCATAGATGGTTATTTTATCAGAGATTGTTTACCTTCAGTTTGACATTCTAACTTTCTACAGTTTTATTCTTTTCCCGTAATCTCCTTCAAAAATACCTAAAAAATGTTTCTATTAGAGGTATGTATGTAGTTTTTTACTCCCTATCCCTTAGGTAAACAAAAAGCAATCCATTTTTTCACTATTTTGCATACCCCTTTGTGGTCTCTGTCCTGAGTAAAGCATGCTTCTTATCTTTGTCATGCTTATGTGAATCCTATACCTTTCTGAGTGTCCACATTTTTTCTGTAGCCATGCTTTCACACTTTCTACAAAAAACACCTCACTTTACAGCAGGAGATCTTTTTCTTCACGCGATAAAAAGCGTTTCATGTAAGACCCATTACAGAGAGTCCTACCCTTCGTAAGCCATGGCTAGAACCTCTATTGGATGCACCGGTCTTTTACCTGTTCCCAGCATTATCTGGTTGCTGGCCAAGGGACAATCTGATACAAACAGATCAGCACCGGAGGAGTTAAGCTCTTCAAAGAGCTTAGAGCCTACCTTGTAAGCCATGTCAAAGGTTCCCTTTCTCACTCCGAAGGTACCATCATGTCCGGAACACCTTTCTATAAGCTTTACCCTTGTGTTAGGAATAAGGCGCATGAGGGCAGCAGCTCTGTAACCCACGTTCAAAGACTTAAGATGGCATGGAATGTGGTAGGCTATGGTGCCCATAGACTTCTTGAAGTTTGTGTTAAACCTCCCTTGCTGATGGAGTTTCCAAAGGTACTCGTGAACGTCGTAAATCTTTTCTGAGACGGCTTTAACGTCTGGGTCATCTGGCAGTAAGAGAGGATACTCGTACTTTATCTGAAGGGCGCATGTAGGAACTGGTACCACTATGTCATAACCAGCCTCTACGAACTTTTTGAGAGACTTCACATTGTACTTCGCCTTCTCAATGGCCGAGTCTATGTCTCCTATATCAAAGAAAGGTATGCCGCAGCACTGCTGCTCTGGAAGGTCTACCCATATGTCGTTCATCTCAAACACTTTAAGGAGTGCCTTGCCTTTCTCAGGATAATTGTAGTTAAAAAGGCACGTGTAGAAGAGTGCCACCTTTCCATTCTGACCTTTGACTGGCTTCTTGTTCTCCCTGAAGATCTCTACAAAGCTTTTTGAGTTCATGGGTGGAAGTATAGCTCTCCTGTCAACACCCATAAAGTTCTCAAGGACTACTCTAAAGGTGGGAGTGTTGTTGAGTTTGTTTACTATGGGTGCGAAAGGTTTAGAAAGTTTACCCACAAGGTCTGTATTTAGCATAATCTTGTCTGTTATCTTTGCTCCCTTGGTTTTGAACTTCCACACTTTGTACCTCAGAGATAGATGTGGGAAATCTATCCTCCACTCATGGGGAGGAGTGTAGGGACACTTAAAGTAGCACTGCTTGCAGTGGAAACAAAGTTCTAAAGGCTTGGCCAACTCTTCCTTGGAGAGTTTGTTTACATCATCGTCATGACGATCTACAGCCTCAAAGAGAGCTGGGAAAGATGGACAGTATGTCACGCACATCCTGCAGTCTTTGCACTTAGAGTATACCCTTTTGGCCTCTTCCCAAATAGCCTCTTCGTTAAGGAAGTTTGGGTCCTTGATGTTAAACTCAAAGTCCTTAACACCACCGATGGCAAACTCTGACATTTCCACAACCTCCTTTTATATAGCATCTATTATATGCAAATTATTTTCAAAAAACAAGGGGTATCTCTACCAAAACCTCTTCTTTAAAACCTCTCTGTCTAATGCTATTTACAGTTTTGGTAGCTCCTTTTCACAGATACTTCACATGCTAAATTTTATTCCATGCGTATCATACTTTTTTCAGGAAAGGGTGGCGTAGGAAAGACTACCATATCGGCGGCTACTGCCTACAAGCTCTCCGAGTTGGGCTATAGGACCATAGTAGTTTCCTTAGATCCAGCACACAGCCTAGGGGATGCCTTTGATATACCAGAGGATGAGAAGATAAAGGCCAAAGGCCTTCCCATAAGGATAAAGGATAACCTCTACATACAGGAGATAGACATACAGGAGGAGATAGACAGATACTGGGGTGATGTTTACAGGTTCTTGGAAATCCTCTTTAACACCAGCGGTCTTGGTGAGCTTCTTTCAGAAGAACTCGCCATACTCCCAGGCATGGAGGAAGTCACAAGCCTGCTCTATGTGAACAAGTACTATAGGGAGAAGGAGTTTGATGCCTTGGTGCTTGACCTTCCGCCCACGGGAGAGTCTCTAAGGTTTGTATCCATGCCCACAGTTTTAAAGTGGTACATGAAGAAGATATTCAACGTGGAGAGGACCATATTCAAAGTAGCCCGTCCAGTGGCAAGAAGGCTCACAGACGTACCACTACCAGACGACGAGTACTTTAAGGCCATAGAGAACTTCTACGAGAAGCTAAAGGGTGTGGACGAGCTTATAATAGACCCCGAAATAACTTCTGTCAGGCTCGTGCTTAACCCAGAGAAGATGGTGATCAAGGAAACCCAGAGAGCTTACCTGTACTTTAACCTCTTTGGTGTGAACGTGGATGCCATAGTGGTCAACAAGGTATTACCTCCTGAATTGGAGCCTTGCGAGTACGCAAGCAGGTGGGTTTTAACCCAGAAAAAATACCTTGAGACCATCCACAGCTACTTTGCCCCAACCCCCATATTTGAAGTACCCATGCTCGAGGATGAGGTAGTAGGAGAAGAGAAGTTAAAGGTTCTCTCCACACTCATATACAAAGATCAGGACCCGATAAAAGTCCTCTACAAGGAAAGACCTTATGAGTTCATACAGCAGGATGGCAAGTATGTTATAAAGCTGCATGCACCCTTTATAACCAAAGAGGGACTATCCCTTATAAAGGGAGAAGGCGAGATAGTGGTACGCTGGAGGAACTTCAAAAGCCACATACTCCTGCCTAGGAAGTTAAGAAACTACGAACCAAAGGGAGCAAGGATAGAAGACAAGTACCTCTACATAACTCTAGAGTAGGTATAATGTTCACATGGCCATAGATAAAGAGAAGATAAAGCAAGCTATAAGACTTTTCCTTGAAGGTATAGGAGAGGATCCAGATAGAGAGGGCCTCAAAGAAACACCTGACAGGATAGCCCGTATGTGGGAAGAATTTGACCGTCAGAGGGAGTTCAACTTTAAGCTCTTTGAAGAGTTTGGAGACTACAACGAGATGGTTATCGTTAAGGACATAAGGTTTTACAGCTTATGCGAGCACCACCTCCTTCCCTTCTTCGGTAAGGTTCACATAGCATACATACCTGACAAGGTAGTGTGTGGACTTTCTAAGTTGGTGAGAACCGTCAAAGCCTTTTCGCTAAGGCCCCAGGTACAAGAGAGACTCACTCAGCAGATAGCGGACTTTTTACAGGAGCAGTTAAACCCAAAGGGTGTGGCTGTAGTAATAGAGGCTGAGCACCTTTGCATGTCCATGAGGGGCGTCATGACTCCAGGGCACATAACTGTAACCTCAGCCCTCAGAGGTATATTCTTAAAGGATCTAAGAACAAGGGAGGAATTCTTAAAACTTATCGGAAAGCAAGGTTTATGAAGATTGGACTAATAGCAGGTTGGGGTGAGCTTCCCTCCGTCTTTAGGAAGAAGGCTTCTGAGAAGGGACACGAAGTTTTTACTATAGGCGTCAGGGGTATAACAGACTCTTACTGTGACGAAAAGATCTCTCTGGGGAAGGTGGGAAGGCTCGTCCAGATCTTCCAGAAGAAAGGCATAAACAAGCTAGTAATGCTTGGAAAGTTTGAACACAAGCTAATATTCTCCCACTTTATATTCATGGATGATCTAGCCAGGGAGATTTTGAGAAACTCCAAGGACAGAAGGCCGGAGAGCCTCATAAGGGCCTTCATGGATAAGCTTGAAAGCCTAGGTTTTGAGTTCATAGACCCAAAGCCTTTTTTGGAGGACATACTAGCCCAACAGGGTCCTATGACGGATCTTTTACCGTCAGAAGAAGCTATGCAGGATGGTCTTTTTGGTTTTAGCATAGCCAAACAGATTGCAGAGCTTGACATAGGACAGACCATAGTGGTAAAGAACAAGAGCGTAGTAAGTGTTGAAGCCATGGAAGGTACACAAGAAACCATCCTGAGAGCTGGTAAGCTTGCAGGACCAGGGTGTAGGGTTGTAAAGGTTGCTAGAAAGAACCAAGACTTTAGGATAGACGTACCTACAGTGGGACCAGACACCCTTGAAGCCATCAAAAAGATTAGAGGTGATGCGCTCTTCTTAGAGAGTGGGAAAGTCTACATAGTAAATAAGGAACGGTTCTTGATGCTTGCCAAGAGGTACTCCATAGCCGTCTATGGCCTTTGAAGAAAAGTGCTTATCACCTCTTCATAGCTCCCTTCTTTTACCAACATACCATCCTCTAAGAGTAGTACCACATCACAGTCTTTTAGAGTGGTCAACCTGTGGGCTACCATTAGAATGGTTCTGTCTTTAAAGTAAGAGTACAGGTTTTCCATGAGCTTCTTCTCCGTGTTCACATCTAAGGAAGAGGTGGCCTCGTCCAGCAGTACTATCTCAGGGTCCTTTAAGAATATCCGTGCCATTGCCAGTCTTTGCCTTTCACCCCCTGAAAGGTTCTTACCCCCTTCTTTGATATGATGATCAAGGGGAAGGTTAAGGAGAGAAAGTTCCAAGGCTTTCTTTAGCTCCTCTTGAGTTGCGTCTGGCTTCGCTATAAGAAGGTTATCTCTTACAGTACCTTCAAATATAAAGGGTTCCTGTGTTAAAAAGCCTATCCTTCTAAAAAAGGTATCCCTTCTAAAGTCTCTTAGCTCTACAGAGTCGTAGAGTATGCTTCCTTTGTACTCTACAAGACCTGCCAATGCTCTAAGGAGGGTGCTTTTACCAGAACCCGTATGTCCCACTATACCTACCCTCTGCCCTTTCTTCACGTGAAAGCTAACATCTTTAAGTACCTGTCCTACGCTTAAAGAGCTCACCCTGATACCTTCAGATAGTCCCTTAAACTCCACATGACCATCTTCCTCCTTAGGGAGGTTTAGAAGCTGTTTTATCCTGTCTATAACAGGAAGATGGGCCCTTATTTCCATGATACCTTTTTGGGTCTCCATAAGGGGCAACTGGAGCATGACCAAGGCGGTTATGTAAGAAATGAACTCACCAGTGGTAAGAGATCCTTCAACTATCCTGTGGCCACCGTACAGAAGTACTAAAGCAACCACAGCGTAGCCTAGCATGTAGTCAAACACTGAGTTTAGAGTAGTGTAA
This sequence comes from Thermocrinis minervae, assembly GCF_900142435.1. NCBI lineage: Bacteria > Pseudomonadati > Aquificota > Aquificia > Aquificales > Aquificaceae > Thermocrinis > Thermocrinis minervae. The sequence continues at coordinate 151,253 of NZ_LT670846.1, forward strand.
AATACCTTCTTCATAGCCCTAGTGTAGGCATTCAAGCTTATCTCCTTTAGCCATCCTAGGAACTTTTCTTCTGCTGAGAAGACTTTCACGTTTTCGTATCCATGGAAGGCGTCGTATATCTTTTGTGTGAGGTCTTCAAGGTCTTCCTGCAGTCTCTTGGTGTACTTTGCCTTTTTCTTACCAAAATACTGTATGGCCAGTGCAAGGACGGGAAGCACAGCCAGCAGAGTCAGGGTAAGAAGGTAATCCCTATACAGGAGCACTCCCACCAAGAAGATAGCAGTTAGAGGATCTCTAAAAAGCCTTGGAACATGATCCCTAAGGATAGTCTTGTAGAGCTCAAGGTCGGAGAGGATACGAGCTGTTAAATCGGCAGATCTCATACCCATCAAAAAAGACCTGCCCGAGTAAAGAACCTTATAGTAGAGAGTTTCTCTTAGCTTGAGTACATCCTTTTCTGCGTACATGTTGGTAAAATAAGAGACCAAAAAGTTACCCACTTGGCTAAGTAGTGCCAGGAAGAGTATGAGTACCACGCTCTGGGTTAGCTTAGTCATATCCCTGTTTAGAAATCCTTTGTCCACAAGATCCTTCATAAGAAGACTGACACCCGATGTTCCAAGAGACTCAAAAAGAGAACCGAGGAGGGAAAGGGCTATAAGGAGTTTGTATAGTCTTAGTCTACTTACCAGCCATATTAGATGTTGCATCAATCGAGCCTGTAGCCAAAGCTTTTGACGAGATCCGGCCTCTTTTTCCAGTCTGGTTTTACCCTTACAAAAAGCTCAAGGTAAACCTTCCTACCCGTTATAAGTTCTAACTCCTCCCTCGCCATCTTGCCGATGGACTTGATCATCTGGCCTTTTGATCCTATGAGTATGGGTTTATAGTTTTCTCTATCTACTATTATGTCTGCCTTTATCACCAAGACGTTGGGGTCGTGTGTACCATCGGAGATCTCGTTGACAACTACAGCAACACCTTGAGGAATCTCTTGATGGACCTTTAGGAGTACCTTCTCCCTTATGATTTCTGCCACCAATAGCCGGAAGGGGAGGTCTGTTATCATATCTTCGGGGAATAGGGGCTCACCTTCTGGCAGGTACTGGAGTATAGTGTCTATCAGTCTGTCCAAGTTATACCCTTTTAGGGCGCTTATGGGTATTATCTCCTTTATCTCAGGATGCTTTTGGTGTATCTCCTCGGCGAGGGGCAAGAGTTCTTTTACCGGCCCCACCTGGTCTACCTTGTTTATAAGCAGGAATACGGGCTTTTTATCGGCATAGGGTTTTATGTACTTTTGGTAGACCATCTCATCGTCGTTCATCCATCCATCCTGGGCGTCTATCATAAACAGAATAACGTCTGCATCCTGTATGGATGCTTGAGCAGTTTCTACCATAGCTTCACCTAGAGCATCCTTTGGCCTGTATATACCCGGAGTGTCTAGGAAGATTATCTGGGCTGTACCCGGTATGTTCTTTGCACCGAGGACTCTTATGCGCGTAGTTCCTGCCTTGGGTGTAACTATGGAGACCTTCCTCCCTAGTATGTTATTAAGAAGCGTAGACTTTCCTACGTTTGGTTTTCCTACTATGGCCACATAACCTACCTTCATGTTAGGTACCTCATTACATGCATCATGTCCTTGTCGCCTCTCCCAGAGAGGTTTAGAATGACTATACCACCCTTACCTATCTCCTTTGCCAGCTCTACGACCTTTGGTATAGCATGAGCTGGCTCCAATGCTGGTATTATACCCTCCAACCTGGACAAAAGCTTAAAACCTTCTAGAGCTTCTTGATCTGTTGCGTAACAGTACTGGGCCCTTCCTGTGGAGAAGAGGTAAGCATGCTCAGGACCTACACCTGGATAGTCTAAGCCTGCAGATATGGAGTGTGTGGGAAGTATCTGTCCTTCTTCATCCTGGAGAAAGTAAGACTTCATGCCATGCAGTATGCCCACGGAACCACCATTTATGGATGCTGCGTGCTTTCCGCTCTCAAGACCAAGCCCTCCGGCTTCCACACCTACGAGTCTGACCTCCTTGTCCTCTACAAAGGGGTAGAAGATACCCATAGCATTAGAACCACCACCCACGCAGGCAACTACTGCGTCTGGAAGCCTACCCTCTAGTTGAAGTATTTGTTCCTTTGCCTCTATGCCTATTACGCTTTGAAAATCCCTCACTATTGTTGGAAAGGGATGGGGACCTACTACAGAACCTATTATGTAATGGGTTGTCTCCACGTTGGTAACCCAATCCCTCAACGCTTCGTTTATTGCGTCTTTAAGGGTTCTGCTGCCACTCTTGACCACCCTTACCTCTGCACCTAAAAGTTTCATTCTAAAGACGTTAAGCTCTTGCCTTTTTGCGTCTTCTTCACCCATGTAGACTACACACTCAAGACCAAAGAGGGCGCACGCTGTAGCTGTAGCAACGCCATGCTGCCCAGCACCTGTTTCAGCTATGACCCTTCTCTTGTTGAGTTTCTTAGTTAGAAGAGCCTGACCTATGGTGTTGTTTATCTTGTGAGCACCCGTATGCAGTAAATCTTCCCTCTTTATGTATATCTTAGCTCCACCCACATACTTGCTTAGGTTTTCAGCGTAGTAAAGAGGAGTAGGTCTACCCGCGTAGTTTTCAAGGTAATACCTAAACTCCTTCCAAAAAGTCTCATCATGCTTTATACGCTCGTAGTTTTCTTCGAGTTCCTCAAGGGCATACATCAAAGTTTCTGGTACAAACCTTCCACCGAACTCTCCAAAGTATCCCTTCTTGTGACTCATCAAGACAATTATAAAGCTTACTGAAGAGCTTTAATATGCATGTTAACTTAAATTAAAATTATAACCATGGAAGGTTTAAAAACGTTAGTTGACTACGGTGTTATAGGTGTCCTCATGTTAATGAGCTTCTTTTCCCTTTCAAAAGGCTTGGAAAGACTCCTCTACTACAGAAAGGTAAGACTAGAAGACTACAGAACAAAACAAGAACTTGAAGTAGATCTAACGAGGGGGCTCTTCTGGATAGCTTCGGTGGCTTCAAACGCGCCTTACGTAGGCCTTTTGGGCACAGTGCTTGGTATAATGCTCACCTTCTACACCATAGGCTCGGAAGGTCTTGTACAAACCCAGAAGATAATGGTAGGTCTTGCTCTAGCTTTGAAAGCTACCGCTTTTGGGCTTAGCGTGGCCATTCCCTCATCAGTTCTCTACAACTATCTTCTCAGAAAAGTAAAGGAAAAGCTCCTCTTATGGGAGGTGAAGAATGGAAGATAAAGAATTTGACAGTTTAAACGTAGTTCCCTTCATAGACATCATGCTAGTTCTACTTACTATAGTTTTGGTAACGGCGAGCTTTATAGCCAGTGGAGCAATTCCTGTAAGTCTTCCTACTGCAAAAGGACAGGCCCAGCTTCAACAGAAGGAGATAAGGTTAGTGATTAGGAAAGATGGCACAGTTTTTTACGAAAACACCCAAGTCAATCTAGTAGACCTTGAAAGACTGCTAAGTCCTCTTGAGAGAAACCTTCAGATTTCTGTGTTTGCAGACAGAGACGCAAGGGTGCAGAAACTGGTTGACGTGCTAGATCTTCTTAAGAGGCTTGGCTTTCAGAAAGTACACATAAGGACACAAGAATCATGAACCACAGACTGAAAGCCTACACCATATCTCTACTAATACATAGTTCAATGCTAGCTCTTTTACTGACCTTCAGGCCAAACGTTCCAGTTGTAAAAGAGATAGATTTAGATCTATCCACGTACATACCCGAAAATCCTCAGAAGACAAACGCTGAAAGACTCAAGGAGGTGATCAAACGCCATACCCCTAACATTCACAGGCCACTGCTTGAAAATAAACCTCCTCACGAGGAGAAAGTAACCACAGTTAAGACGGCTGAAAAGGAAGCAGACCAGAAGCCACATGATGTCCAACCGATTACTTACCCAGTAAGCCAAAAGCAGGACGTACAGCATGGACAAAAACAGGAAAGTACTTCAGAGGGTGATAAGAAATCCAACAAATCCATAGAGTTGAGCTCCAAAGATACAAAATCATCGGATCAAAGAACAGAAAAATCCACAGAAGAAGAAAGGTTTTTAAAGGAACATCTGCAGATAATAAGGGAGATACTGCAAAAGAATACAAACTATCCACCTATTGCCAGGAAGATGGGATGGGAAGGTACAGTAATACTTTCCTTTAGACTTTGCGAAGACGGAAAGGTAGAGGATATAAAAGTAGAAAAGTCAAGCGGTTTTGAGGTTTTGGACAGAAGTGCTTTAGAAGCTGTTAAGAGGTGTAGCCATATGTTTCCTAAACCGCACGCGGCGGTTAGAGTGAAGGTTCCTATTAGGTTCCTTTTAGAATAGATTAAACCCCCGGGACGACCTACTTTCCCGTGCCGTTCGCCCGGCACAGTATCATCGGCGCTGGAGGGCTTAACTGCCGGGTTCGGAATGGAAACCGGGTGTTTCCCCTCCGCTATGGTCCCGAGGGAAGCAACTCAATAGGGTTGGTCACCCTGTGGGTGTGCAAGCCGAACGGGCTATTAGTACAGCTCGGCTTCACCCCTTGCGGAGCTTCCACCTGCTGCCTATCAACGTGGTGGTCTTCCACGGCCCTTCAGGGAGCCCTTATCTTGGGGTGGGCTTCGCGCTTAGATGCTTTCAGCGCTTATCCCGTAGCAGGATGGCTACCCGGCGCTACCTCTGGGGAGATAACCGGTACACCAGAGCCTGCCCCGTCTCGGTCCTCTCGTACTAGAGACGGACCCCCTCAAGGCTCCTGCGCCCGCGGCGGATAGGGACCGAACTGTCTCGCGACGTTCTGAACCCAGCTCGCGTCCCCCTTTAATGGGCGAACAGCCCAACCCTTGGGACCTGCTTCAGCCCCAGGATGGGGGGAGCCGACATCGAGGTACCAAACCTCCCCGTCGATGTGGGCTCTCGGGGGAGATTAGCCTGTTATCCCCGGAGTAGCTTTTATCCGCTGATCACCGGCCCTTCCCCGTGGAACCGGTGGGTCACTAGGCCCAGCTTTCGCCTCTGCTCGGCCTGTCGGCCTCACAGTCAGGCCCCCTTCTGCCCTTGTACTCTACGGCGGATTTCCGACCCGCCTGAGGGGACCTTTGGACGCCTCCGTTACCTTTTAGGAGGCAGCCGCCCCAGCTAAACTGCCCACCTGACACGGTCCCGGCCGTGGTTAACACGGCTCGGTTAGAACCCCAGCCTGCCCAGGGTGGTATCTCACCGGCGCCTCCATCCCTCCCGGAGGAGGGACTTCACAGGCTCCCACCTATCCTGCGCAGGACAGGCTAAGGTCCAATGCCAGGCTGCAGTGAAGCTTCACGGGGTCTTTCCGTCCTGCCGCGGGTAGCCGGCATCTTGACCGGCATTACAATTTCGCCGGGACTCTCCTCGAGACAGTGCGGCACTCGTTGGGCCATTCATGCAGGTCGGAACTTACCCGACAAGGAATTTCGCTACCTTAGGACCGTCAGAGTTACGGCCGGCGTTTACCCGGGCTTCGGTTCAGGGCTTGCACCCATCCCCTTAACCTTCGGGCACTGGCCAGGCTTCAGACCACATACATCCCCTTACGGGTTTGCGTAGTCCTGTGTTTTTGGTAAACAGTCGGCACCGCCCGGTCTCTGCGACCCACAGGAGCTTACACCGCGAGGGCTTCACTCCCATGGGCCCCCCTTCTTCCGAAGGTACGGGGGCAACTTGCCGAGTTCCTTGAGGAGAGTTCCCCCGACGCCTTAGGCTACTAACCCAGCCCACCTGTGTCGGTTTGCGGTACGGGCAGCGGTGCTTCAACGCCCGCGCCGTTGTTTCTCGTCAGTGTGGCGTCAGGGCAGTTACCCCATCGGCTCTCGGAGTATGGGGTGACGGATTTGCCTGCCACCCCCTCCTACTACCTTGGACCACCATCCCATAGGTGGCTGCCCCTAGCCTCCTGCGTCACGACTCGGGCTCCACACCGCTGGCGCGGGAATGTTGACCCGCTTCCCATCGGCTACGCCTTTCGGCCTCGCCTTAGGGTCCCGGCTAACCGGCGGCTGATTTACATTGCCGCCGAACCCTTGGGCTTCCGGCGGACGGGTTTCTCACCCGTCTTCGCTGCTACTCATGCCAGGATTCTCACTTCCGTGCAGTCCACCCCACCTTACGGTGAGGCTTCAACCCACACGGAACGCTCCCCTACCGCTGGCACCTCCCGGAGGAGGTGCCAACCCGCAGCTTCGGCACCGGGCTTGAGCCCCGCTAAATTTTCGGCGCACGGCCGCTCGGCCGGTCAGCTGTTACGCACTGTTTAAAGGATGGCTGCCTCTAAGCCAACCTCCCGGCTGTCTTAGCAGCCGCACATCCTTCCCCACTTAGCCCGGATTTTGGGGCCTTAGCTGGCGGTCTGGGCTGTTTCCCTCTTGTCCACCGGAGCTTATCCCCCGGGGACTGACTGCCACCCTACCTATCCCGGCATTCGGAGTTTGGCAGGGTTCGGTACCCCTTTCGGAGCCCTAGCCCAACCAGTGGCTCTACCTCCGGGAAGGAACGGGTGACGCTAGGCGTCGACCTATTTCGGGGAGAACGAGCTATCACGGAACGCGATTGGCTTTTCACCGCTACCCACACCTCATCGGACGGTTTTGCAGCACCGACCCGTTCGGGCCTCCAGACGGAGTTACCCGTCCTTCACCCTGGGCATGGGTAGATCGTTCCGCTTCGCGTCTGCCCCCGGCGACTAAAGCGCCCTATTCGGACTCGCTTTCGCTACGGCTTCCCCTAACGGGTTAACCTCGCCGCCGAGGACAACTCCCTGGCTCATTCTGCAAAAGGCACGCAGTCGGGCCGCAAGGACCCTTCCACTGGCTTGTGGACCCTGGGTTTCAGGTTCTATTTCACTCCCCTTTCGGGGTTCTTTTCACCTTTCCCTCACGGTACTATGCGCTATCGGTCTGCCCGGAGTACTTAGCCTTGGAGGGAGGTCCCCCCTGATTCCCACGACCTTTCACGGGGGCCGTGGTACTTGGGATCGTGCACCCGGGAGACTGCTCTCTCTTCGCCTACGGGGCTTTCACCCTCTATGGCGGAGCATTCCAGCTCACTTCGGCTGAGAGGCAGTTTTGTAACTCCCTGAGAGGCCGGCGGACCTCTCCGTGCACGTCCCGCAACCCCACATGGGCTAAGGCCGCCGCCATGGCACCCATGTGGTTTGGGCTGGTCCCCTTTCGCTCTCCGCTACTCGGGGAGTCTCGTTTTGATTTCCTTTCCTGGGGCTACTAGAAGGTTTTACTTCGCCCCGTATCGGCTCCGCGCTTGCGCGCGGATGACAGGGCTCAACGCCCTGCCGGGTTTCCCCATTCGGGCATCCGGGCCTCAACGGCTTTTTGCGCCTCCACCCGGCTTATCGCAGCTTAACACGCCCTTCATCCCCTCGGGCAGCCGAGGCATCCACCCAGGGCCCTTACTAACTTACACACCCACAAGGATGACCAACCCTATTCAGTTGCCAAAGGCAAACACATGGAGATGGTGGGATTTGAACCCACGACCTCCTGCTTGCAAAGCAGGCGCTCTCCCGCTGAGCTACATCCCCTTGCCCCAGATAATGGGCCTCGGTGGACTTGAACCACCGACCTTGCCCTTATCAGGGGCACGCTCTAACCAACTGAGCTAGAGGCCCTCAGCGGTGCTTAGGCACCTCAATAGGGAGGAAGAGCTCCTGATTTTTACCCGAAACTCCGTTTAAAGGAGGTGATCCAGCCGCAGGTTCCCCTACGGCTACCTTGTTACGACTTCGCCCCAGTTGCCAGCCTTCCCATCGTCCTCTGCCCCCACCCTTGCAGGTGGTTAGCCCGAGGGCTTCCGGGAAGACTGACTTCCGTGGCGTGACGGGCGGTGTGTGCAAGGCCCGAGAACGTATTCACGGCGGCTTAGCTGATCCGCCATTACTACCGATTCCGGCTTCATGAGGGCGAGTTTCAGCCCTCAATCTGCACCATGACCAGGTTTAGGGATTTGCTCCCCATTACTGGGTCGCTTCCCATTGTCCTGGCCACTGTAGCGCCTGTGTAGCCCCGGGCATAAAGGGCATACTGACCTGACGTCATCCCCACCTTCCTCCGGCTTATCGCCGGCAGTCCCCTTAGAGTGCCCGCCTTCCGGCGTAGCAACTAAGGGCAGGGGTTGCGCTCGTTGCGGGACTTAACCCAACATCTCACGACACGAGCTGACGACGGCCATGCACCACCTGTGGTGGGATTCCGTCCAGAGGACGGCACCCCTCGCTTTCGCAAGGGTTTCCCACCATGTCAAGCCCGGGTAAGGTTTTTCGGTTAGCATCGAATTGAACCAGACGCTCCACCGGTTGTGCGGGCCCCCGCCAATTCCTTTGAGTTTCAGGCTTGCGCCCGTACTCCCCAGGCGGGGCGCTTAACGCGTTAGCTCCGGCACTGCCCCAAAGGGACAACGCCTAGCACCCATGGTTTACGGCTGGGACTACCCGGGTATCTAATCCGGTTTGCTCCCCCAGCTTTCGTCCCTGACCGTCAGGACAGCTCCAGTAGGCCGCCTTCGCCACCGGTGTTCCTCCCGATATCTACGCATTTCACCGCTACACCGGGAATTCCGCCTACCTGAGCTTGCCTCAAGATGGGCAGTTCGGTTTGCCTTTCCACCGTTGAGCGGTGGGCTTTGACAAACCGCTTACCCATCCGGCTGCGGACGCTTTACGCCCAGTGAATTCGCGCAACGCTCGGGACCTACGTATTACCGCGGCTGCTGGCACGTAGTTAGCCGTCCCTTCCTCTGGGGGTACCGTCACGACCAAGGACTATTCGTCCATGGCCGCATCGTCCCCCCCGACAGGGGTTTACACCCCGAAGGGCTTCTTCCCCCACGCGGCGTCGCGGGGTCAGGCTTTCGCCCATTGCCCACGATTCCCCACTGCTGCCCCCCGTAGGGGTGTGGGCCGTGTCTCAGTCCCACTGTGGCCGGCCACCCTCTCAGGCCGGCTACCCGTCATAGGCTTGGTAGGCCGTTACCCCACCAACTACCTGATGGGCCGCGAGCCCCTCCTCGGGCGGTAGCATGCAGAGCAGAGGCCACCTTTCACCCTGAGCCTTAGTGACCCAGGGCATTATAGGGTATTAGCCCCCCTTTCGGAGGGTTATCCCCTTCCCGAGGGCAGGTTACTCACGTGTTACTCACCCGTTTGCCGCTCAGCACCCGCCCCGAAGGGCGAGCCTGCGCACGACTTGCATGTGTTAGGCACGCCGCCAGCGTTCGCGCTGAGCCAGGATCAAACTCTTCAATAAAACCCCAAGTTTTAGGAGCTCTTCCTCCCTATTCAGTTGCCAACTTCCTACGATGGCCCCTAGTAGGCCATCTAACTATTTATATTATATACCGAACTTCACTCTTTGTCAAGCTCTTTATATTTTATACCAGACCTTCTTCTTTGTCAACCCTTTTTCAAGGGGCTTTTGCAACCCCTCTGATACATACAACTTATTATTATAGCCCAATCAAAATTTTTGTCAAGGGGTTTTCAACACCCCTCCGTACACAACTGATTATATTATAGCATGCCTGATCCATCTGTCAAGTACTATGAGTATAATCTCTCCTTCTATGAGCTCCAAAGCTCGTATCTTGGTACTTAAGAGGTTCTTGGCCGGTGATGAAGACCTTATAGCAAAGGTTTATGGCATATTTGGGATAGAGAGCGCGTTTGTAAGAAAGGGAGTGCTGCCAGAGAGTCCTTTCTTTGGAATCTTTGAACCTTTCAACATGATGGAACTCTGCTTTGAAGAGAAAAATGGGATAGTAATCCCATTGGATGTTTCTGACCTTGAGCCTCTGTCTTACCTCTCCTTAGAGTCTTATCAGAGGTACCTGTGGATGTCTGCAGTAGCTTCCTTCATCCTTAAGTATGCACAGTTCTATGATGAAAAACTATTTAGTACGTTTACCTTCTACCTCAAGAAGAGAGTAACAAACGTAAAAGCTTTTTATCTTAGATTATTCATAGACTTTATGAACGCTTTAGGTATATACAACCTCAATGTGTTTGGTGAAGAAGAGAGAAGATTACTTCATATAATAGAAAGCTCAGATGAGAAGTACCTAAGTCGGCTAAAGATAGATGAACTTCTTTACAGGAAAACCTTAAAAGCCCTTGAGGAACGTATCCAAAACAGTCTGTAAGTTTAAGTCTTAACCTTCACAGAAGCGTGAGAGTACTGTTTGGATTATCTTACTCGTGGAGATGTCAAACTCAAAGGGAACCCTCTCTACTCTTCCACCGTAGGACATAACAAAGTCAGCACCTACTATGTTATGGATATCCCAGTCTTCTCCTTTTACCAAAACATCTGGCCTTATGGCCCTTATAAGTTTTTCTGGTGTGTCTTCTTCGAATATGACCACATAATCCACTGGCTTTAGGTTGTTTACCACATAAGCCCTCATGTGTTGAGGAATGATAGGTCTTTTGGGCCCCTTTATCCTTCTTATGGATTCATCTGAGTTTATAGCTACTATGAGGATATCTCCAAAACTCTTTGCCTTTGTAAGGTAGCTAACATGGCCTGCGTGGAGTATGTCAAAGCATCCGTTGGTGAACACTACTACCTTTCCTTTTCTCTCGCTTTCTAAAATCCTAAGCAAGTCTTCAAGGTTTAGTATCATGCTTCTAGGTAAGCTGCCCTTATAAGCTTTGAAAACTTTACTCCTCTAAGACTTTCCATATGATTAGCCAGTCTTTGAATTTCGTCCCCCTTTCCTCTCATAACTATCACCTCTAAACAATCGTGATGGCTGATGTGGATATGTAGGGAGCTTATGACTTTAATACGCTCCATATGTTGTATCTGTATGAGTTTGTCAGTTACCCCTTTTGTGTGATGATCGTATACGAGTACCATAACTCCGAATACTTCGCCCTCTTCCTCCCATTTCTTTTCTACCAACTTTTCCCTTATGAGGTCCCTTATAAACTCTGACCTGGAAGAATATCCTTTCTCAGTTAGCATATCATCAAGTCTTTGAAGGAGTTCCTTTGGTATGGAAATGCAAAACCTTTCCATAAGGCTTAAAATTTTATCCTATGTTAGACTGGCTATTGAGAAAACTCTTTGGAACAAAAAGCGAAAGAGAGGTAAAAAAGTTAAGAAAGTTTGTAGAGGAGATAGGAAAAAAGGAGAGAGAACTTGACGAACTCTCTAACAGGGAGCTAGTTGAGCTGTCTAGAGAGCTACACAGAAAGGTTTTAGATGATCATGAACTAAAGGAAGACATAATAAGAGGTAGGATAAGGGAAGAGGTGCTTTTGGCCTTTGCCCTGGTCCGTGAGGCTGGGAAGAGAACCCTTGGACTTAGGTTCTTTGATGTGCAGCTAATAGGTGGTCTTGTGCTACACCAAGGCAAGATAGCGGAGATGAAAACGGGAGAAGGAAAGACTTTGGTCGCCACTTCTGCTGTGTATGTAAATGCTCTCACGGACGAGGGTGTCCACGTGGTGACAGTAAACGATTACCTTGCCAGAAGGGACGCCACATGGATGGGGCCTATCTACAAGTTCTTTGACCTTTCGGTGGGTGTTATAAACTCAGACTACTCATCCTACAGGGTAGAGTGGGCTGACGAAGAACTTGCAAGAAAGGCTATAGAAGAAGATTGGAGAGTATGGCCTAAAGGGTACTTCGAAGAGGTTTTACCATCGGATAAGATAAACGTCTCGGCCAAAAAGGCATTCCTTACAAAGCTTGTACCATGCACAAGGAGAGAAGCTTACGAAGCACACATAACTTATGGCACCAACAACGAGTTTGGCTTTGATTACCTTAGAGACAACATGGCCTTCTCCTTGGATGAGATAGTACAGGTTAAGAACCATAACTACGCTATAGTGGACGAGGTAGACTCCATCCTCATAGATGAGGCCAGGGTACCCTTGATAATTTCAGGACCTTCTCAGATGGATACCTCCATTTACTATCTTGCAGACAGCATTGTAAGGCAGCTCAAAAAGGACATAGACTACATAGTAGATGAAAAAAATAGGACAGTTCTGCTTACAGAGGAGGGTATAAGGAAGGCAGAAAAGCTTGCTGGTGTTGATAACCTCTATGATATAAAGAACATAGAACTGTTACATGCTATAAATCAAAGCCTAAGAGCTCACAACCTCTTCAAGCGGGATGTGCACTACATAGTGAGGGACGGTGAGGTACTCATAGTGGACGAATTTACTGGAAGGGTTCTCCCTGGAAGAAGGTGGAGTGACGGACTCCATCAAGCTATAGAGGTGAAGGAAGGTGTTCCCATACAGCAGGAGAACCAAACTCTGGCGAGCATAACCTTCCAGAACTACTTTAAGCTCTACAGGAAACTGGCGGGTATGACAGGAACCGCAGAGACCGAAGCGTTGGAGTTTAAAGAGATATACGGACTGGATGTAGTAGTAATACCTACACACAAGCCTGTAAGGAGGAAGGACCACCCTGATGTGGTGTACAAGACTAAGAAGGAAAAGTGGCAGGCAGTGGTGGACATTATAAAAGAGGAACACAAAAAAGGAAGACCCATACTGGTAGGCACTGTATCCATAGAAGATTCTGAACATCTATCCAGGCTACTCCAGAAGGAAGGTATACCTCACAACGTCCTGAACGCAAAGCACCACGAGAGGGAGGCCGAGATAATAGCTCAGGCGGGCAGAGTAGGAGCTGTGACCATATCCACAAACATGGCAGGTAGGGGAACAGACATACTCTTGGGTGGAAACCCCGAATACCTGGCAAGGCAGATGCTAAAGGAAAGGGGTATAAACCCAGAAGAAGCAACTGAAGAACAATGGAAGGAAGCCTTAGAAGATGCGTACAAGATAACGGAAGAAGAGAAGAAAAAGGTAATAGAGCTGGGCGGTCTTCTGGTGATCGGTACAGAAAGGCATGAATCTAGAAGGATAGACAACCAGCTAAGAGGTAGGGCAGGAAGACAGGGAGACCCAGGAGAATCTAGGTTCATCCTATCCTTAGAAGATGATCTTCTGCGTATATTTGGCGGAGACAGAGTAAAGAAGCTCATGGACTTCCTCAAGATACCAGAGGGTGAACCAATAGAAAGTAGGTTGGTCACAAAGGCCATACAGAATGCACAGAAGAGGGTAGAAGCTCAAAACTTCCAGATAAGAAAAAGGCTCCTTGAGTACGACAACGTGATGAATATTCAGAGGAACACAGTTTACTCTATGCGTAGAGATATACTGGAAGGCAAGGACCTAGAAGAATATCTAAAGGAGTTTATACATGACGTGCTTGAAGCTAAGGTCAATGAACTACTCCCTGAGGATGAACCAGAACTTTGGAATGTAAAAGCTCTAGAAGAATACCTTCTTGAGTTGACTGGACAACCCATAAACATACCTCAGGTAAGGGACAAAGAGGAGCTAGTAGAAGTTCTAACGCAGGAACTGCTAGGCATAGTGGAAGAGAAAAAGCAAGAGCTTACAGAAGAAGTCTTTAAAGAGGCCTTAAGAGTGATCATGTTGCACACTCTTGATCAACTTTGGAGAGAGCACCTACACGTCCTTGACAGGCTAAGAGAAGGTATATACCTCAGGGGGTACGCTGCAAAGGATCCTCTAGTAGAGTACAAGAAAGAGGCTTTCTACATCTTTGAAAACATGCTGTTTAACTTCAAAGAAAGAACAGTCTCTGATGTTCTCAAAGTCAAAATAGCTTCCCCAGAAGAGCTTCAAGAAGAAGAATTAAAACAACAAGAAGAACATCAGAAGGTATTGCAGAGTGCAGTGTTGAGCACTGTAGAAAGTCAACCAGAACAAAAAGGACCACGGAAGAAAACCTTAAAGGAAAGGCTTCAGGAAAAGAAGAAAAGATGAAGGTTAAGGTAGTTAATCTCGGCTGTAGGAGTAACTTCTTTGATGGGAGTTTCATAGCCAAGCAGTTCCTAGACAAAGGATACACATTAACACAAGACATTGCTGACGTTTACATAATAAACACCTGCACCGTTACGCAGGGGGCTGACAGATCTTCAAGACAAGCTATCTACCAGGCAAGGAGAGAAAATCCCAACGCTCTGATTGTAGTTACAGGCTGCTACGCGCAGGTAAAACCTCAAGAACTTTCTTCCTTAAAGGACGTGGACCTCGTGGTGGGTAACAGCCATAAGGATGTAATACTCCCTTTGGTGGAGGAGCATTTTCAAAGCAAAGGGAAAGGCGTATACGTCGAAAACATCTTTAGGGTAAGCCAGGTTAAAAGCTTTGACCTTGTGCTTTACTTTGAGAAGTCTAGGCCTTTTTTGAAAGTACAAGAAGGATGTAATAGGTTCTGCTCTTTTTGCATCATACCCTTCGCAAGGGGCAAGGTTAGAAGCGTACCACTTCAAAGGGTCCTAGATCAGGTGAGACTCCTAGCACAGATGGGTTATCAAGAAGTTGTACTTTCTGGTACACAGCTCACCCAGTACGGTTGGGATATAGGTACAAACCTGTACGAACTTCTGAAAGAGATTGTAAAGATAGAAGGTATAGAACTCATAAGGCTATCATCCCTATATCCATCGGAGATAGATGAAAGACTACTAGACCTTATACTTTACGAAGAGAAGATAGCACCCCACTTTCACCTGTCCTTGCAAAGCGGTAGCGATAGGATACTAGCGCTGATGGAGAGAAGATACTCTGCTAAGGACTATGCAAAACTCGTAGAGACCATGGTAAGCAAAAGACCCATTGCCAACGTAGGTACAGACGTGATAGTAGGCTTCCCTACAGAGACAGATGAGGACTTCAAAGAAACCTACAAACTACTCGAAGAGCTACCCATAGGTTACATGCACATCTTCCCCTACTCCGATAGACCCTACACGAAGGCGAGTAAGATGACAGACAAGGTACCTGAACCTGTAAAGGAACAAAGGGTAGAAGTCTTAAAGGAACTTGATAAGCAGAAGAGAAAGCAGTTTATAGCTAAAAACCAAGGTATGGAACTGAGAGCTGTAGTCCTACAGGAAGGAAAACTCCTAACAGAGAACTACATAAAGCTTAGAGCAGAAGGCTTTAAAGAGACTGGAAAGTTAGTAAGAGTAAAGCTACTTCCTGAGTTTGTCTCTTATGACCTTTAAAAGCCTGTAACCTTCACGAACCTCGTCCGGGTACACTCTATAAGGGGAATACTTCTTTCTCAGGTAAAGCTCCACTATGTACTGAGCTTCTTTGTAGAAGCTCTCTTTTTGTATACTACGCAAAAGCTCTACAGGTAAAGCCTCTTTTAAGCCCAAGGTTTTCAAGAGTTCTCTGTAGAGGTTTTCTGGGGTTTTCCTCTTTTTCAAGTACAGGACAAGGAGGGAATACACTCCGTAGAGTGAGCCGAGAGCTACTAGAACTTTCAGAAGGTTCTTTCTAAACTTCTCACTGGATAGGCTTAGGTTCAAGCGTATGCTCTTAAAGAGCTCTATTTGTTTCTGCGCCGAAAAGCCAACTACGTTATTCTGCCAATAGGTGACCACTGCATCCAACAAAAGAGAGAAACGGGAGATTTCCTCCACTGATGTGTAAGGTGGTGTGGTGTCTATCCTCATCCAGCCTTTGCCTTTCACGTAGGCTTCTACCCACACATGGGCCATAGAGTTGGTCACTATTATGTAGTTACCGTTTGGGTTGTACACACCGCCTTTAAAACCACCTACCACTCTAGCTGGTACACCCATCAACCTTAGAAGTACAGCCGTAGCGCTGGCAAAGTATTCACAGTTTCCTTTCTTCTTTACAAATAGAAAGTACTCAAGAGGATCTCCAGAAGTCCCCTCCAAGTTTTGAGTGTAAGAGTAGTCTCTTTTAAAGTATTCAATCACTCTTCTAACCTTCTCCTCGTCGCTGCTGGTGTCCTTTTCCAAAAGTTGAGCCAATGACCTTATGCTCTTTGGGATGTTTGGTGGTAGATCTAAGTAATTCTCTGGTGGATTATCCTCGTATAGCTTCTCTTCTCCACTAACCACCACGTACTTTATAGGTCTGTTTATAAGATCCTGGGTTCTGAGTACGGAACCTGTGTAGGCCCATACCTGGGTTTTTATACCTTCCAACTTCTTCACATAGTAGGGAGTGTCCAAAGCTGGCAGGTAGTTATCGAAAGTAGGTTCAAGGACTATGGTGTACTCAATACCAGTATGTGGTTTTTGCGGAAACATCCGACTGTAGCTGTTTATCCACGCATTTCCTTGATAGTGATCAAACACGAAGACTCTCCAGTAAAGATCGGAGGGGTTTTTAACCTTTAGACCGAAGACCCTGAAGGCTACCGTGTTGTCCTGCTGTATCTGACCCACCTTTCCTAGTTCCACTTGCCTGGCAAGACCAGAAACGAGGTTCTTCTTACCACCTACAGCTATGTTAAACAAGGGCGTTTGACTTCTTGGGAGAGTATAAAAGAAGACTAGACTTAAGACAAACACACCCGCGATGAAAAGACCAGAGGCTAGCGTATAAACCTTTAAAAACCTATATTCCAGCCTAGTGTCCCCTAGATTCTTGTAGAGGTTTATGAAGAATACCCCCAGGACCGCCATAGATATAACCGTTAGGAAGAAGACAAGAAAGCTCAGGCTTATGTTGTAAAGGCTTGATATGGATAGAGCGAGTAAGGACAGGGTAAGCATCTGATACATGTCACGGGGTTTTTTATCCTCCCACGACTTTATCACCAGTAAGAGAAGTACAAGTTGGCTTATAGGTTCTACAAAGTTTTCAAAGCTTATACCAGATATGATGTAGAGAGAAAGTCCAACAGCCAAAAGGTTGAGGAACATCCTCCTCACAGGATATACACCCCTTACGTCAAAGAACACACCCACCAAGTAGAAGAAGAGCACCACAATAATACCCAAAAAGCCCAAGAGCTTATAGAGGGAGAGGATGGAGAGTATACAGGTTGTGTGTATTACAAGAAGGGTCAAACCCTTTGAGCTTTTGAAAACCATCGGGTTATTTCCCTGTGTACATCCCTATGGGCATAAACTCGGCATATGACTAAATCTTTCACGTTTGCCAGTATCTGGGAGACATCCCTCAGCCTTACCAAATCCTCCTTTCTTTCTACCCACACTTCCTCATCCATGAGCCTCTTTTTGCACACGTCAAACCTAAGGAGTTCTTCGGGGTACTTTTCAAGCAGAAACTCCTTTACCTGGGCAAATTCTTTTTCATCGGTCGTGGTGTAGACCTCTCTGTAGTGCTCCCTACCGAATATCCTTCTGACCTTCTCGTCTTCATAGTTCTTCATACAGTAGGAAATAAACTCTGCATCTGTAGAGAAATGGAGGTCTGCATCCTTCATGCTCTTTATAAGCTCGTTTAGGTGTATGCTCAGTATTCTGACCACCTTATGGAAGTACACTTGAGCGTACATAAAGTACCTACCAAGGAAGAAGTTCTCTAAGGGTGTTACAGCGCTGTAGCTTACACACAGCTTACCTTCTTGATGTCTTAGATGTGACAAGATCCTACCGTAGTCAAAAAGTCCGTAGGATGTCCCACAAAAGTAGGCATCTCTTCTGAGGTAGTCCATCCTGTCTGCACCCAAATCACCCACGACAATCTGAGATAGCTTTTTCTCCTCCTCGTTTTTGGGTTCTTTGAAGGCTATCCTACATACTAGCTCCATATCCTCAAAGCTAAAATCCTCCCTTAGCATATCTGCCATACGTTCCAGAACAAGGCTTTTCCCCAACTTCTCATGGTCCTTGTCTCCCAACAAAACTTCAGTGGTATGTGAAAAAGGTGGATGACCCACATCGTGAAGAAGACCAGCAAGCCTCACTATCTTGTAAAGCTTTTCGTCTGTATAACCGAGTGCCTTGTAGAGTTCACCAGCAAGGTGCATAACACCTAGAGAATGCTCAAACCTCGTATGTTGAGCTGAAGGAAACACCAGGTAACAAACACCTAACTGTTTTATATGCCTGAGCCTTTGGAGATAAAAGGAGTCTATGAGTTTAAGCTCATGGGGATACGCCCTTATAAAGCCATGAATAGGATCCGAAAACTCCTTTACCATCTAATGCTGTGTGTTTCCCTTAGATTCCAAAGATCTTATCTCCTTGATAGCTAGGTCAAACTGGTAGAGATGTTTCATCACCTCAGCTAGATGGTCGGCAGCCTTTTTGTAAAGCTCCTTTAGCCTTACATCCTCTGTTGATTGTGCCTTTTCCACAAGTCCTCTGTGAAAAAGTAAAAGGCTGTTTCTGAGCTCTGTAAAGTCCATTTTTTCCCTCCTTTAAGCTTCCTTATAAAGCTTACTATACTATCTATAACTTTTCTTAGCAGACCTCTCCTTTGTGTATGCTTTACAAACTCAAGCTTTATACTGTCTTTTAGCTTCCCTTTGTACATCATATAAAGGTCTTCTTTGAGCTTTTTAAGATTTATGCCGCAGTACACTTCACCAAAATCTTTTAGGGTACCTAAAGCTTGCTGTATGTAAAGCTTCTCTCCCTTTGATGTGTTGACCTTTATCAAAAGATCCAGAAGGTTAAAGAAAGACTTCTCAGAGGGATATCTCATAATGTATATGGATAGGAGTTCATGAAGTTCATCGTAGAGCTCCTCGTTGAAGAGGTACACACAGGTTAAAGCTGCATCCAGTATGCTTAATTTTCTGCCACCGGAAGCGATCTTGTTTATGACCATCCAATACTTTAAAACCTTTACGCTGAGTTCATCCAATCTGTTTACATACTCTTCTTTTAGGGTTATAAAACAAAGATCCTCTTCGGAGACCTTGTATATATCCTTTCCTTCGTAGACCCTGCCGTACATGTCGGATATAGCAAGGAGGTTGAGCTCTACAAGGATGTCCTTCCAGTTGGCCCTTGCTTTCTTAAAGCTTCCGCTGGCACAGGAAAGGTAGTCTGTAAGGCTTATGGACAGATTTCCTCTCCTTCTCACAAGCTGGAGATAGCACATAAGGTAGAGGAAAAGCTCCTTTTTGGAGGAGTCGTCCAGAACCTCTAAGAATAGGCTATGTATCCGGTCCCTCTCTTTTAGCTCCTCTAGCATAAGGAAAAATATAAAACAAAAGGCCCCCGCTGGGGCCAGAAGTTTAGTCTTCTAGGGTGGATATATCCCCTACAGGTAAGCCTAGCTCTCTTGCCTTTAGTACCCTTCTCATTATCTTACCGCTCCTTGTCTTGGGAAGCTTATCCACGAACTCTATCTCGTCTGGTACCGCTATGGGTCCGAGGACGTTCCTTACATGCTGCTTTATATCCTCTGCTAGTTTTTCAGAAGGTTCATAACCCTGCTTTAGTATGACGAAGGCCTTTATGCTCTCTCCTTTTATCTCGTGCGGTTTTCCTATTACGGCGGCTTCTGCTACGGCTGGATGGTCTACTAGTGCACTCTCCACTTCCATGGTCCCTATCCTGTGTCCTGCCACGTTTAGAACGTCGTCGGCCCTTCCAAGGATCATGATGTAACCTTCCTCGTCGTAGGTGGCTAGGTCTCCCGTAAGGTAAAAGCCTGGTATGGTGTTCCAATACTTTTCGTACCTTTCGGGTTCTCCCCAGCATGTCCTAAGCATGGAAGGCCAGGGGTTCTTTATCACCAGGTTACCTACTGTGTTAGGCGGCAGCTCCTTACCACTGCTGTCTACTACGGCTGCCTCTATGGTAAAGAAGGGTTTTCCTGCTTTGCCTGGCTTTGCAGGGTAAGAGGGTACGGTGGTTATCATATGGGCTCCAGTTTCTGTTTGCCACCAGGTGTCTACGATAACACACTTTTCCCTTCCTATATGTTTGTAGTACCAGTGCCAGGCCTCTGGGTTGATGGGTTCTCCTACACTTCCGAGTATTCTGAGGGACGACAGGTCGTACTTGGCAGGCCACTGCTCTCCATACTTCATGAACATCCTAATGGCAGTGGGGGCTGTGTAGAAGATGTTTACCCTGTACTTTTCTACGTAGCTCCACCATCTTCCTGGATCTGGGTAGTCTGGTGCTCCTTCGGTTATAAGGGACGTGGCTCCGTTGGCAAGTGGGCCGTAGACTATGTAGCTGTGACCTGTTATCCATCCTATGTCTGCCGTACACCAGTATATGTCATCTTCTTTTAGGTCAAAGACCACCTTGGTGGTGTAGTACGTACCTACCATGTACCCACCCGTGGTGTGGAGCACTCCTTTGGGCTTTCCTGTGGTTCCTGAAGTGTACAGGATAAAGAGGGGATCTTCTGCGTCCATCTCCTCTGGTGGACACTCGGGGGAGGAGCTCTTTACAAGGGTCTCAAAGTCTATAAAGGTGTTACCATCAAGCTCTGCATCCTTATCCCTGTCCCATACTACTACCTTTTCTACAAAAGTAAGTCCATCTATGGCCTTTTTAACGGTTGTAAGTAGGTCTATCTTCTTACCTCTCCTCTTGGTGTAGCTTGCCGTAAATACCACCTTTGCCTTTGCGTCTTCAATCCTTAACCTTAAGGCTCCCTCTGAGAAACCTGCAAAAACAACGCTGTGGATAGCTCCTATACGGGCACAGGCTAACATGGCGGCTATAGCTTCTATGGTATTGGGCATGTATATAGAAACCCTGTCACCTTTTTTCACACCGAGGGATTTAAGTCCGTTGGCTATCCTGCTTACAAGCTCAAGAAGCTCTCCGTAGGTTATCTTCTTCTCTTCATTATCTTCACCCACCCATATGTAGGCTACTTTGTTCCTCTTTCCGTTAAGCACGTGTCTGTCCAGGCAGTTGTAGCATATGTTTGTTTTTGCACCTACGAACCATTTGGCATAAGGGTAGTTCCACTCTAAGACCTTCTGCCATGGCTTGAACCAGTGTAGTTCTTGGGCTACCTTTGCCCAGAAGCCTTCCCTATCTTGGATAGACTCCTTGTAGAGACTCTCATAATCCTTTACCCAGGCACCTTCCACTATGTGTTTGGGTGGGTAATACTTCTCCTCGACTTTTAGGAGAACTTCATCCCTATCCATTTTTAAACCTCCCGAACAGAGTTTGAAAATTATTATAGTCATTTACCAACGATTTTGACGAAAATTCAAAAAGGTGTGATTTTAATCATAGCTTTTTGTGTTTAATACCTATCCGATTTCATTTTGTTAAGGCTATAAGAATATGAAAAAACTCGTATTGTCTTGACAAAAAACAAAAATTTTGTAAGATATCTCACAAATATCCTGTCGGGAGGTTACCATGAAGGAAATTTTACAATCCAAGGAGTTTGAGCAGCTGGTATCAGCAAAGAATACTGTGGCCTTTACACTTACGGCATTGGAGCTTATAGTCTACTTTGGTTTTATACTTTTGCTCGCTTTTAACAAGCAGATTTTTTCGATAAAGATAGGAGAAAGCATGCCCTTGGGAATACCCTTAGGCATAGGGGTAATCGTCATTTCTTGGATACTTACAGGAGTATACGTATACTGGTCTAACAAGGTCTACGATCAGAAGGTTCAGGAGATAAAGAAAAAGCTAGGGAGGTAAAGAACCATGCAGAAGACATCCCTTGGTCAACCCAACGCAGTAGCCATTTTTTTCTTCTTTCTCTTTGTGATAGTAACCCTTGCTATAACCTACTGGGCGGCTAAGAGAACTAAAACCGCCACGGAGTTCTATGCTGCAGGTAGGAGTGTATCGGGCTTTCAAAACGGCCTTGCCTTGGCCGGTGACTACATGAGCGCCGCCTCTTTTCTGGGTATTGCGGGTCTTGTGGCCCTCAAAGGATACGACGGGCTTATATACTCCATAGGTTTCCTCGTAGGTTGGCCCATAGTCATGTTCCTTGTGGCAGAACAGCTCAGAAATTTGGGAAAGTACACCTTTGCGGATGTAGTGTCCTACAGGTTGTCTCAAAAGCCTATAAGGATAGCAGCTTCTTTGGGTGCTTTGTCTACCGTCATCCTGTACTTGATAGCCCAGATGGTGGGCTCAGGAAGCCTTATAAAGCTTATGTTTGGAATACCCTATGAGTACGCTGTAGTGATAGTGGGTACCATAATGATAGCTTACGTGCTCTTCGGCGGCATGCTTGCTACAACGTGGGTACAGATAATAAAGGCCGCTCTACTCCTAGGTGGAGCTACACTCTTAGTTATCCTATCTCTGGCACATTACAACTTTGACTTAACTGGGATCTTCAACGATGCCGTAAAGAAGTATGGTGAAAAGGTTCTACTTCCCGGTGGTTTGGTAGCCAACCCATGGGACGCTCTGTCTTTGGGTATGGCCCTCATGTTCGGTACGGCTGGACTCCCCCACATACTCATGAGGTTTTACACGGTTCCAGACGCAAAGGAGGCCAGGAAGTCTGTCTTTTACGCCACGGGCTTTATAGGTTACTTCTACATACTTACCTTTGTAATAGGCTTTGCGGCTGCAGTCATAGTGGGTAGAGAAACCATAACCAGCATAGACAAGGGTGGAAACATGGCAGCGCTCCTACTCTCAGAAGCAATAGGTGGTACAGTTTTCTTGGGATTTATAGCTGCTGTTGCTTTTGCTACCATACTGGCCGTTGTGGCAGGTCTTACCCTCGCAGGAGCTTCCACGCTCTCCCACGACCTGTACGCAAACGTTGTAAGGGGCGGACACTCTTCCGAAGGGGAGGAAGTAAAGGTTGCTAAGATAGCTACCCTGGTGCTTGGTGTGATAGCCATACTCTTAGGAATAGCCTTTAAGGGTCAGAATGTGGCCTTCATGGTAGGTCTCGCCTTTGCCATAGCTGCAAGTGCCAACTTCCCAGCTCTTGTTATGTCCATATTCTGGAAGAAGTTCACCACAGCTGGAGCTGTAGGAAGCATACTGACTGGAACCATAGCCTCCGTAGTCTTGATAATACTTAGTCCCACCGTGTGGGTAGACCTACTCAAAAACCCTACCCCCATATTCCCATGGAAGAACCCAGCCCTCATATCCATGCCTTTGGCCTTCCTGGTAGGCATAATCCTATCTCTCCTAAAGCCTGAGAAGAGTGCTGAAGATAAATGGGAAGAGGAAAAGGTAAGGTCTTACCTGGGCATAGGAGCGGACTGATCCTCCTACCCGCCTGCCGGCGGGCTCCTTTAGCATGCAAGACGCAGAAGTTTTCCTCTCTCAGATAGAACCCTTCAAAAACCTACCACAGGAAGAGATAAGACGTGTGGTCTACAACCTTTGTGTTAGGTACTACAGAGCTTCGGAGGAGATTTTTAGAAAAGGAAGTACTCCTACAGAGCACCTCCTCATACTCAGGAAGGGGGCCTTAGTAGTAGAAGAGAATGATCAAATTCTACAGCTACTGCATGAGGGAGACGTTTTTGTCCTTCCTTCAAAACCTTTAGACTTTTCAGTCAAAGCGAAAGAAGATTCTGTAGTATTCTTTCTACAGAAGGGCATATTCTTGAATCTTTTACAAAAATACAGTTCCTTCGTGGAGTACTTCACGGAGGAGGTATCAAAAAAGATACAGAGAGCTTTACCTAAGGTAGATCCTTCCATAGACAAACTCTTCAGCATAAGAGTTACAGACCTTAACTACGAAAAGCCCATCCTTGTAGACAAGGATACAGATATAGGTCAGGTTTTAAAGTTTGTAGCTCAGTCTGAGCTTGGTAGCGTGATCGTTGACCTAAAGGGGCAGTATGGAATAATAACAGACAGGGATCTTATAAAGTTGCTGGCAAAGGAGCCAGAAGCCAAAAGGTTGACGGCTAAAGATGTATGCTCTACACCTCTCATAGGTGTTAATAAGGAAGCGTCTTTATTCCAAGCCATACTGCTCATGGCCAAACACGGTATAAGGAGGGTAGCCATCTACGACAATGACAAACCCATAGGCCTTCTTGATGACAGAAGCATAATAACCTACCAGACTAAGAACATCATATCCCTCACCCAGCAGATAGACAAAGCCAAAACTTTGGAAGACTTAAGGTATGCCTATACTCTGGCTAGAGAAAGTTATGTGGACTTCATAATGCGTGGGATAGACCCTCAGATGCTTGGCCTTTACATATCCGAGATAAACGACAGGATAATGAAAAGAACTGTCCTGATCACAATCCAGGAGATGGAAGTTGAACCCTTAGTACCCTACAGCATAATGGTCCTAGGAAGTGAAGGTAGGAGAGAGCAAAACTTAGGTACAGACCAAGACAATGCACTAGTTTACTTAGAAGAACCTCTGCTCGATGTGGACATCAAAAGGTATTTTGAGGAGTTTTCCCGACTGTACATAAAGAACCTTCTAAGTGTAGGCTTTCCCGAATGTCCAGGCAAGGTCATGCTCTCCTACCCAGACTGGCGGAAAAACTTCAACGAATGGACCAAGGCCATAACCTCTTGGATAGAAAAACCAGAAGAGAAGAACATGATAAACCTGAGCATACTCCTAGACGCTAGGAGTGTGTTTGGTGATCAGATAATAGTAGAAAGGTTAAAGAACACCATCTTTCAAAGGGTGGAGGAGTTTCCTCGTGTTTTGTCCTTCCTCTCCTTAAGTGCCGTAAAGTTTAAACCTCCCCTAGGCTTCTTAGGAAGCCTGGTTGTAGAAAAGTCAGGAGATCACAGGGGAGAATTAGACCTCAAGAAGGGTGGCATATTCCCCATAATGCACGGAGTTAGAGTCCTATCCCTGGAGTACAAGGTAGAGGATCTAAACACCTTTGACAGGATAAACCGCCTGCAGGAAAAGGGAGTACTTAGCAAGGATATGGCTAGAGACCTTACAGAAAGTTACAGGTTTTTGCTCTCCCTAAGGTTTAGATCTCAGGCCCGCAAGGTGCTTATGGGAAAAAACCCGGACAACTACGTAAACCCCGATGAGCTTTCAAAAGTGGAAAAGAGCCTTCTGAAAGAGATCTTTAGAACAGTGGAACGCTTTCAAGACTTTATAAGAGAACACTACAAGCTTGCGTACTATCAATGATAAGGTTTATATACAAAAAGCTCAAACCAGACATCTTCTACCAGTTTAACTGGGATGTAGACCTAAACACTCCTGTTGAGGATGCATGTTTTGTAGTGTTTGATACGGAAACGACAGGACTTGACATAAAAAAGGATGTTCCCATAAGCATAGGTGCCTTCAAGATAGAAAAGCTTCGTATAGAAATGTGGAAAAGCTTTAGCAGGGTCATTAAGACGGATAGGATCTTTGAAGAATCCATAAAGGTTCATGGCATAACACCCATGGATCTCTCAAACGCTGAAGAGCCAGTAAAGGTATGCAGAGAGTTTTTAGAGTATTCAAAGGGATGCGTGTTGGCAGGTTTCTTCTTAACTTTGGATGTGAGTATGGTAAGAAAGCTCGTAGTAAAGGAATGTAAGGGAGTGTTTTTACCATACGGTATAGACCTATTGGACCTTCTGGAGGAGAGGTTCGTAGGTAAGGATCTTATGCAGGTACTCAAGGCACACGGGATAAGTCCGCTCGGCCGTCTGCACAACGCCCTTGAGGATGCCTACCTTACAGCCTTGCTGTTCCTTATATACCTAAAAAGGTATGCACGAAAGAAGCTCAAGGACCTGCCCATAAAAGTCTTTTAGGAATATAATTATATAATGAAATTTTTATAAAGGAGGTGGCTAGAAATGACTATGGATAGAATGCTGAGGCTTACTTCTGGAGTGGTACTTCTTATAGTGCTGCTAGTTGGTATAATGCCTTCGGATGTACATTGGTTTTGGAAAGCCTTTTTGGCTTTCATGTCCATAAACCAGATACAGTCAGCCTTCACCAACTGGTGTCCAGTAGTAACCCTTTACAGGAAGCTCGGCATAAAGGAGTGCACCTGCTAAAGGAGAGTTTATATTAATAAAAGGGATGGAAATAATAATAGCTGAGCATGCCGGGTTTTGTTTTGGTGTAAAAAGAGCCATAAGACTCGCAGAAGAGTCAGCCAAAGAAGCAGAGGGAAACGTATACACAGAGGGTCCCCTTATACATAACCCACAGGAGGTCAGAAGGCTAGAGGCCCTTGGTGTAAAGGTACTAAATGGCAACACTCTAAAAGGTGGAGATACCATAATCATCAGATCTCATGGAATACCACCAAAGAGAGAAAGGGAGCTTTTGAGCAAGGGTATAAAGATAGTAGACGCCACCTGTCCCTACGTGAAAGCTGTACATGAGGCAGTTCAAAAGCTCTCTAAAGAAGGTTACTTTGTAGTCATCGTGGGAGAGAAGAACCACCCAGAGGTCATAGGCACCTTGGGGTACTTGGAAGAAGTGGGCGGAGTCGGGACGGTAGTAGAGTCTAAGGAAGACCTTAAGGATGTTCTAGGTAAGGAAAAAGTAGGAGTGGTGGCACAGACTACGCAGAACGAACAGTTCTTTAAGGAAGTGGTAGGGGAGATAGCCCTTTGGTGCAAGGAACTTAAGGTTATAAACACCATATGTAACGCAACCTCCGAGAGGCAAGAAGATGTATACAAACTGGCAGGCAACGTGGATGTGATGATCATAGTAGGTGGAAAGAACAGCGGCAACACTAGAAGGCTTTATGAGATATCTAAAGCTCTAAACCCAAAGAGCTATCACGTAGAGACGGCGGAAGAGCTACAAAAAGAGTGGTTTGAGGGAGTCAAAAGGGTAGGTATAACTGCGGGCGCATCAACACCCGACTGGATCATACAAGAGGTCTACCAGAGGATAAAGCACCTATGTTCTTAGCCTTAGTTCTCTTAATACTCCTGAACCTTTCTGTAGCACAGGATCTCTACTCAGAATTTCTAGCAGAACAGCTAAAAACCTTAGATTACAAAAACAAGGCCATAGTTGTAGGCAAAGGCAAGAAGGAAATGATTACCTTCATGAACGTGGATTGCCCACACTGTAGAAAAGAATGGAAGGAGTTAAAACCACATTTAAGGAAGCTAAAACTTTACGTGTTCCTGGTACCCTTTGAGAAGTGGCCAGGAAACACAGAAAAGACTGCTTACGTTCTGTGTTCAAAGGACAAAGTAAAGACCTTAGACATGGTACTCTCTGGAAAGTTTGACGGAAAGCAGCTTCCTAAAACTTCGTGCGAACTCCTTCAAGAGCACACAAAAGCTGCGCAACAGCTCGGCGTTAAAGGTGTACCTTACAACATAATCCTACCTGAATACAAGGTTATAGAAGGCTATTCTCACAACCTTCTGAAGGCTTTAGGCCTTTGATGAAAAGGCTCGTCATAACAGTAGGGCTCTCGGGAAGTGGTAAATCCTATATCTCAAGCCTATTAAAAGATCACTTCGGTTACGAATGGATAAGGAGCGATCTGATCAGGAAAGAGCTGGCAGGTTTAGATCCTAAACAGAAGGTAAAGGAAGGTTACCTACAGGGTATATACTCCGAAGAGTTTACTAGGCGCGTCTACGAAGAGATGCTAAGGAGAACAGAAAAGCTCCTTAAAGAAGGGAAAAAGGTAGTCGTTGATGCTACCTTCCTTAAAGACTGGCAGAGGAAGATGTTCTTGGAGAAGTTTCCAGACCTGGTTATGCTATGGGTAGTGGCGGACGAAGAAGAGATTAAGAGGAGGTTAAAAAACAGGGTAGACATCTCGGATGCCGATTGGGAGGTGTACCTAAAACAAAAAGAGAGCTTCGAAGAACCAGAAGGTGCCATAAAGATACACACTCAGAAGAGTAAAGAGGAACTAATCCAAGAGCTTAAGCTCGTGCTATCATAATGCTATGCTGTGCATAGATCTGTCAGGCAAAAAGGCCCTGGTAAGTGGCTCAACCCGCGGCATAGGCAAAGCTATAGCCCTCTACCTAGCAAGGGCTGGAGCCGATGTAATAGTAACAGGTAGGGACAAAAACAGAGCTCAGGATGTAGCACAAGAGATAGAAAAAGAAACGGGAACTAAAGCCTTCGGCTTTGAATTAAAGCTGGACAACCCAGAAGCCATAAAAGAATCTTACGATGAGATAGAAAGAGAAGTAGGCCCAGTAGATATCCTTGTCAACAACGCGGGGATCACAAAAGACAAACTCTTCTTAAGGATGTCTCTGGAAGATTGGGAAGAGGTGTTAAGGGTAAACCTTACAGGGACCTTCGTGCTTACCTCGCTTGTAGTGAAGGGTATGATAAAGAAAAGGTTCGGAAGGATAATAAACATATCCTCCGTGGTTGGGTTTACGGGCAACGTGGGTCAGGTAAACTACTCTTCTACCAAAGCAGCGCTTGTGGGCTTTACCAAGAGTTTAGCCAAAGAGCTCGCAAACAGAAACATAACCGTAAACCTTGTGGCACCAGGCTTTATAAAGACGGACATGACCCAGAACCTTCCAGAGGATCTAAAGGAATCGTACCTAAAAAACATACCCTTGGGCAGGTTCGGAGAGCCAGAAGACGTGGCCGGAGTGGTAGCCTTCCTCTGTTCTCCATACGCAGACTACATAACGGGGCAGGTAATCCACGTAAACGGTGGCATGTACTAAATGTACCAGCTGTACGAGTACTTAGTATCCAAAGGCTACGAGAGGAGAAGAGTACAGGAAGAGTTCTTCAACGTAGTTAGAGACCTTGAGGGAAAGGTGTACCTAGTAGAAGCTCCGACGGGCACAGGCAAAACTTACAGTTATCTTATACCCATCATAGAAGAAGGTAAGAAAGCTATAATCTCCACAGGTACCAAGCTTCTACAAGATCAACTAAGAAGGGATCTAGAAACTCTCAGCAACTACGCTTACATAATCCTAGGCAAGAAACTCACTTATACCATACTAAAAGGGAAAAGTAACTACCTTTGTTTAGACGCTTACCACCGGATGGAACAAAAACCGATCGTTCTTGAGATTTTCCTCTCAAACCCAGAGTTTAACGGAGACCTAGAGCTAGTAGACTTAGATCCAGAAACGAAAGAGGAGCTAGGTATAGATGAAGACTACTGTAGTCCAAGCTACAGGAAGATATGCCCTTACTTTGGCGAGTGTTATTATTGGACAAGGGTGAGAAAGAGGTTACAGAGCTCTCAGATAATAGTCGTTAACCATGCCCTCCTGTCCCTCATGGAAATAGAAGATGCTTCCGAAAGACTCCTTATAGTGGACGAAGCCCACGAGCTTGACAGATATATGGTAAGTACCAACTCAATGAACATAAGCACCTACTTTCTCCTAAAGAAAGTAGTGAACAAGCTAACGCAGGATACAAGTTCAGAGTACAACAGCTTGAAGCGTAATATAAAGACCTTCTTTAATTACTTCGATCCTTATTTGGAGCAAAAAGACAACCATCCTCTTAGCAGCCTTAAAGAGTTTTACGACGCTTTTATGGAGCTTATATGTATCCCTGTAATCAATCTTTTTGCAGAAAAGAGTAAACAGCTGCTTTCTGAAGTCAGAAAAAGCTTGGAAAGTAGGGTATATATATGCCAAGAGCTAAAAGACTATCTTCTTGAGCTTGGCCTTTTTGAAGATTTATTAGAACATAAGGGAACATACTCTGGTGCTTCTGAAGAGGACAGAAAAATACTAAAAAACATAAAGGATTATGAACTACTACAAAAACGGTTAAACAAGCTGCTCAACTTTGCCGATGCTATGAAGAAAGAACCCGATGGCTTTGGCTACTCGATAAGTAAAGAGTGGAGCGGAAGGTTAAAAGACTATAACTACACACTATCCATCTTTCCCATCTTCTCCGAGTTTCCCACCAAAAAGTACAAAGGTGTCCTCTTTACTTCAGCCACTTTAGACCCTAAAGAGTTTGCTATGAGTATTGGAGTAAAAGGCAAGTTTCATAAACTTGAGCACACCTTACCCTACGATAGGGTGAACTTCCTAGTCTATATGGTGGACCCAAGGGATGAAAGATGGAAAGATTGTCTTAAGTACGCCTTCAAGTATCTGAGAAGTATTTACGATAAGGTACTTGTACTTTTAACCAACAAGGAGCATGCCCACGTATTCAAAGATGAGGAGCATATAGGTTTTCAAGGAGAAAGAAACCTGCCTTTACTTCTCAAAGACCTTCAAGAAGGAAATATAAAAGCTTTAGTAGGTTTTGACAGTCTTTGGTTTGGTATAGACATAAAGGGTCAGAAGGGGATATTGATGTCCAAGCTGCCTTTTGATAACCCAGATGATCCCATCATATTTCACAGGATAAGGTTCCTAGAGCGGATGGGAGAAGACTCCTTTGAATACCAAAAAAGAAGGGCACTCATAAAGTTTAGGCAGGGTGTGGGTAGGCTTATAAGGTCAAAGGAAGACGGTGGCACTATAATCCTATGCGACAAAAGACTGTTTAAATTCAAAGAGTTTAAAAAGGTGCTAGAAGAACTGGGAATAAACCCAGTTCGTGTATACGTTTAAAAGCCAAAGGTGGTAGGAATGTCAAGGTTTACGTCCTTTACCTCCTTTATCTCTGGGAACCTATTCCTAAGAGCCCTTTCTATACCTGCCTTCAGAGTAAGAACGGACATACCACAACCTGCACACGCCCCTATCATCCTAACCAAGACGGTACCATCCTCTGTAACGTCCACTAATTCCACGTCTCCTCCATCAAACCTAAGGGCTGGCCTTATCTCATCCAAAACAGCCTCTATTTCTTCTCTAGTAGGCATACCCATCCTCAAACCTCCTTTCCAAAGAGTTTAATATAAATTCTTATGCAAGAAAAGGAAGACAAACATGATAAAGCTCACTATGTGGTGATAGGTAGGATAAGAGACACCTACGGAATCAAAGGATGGCTTAAAGTAGAACCCTACCTATCTGTAAAACATTGGAGCAAGCTAAAGGGAGTTTACCTCAAGAAGAAGGGGGGAGATTACGTACCCTTTGAACTGGAAGGTGTCAAGAAGCACCATAAAATGGTAGTGATAAAGTTTAAGGGTTGTGATAGCTTGGAATGTGCAGATAGGTTTATTGGTGCTAAGGTCTTTCTTCCCGAGGAATACTTGCCTAAAGTTTCAAAGGACGAGTACTACTTTTTCCAGATTGAGGGGAAAGAGGTAGTAACAGAAGATGGTAAGTATCTTGGGAAGATTACAGGAGTGTTGGAACTCAGCCCTTACTTCTTGCTTGAGATAGATGAGGGTAAGCTCTACGTTCCCTTTGTCAGTGCCCTCGTTAAGTCCGTTGAGGACAAGGTATACGTAGAGAACTCTTTGGCTGAACTTTTGGAGGAAGAGAATGATACTTGATTGTTTGTCTAAGAAGCCTTTTTCTGTTGTAGGACATAGGGGTTCTTCAGAAGGCTACCAAGAGAATACCATAGCAGCCATAGAACATGCCATAAAGGTGGGTGCTGACCTTGTAGAGGTGGACGTAAGGTCTACCAAGGATGGTGTTCTTGTACTGTCACATGACAAAGACCTAAAGAGGGTATTCGGGATGGATATGCTCCTAAGGGAGGTTGATTACAAACAGGTCAAAGAAAAGCTTCCTACTCTGGAAGAAGTACTTGAAGTTGTCAATGGAAGGGTGTGTATGCTCCTTGAGATAAAGGAAGCGGATATAGTGGATAGCTTGGTAAAGTTGATACAAAAGCTTGGAGTTCAAAGCTGGTGCGCCATAATATCCTTTGACGATCAGACCATTAGGATGGTTAAGGAACTCCTCCCTGACGTTATCACAGGTCTGGTGTATGCAAAACCACCTGGTAGGATCTTTGATGCTAAAAAGCTGGGCTGTAAGCTGGTTGTTCCTCACTGGAAGATAGCCACAAAGAAGGCAAACGATAAGAGTCATCAACTTGGTTTAAAAGTCATAGCATGGACAGTAAACGACGAAGAGACAGCCCTAGAGTGCTATCAGAGGGGAGTGGATGCTATAGCTACAGACTTCCCTTCTATGCTTGTAAAACTTAGGGAATCCCTCCTTCAATAGAGGTATTTAACCTTATAGCCTTTTATAAAATCTTTTCCCGATACTCTTTTACCCTTGGGGGTTATGAGCTCCTCCACCAAGAGGCTGTCCTCGCCGCAGGCTACTAAAAGATCTCTGTCATCTATTACCTGCCCTGGCTCTCCTTGGTAAGGCAAGACGCTAGCTTTCAGTATTTTTATCCTTTCTCCACTCTCGAGGTAGCAGTAAGTGTTAGGATAGAGGCCCCTTATCCTATCCCTCACACTGCTGGCAGTAGCTTTCCAACAGATACGAAACTCCTCCTTCTGCACGGGTGGCGCGTAAGTTGCCCTTTTTTCATCCTGCTCCACAGGCTTTATGGACCCTTCCACCCAAGCCATGGCCGTTTTTATAAGAAGTTCTGAACCTTTGATGGCAAGCCTTTCTGAAAGAGTTGATAGGTTGTCTTCTTCTCGTATGGGTTCCTCTTCTTGTGAGAGTATGGGGCCTGTATCCATACCCTCGTCCATGAGTATGACCGTGTTCCCAGTCTTTTCTTCCCCTGCCATCAAGGACCTCTGGATGGGAGAAGCCCCACGGTAGAGAGGAAGTAAAGAGGCATGAAGGTTTAAACATCCGTACTTAGGAAAATCTAAGACTTCTTTCGGTAGGATCATTCCGTAAGAGACCACGAGTATTAGCTCAGGCTTCGTTTTTTCGACTATGGGAAGGAGATCCTTTTTCCTCTCTGGTTGGAAGATTTCAAGACCGAGCTCTTGTGCTACCCTTTTGGTGGGTGGGGGTGTAAGTCTTAGACCTCTACCTGCTGGCCTGTCAGGTTGACACACTAAACCTACCACCTGAAAACTCTCAAAGGCTTTCTTTAGGCTCGGTACTGCAAATTGGGATGTTCCCATAAAGAGTACCCTTAAACTCATCTTACGTACTCTAGATAGACGTCCTGGTCTATTACTTGACACCTTCTTAGTGTAAACCTTGGGGTATCCTTCACAAACTCAACACCTATGTCTCCCAAAGTTTTTCCTGAACCTATGACCATTGGTCCTATGAACACGCAGAGCCTGTCCACCAAGCCCGCTTTGATGAACTCCGTGGCCGTCTGACTGCCGCCCTCTACAAGTATGTGCATAATCTCCCTCCTGTGGAACTCTTTAAGGAGATCCCTTAAGTTGAACCGGCCACCCTCGGATGGAAACCGAAGAACCTCCACTCCCATGTCTTCCAGAAGCTTTATCTTTTCTGTGTTATCAGAGGAAGTTACCACTAAGGTCTTGGCGCTTTTTTCCACCACCAGCTTGCTCCCCATGGGTATTTCCAAATCTGGGTCCAGCACTATCCTTAAGGGCTGTTTCTTTGCAGGTATGTGTCTTACGGTCAGTAGTGGATCATCCTTTAAGACCGTCCCTATTCCCACGAGCACGGCTGTGGCTTCATGCCTTAGCCTGTGGGCAAATTCCCTACTCTTCTGACCACTTATCCATTTGCTGTCTCCTGTCTTGGTAGCTATCTTACCATCAATGCTCTGGGCAAGCTTTAGGGTAACGTAGGGTCTTTTTTCGGTGATGTACAGAAAGAAGTCTTCGTTTAGCTCTCTGGCTTCTTCTTCAAGTACACCTACGTCTACCTGTATACCGGCCTGTCTGAGTTTTGAGACTCCCTGTCCGCAAACTAGCGGGTTTGGATCCAATGTGGCTATAACCACCCTCTTTATCCCAGCCTGGATTATGGCATCCACACAGGGTGGTGTCCTTCCCCAATGGGAACAAGGTTCAAGGGTAACGTAGAGGGTAGCCCCCCTTGCTCTATGCCCTGCCTCTTTCAGGGCTATTACTTCAGCGTGTGGGAGCCCAGCTTTTTCGTGGGCTCCCTTTCCTACCACTACCCCGTCCTTTACTATGACACAACCTACGGTAGGGTTGGGATGTGTAAGACCCTTATACTCCCTTGCCAGGTCTAAGGCAAGGGACATAAAACGCTCGTCTACTGTCAGACTCCAGCCTCCATTATCTCCTTCATGAGTTTAGAGACCTCTTCAGCCACACCCCTAAGCTCTGGCTCGTTGTACATTTCCACCATGGCAACGGGGTCTATGGTGCTTATTATCCTCTTGTTACCCTGGTCAAATATGGCTATCCTACACGGCATGGCTGTTGATATGTAGGCATTCTTGGAAAGAACTTGGCTCGCATGTCTTGGTGAGCATACCTCCACTATCACACAGCTGTAGTTTATGGGAACGCCTTTGTTCTCTAGGATCTTAGAAACCTCATGAACTGCCATAACTCCAAAGCCCTTTTCCTTTGCCTTCTCTTCAATCTTTTGCCTTATCTCTTCCAAGCTCTTCGTACTCTCTAGGTTTATCAGCATGGCAAACCTCCTCAAGAGTTATTAGTCTATTATACCATCAACTAACTACTTGACAAAAGCTCACTAAAGATTATTATAAAGATTCATATCAAGTTTGGGGGTGAGAGATGTTCAGCGAGAACCTTCTTTCAGCTAGAAGCTTGGAGTACCTAAACCTGGCTAAGGAACTGGCAAAAGCGCAGGGGGAGAGTAAGGTAGACACTGACCATCTTCTTCTGGTACTTCTCAAGGATGAAAACTCTCCTCTTTCCAAATACTTGGAGAAGAGGGGAATAGACAGTAGGAGTGTTTACAAGAATGTTCAAAACTACCTCCAAAGACTAAAGAGTCAGATAGACAAGGCCTCCGAAGAGGAGAGCAAGTACCTCATAGACCTGAGAAGCAAGATAATGCAGGTAAAATCGGACATAGGCAGCGTCCAGACAGAACTGAAGAACCTAAGGAGGAAGAAAGAAGAAATAAGCAGGGAGCTGGAAAGAGCCCGTAGGTACGGAGATTTTTGGAGTCTGACTGAGCTCCAGATGGAGCTATCCACGGTAGAGAGCCTTATAAGGCAGTACGAAAGGCAGATAGAGAGCGTAGAGAGGTCTCTAAGGAATGTCTTCTCTCCGGAAGACGTAAAGGCTTTCTTGGAAAACAAGTTAAGCATAGATGGACTTGTTAAGAAGGCTCTTGAAAAGTCTAGCCTTGTCGAACAGGCAAAGGAGTTGGGCATATCGCCCGACAGGATAATGGACAAGGTTGCAAAGAGAGTCTTCGGGAAAGAGCCTCCTTTTGATTACGCCGAGTACCTAGTAAAGGTAGTAGAAAGGGCTCAGGATAAGGCTCTCTCTGAAGGAAGCGCAACGGTGGAGCCTTATCACATAGTCTCCGCCCTCATTGAATCAAAAGAAACTATAGCTGGTAGGATTTTAGAAGAGTTACAAGGAGGTGAAAAGATGAAGGATGTAACGCAGGAGCTTAAGGAAGAGGAAAAGTCTGCCCTGGAAAGGTTTGGTGTGAACCTCACCCAGCTTGCCAGGGAAGGGAAGCTAGACCCTGTCATTGGCAGGGAGAAGGAAATAAACCAAGTGATAGAGGTGTTACTAAGAAGGACCAAGAACAACCCAGTGCTCGTTGGAGATCCTGGAGTTGGAAAGACTGCCATAGTGGAAGGTCTTGCACAAAGGATAGTGAACAAGGAGGTACCAGTAGAGCTTCAGGACAAGGAGATAGTTTCCGTAGACATAGGATCCCTACTGGCAGGTTCTAAGTACAGAGGTGAATTTGAAGAAAGGCTAAAAAGCCTACTTGAAGAGGTAAAGCAGAAAGGTAACATAATCCTCTTCATAGATGAAGTTCACACGGTGGTGGGTGCTGGCAAAGCTGAAGGCGCCGTGGATGCAGGAAACATGCTAAAACCAGCCTTGGCCAGAGGTGAGATAAGGCTCATAGGAGCCACCACAGTGGACGAGTACAGAAAGTACATAGAGAAGGATCCTGCCTTAGAGAGAAGGTTCCAGCCCATATACGTGGATGAACCTACAGTTGAAGAAACCATAGAGATACTGAAAGGGCTAAGAAATAAGCTAGAAAACCACCACAAGGTAAAGATCTCTGATGAAGCCATAGAGGCTGCTGTAAAGCTTACCAAAAGGTACGTTACCTTCAGGAAGCTACCCGACAAAGCCATAGATGCCCTTGACCAGGCAAGCGCTCGTAAAAAACTCTCCGCCGTATCCTTACCACCTGAAGTGCAGGAAATAGATAGGAAGATAAAGTCCCTTGAGGAAGAGATACAAAAAGCCTACCTTGCAGGTGACTACGAAAAGGAAGCCCAGTTGAAGATAAAGAAAGTTCAGCTGGAGAAGGAAAAGCAGGCCTTACTTGAAAAGATTGGTAGTGCAGACTACAGGATACAGGAGCTAAAGAAAAGGATTAGTGAATTGGACCAAGAGATAATACGCGCCGCAGAACTCGGAGATTATGAAAGAGAAGCGCAGTTGAAGATAGAAAAGGTAAAGCTTGAAAAGGAACTCAAAGAGCTTGAGAACAAGAAAGCGAAGGAACTTGTGGTAACTTGGGACGATGTAGCTATGGTAGTATCCGAATGGACAGGCATACCTGTAAGCAAGCTAAAGGAAGAAGAGAAGGAAAGGCTCTTACACCTTGAAGAGGAACTACACAGAAGAGTTATAGATCAAGAACACGCTGTTGTAGCTGTAGCAGAAGCAATAAGGAGGGCAAGGGCTGGTCTTAAGGATCCTAAGAGACCCATAGCTAGCTTTATGTTCTTAGGTCCTACAGGAGTGGGTAAGACAGAGCTTTCAAAAGCTCTTGCCGAAGTACTCTTCGGGGATGAGGATGCACTCATAAGGCTTGACATGTCCGAGTTCAAAGAAGAGCACAGTGTCTCCAAGCTAATAGGTGCACCGCCAGGTTACGTGGGATACGAAGAAGGTGGAAAGCTTACAGAAGCCGTAAGGAGAAAGCCTTACTCTGTAATACTTCTTGACGAGATAGAAAAGGCTCACCCCAGGGTGTTTGATCTGTTCCTACAGGTACTGGATGACGGAAGGCTTACAGACTCCCACGGTAGGACAGTAGACTTCAGGAACACAGTCATAATAATGACCTCCAACATAGGCTCCCAGTATCTCCTATCCATACCTATAGAAGCTGACGAAAAGAAAGTAGAAGAAGAGTTTGAAAAGGCCAAGCAGAAGGTCTTGGAAGAGTTAAAGTACCATTTCAGGCCCGAATTCCTAAACAGGGTAGACGAGATAATAGTCTTCAAACCACTCACCATGAAGGAGCTTCTACAGATAGTAGACCTCATAGTAGACAGCATAAACAAGAGGCTCCAAGAGAGGTCCATCAGCATAGAGCTCACAGAGGAAGCCAAGAAGCAGATAGCAAGACTCGGTTACGAACCAGCTTATGGTGCAAGACCACTTAAGAGAACTGTGCAAAGGTACATAGAGACTCCTCTGGCAAACAAGATAATCAAGGGAGAGATATCTGACGGTCAAAAGGTGATAGTTGACTACGTGAACGGAGAGTTTATATTTACACCTCAGTAGGGGGCGAACGGTTTCGACGGGGCTGGTGAGCTAAGGGTAGCAGGCAGGGTGGCAACCTTAACAGCCACCGGGAAAAACACTTCCCGAAGCTGAACTCGCTCTGGCTGCCTAATTAAAAGGCAGCCGCCCTACGGTGGGTGCACCTCTGGCCTGCCGATAGGGCTCAGACACAGGGGTGTAGGAAGGTTTCTCGCTAGGCGGAAACCTTCCGAAAGGCAAGCCTAGCTATGTACCATCTTCCCTGCGGGTGGGGAAGTGGTACAGAAAACCAAACACCCGCTAAGCCTGTAGAAGCCCTTAAGCGGGCCAGTCTCGGACGAGGGTTCGATTCCCTCCGCCTCCACCAAATCAAGGAACTTTTACAGATCTAACAATATCCTTTACGAGGGCAAAGGAATCTATTCCTTCCCTGACTATCAGTCTATGGGAAAGCACGTAAGGGGCTACGTCTATAACGTCTTCAGGTACCACGTAATCCCTTTCTCTCATGTAAGCCACAGCCTTGGCACAGCTGGCAAGATGTATAGCACCACGTGTGGAAGCTCCTAGGATTATGTCTGGATGGCTTCTTGTTTTTCTCACCATGTCCACTATAAAACCAGCCACTTCTTCAGAGATGTACACTCTTTTGACCTGCTGTAGGGTATTTACAATCTCCTGGAGGCTAACCAAAGGACGCAGGTTGTTTACCACCTCTAGAGGGTTTTCTCCCTTCACTATCTGTACTTCCACATCCCTGTCAGGATATCCCACAGATATACGCATGCTAAAGCGGTCTAGTTGAGATTCGGGTAAGGGATAGGTTCCGTACTGTTCTGCCGGGTTCTGGGTAGCTATCACAAAAAAGGGAAAGGGAAGCTCATAGGTGGTACCATCCAAAGTTATCTTCTTTTCGGCCATGGCCTCAAGAAGGGCACTCTGTGTCTTAGGGCTTGCCCTGTTTATCTCGTCGGCCAGGACCGTCTGGTGGAATATGGGCCCTGGTTTAAAGACAAAACTCCTCTTTTGCTGATCGTAAACGTTTACCCCCGTTATGTCCGAAGGAAGTAGATCGCTGGTAAACTGGATACGGGCAAAAGAAAGACCCAGGACCCTAGAAAGAGCTAGGGCTAGAGTGGTCTTACCTACACCTGGTACGTCTTCTATGAGCAGGTGCCCACCAGAGAGAAAACAGGCAAGTGAGAGGAACACAACCTCTTCCTTACCTTTGAGCACGCTGGATACGGCACGAAGTACCTCGCTTATGTTCATCTAATGCTTATTTTAAAAGATTTTTGAGCACCTCCTCAACCTTGTTCAGGTAGCCCTTTCTCTCTTCGTCGCTGACGTAGGGCACCGAGTAGAAGAACTCCACACCCTTAACATCTACACCACAGAAACCAAGAGTGGCCGAAAAGGTCTGCTTCAAACACTGAGCAAAGTCTTTGTAGTCCTCCTGGGATCCACCAAGTGTTACAAAAAATAGAGCTTTCTTATCTCCGAGGAGTCCCACAAGCCCTGAATCTCTCTCTTCATAAGCAAAGCCGTAGGAAAACACTCTATCTATGTATCCCTTGAGGATGGCTGGGAAGCTGTACCACCACATGGGAAAGATAAAGATGAGAAAGTCCGAAGACCTTATGTAATCTTGTTCTCTCTTGACATCCTCTAGGACCTTTCCTTGTTGCAGGCTTATAAAGTCCTCAGCTGAAAGCACCGGGTTAAAACCGACGCTGTAAAGATCCCTGACCATGTACTCAACACCTAAAGATTCTAAGGTCTTTTGTACCCTCTCCAATATGGCATGGTTAAAGCTCTTTGGATTTGGATGAGCATAGATCACAAGAGCTTTCATCTTCTTACCCCCTTAATAGTTTCATGAACTCCCTTAGCATCTGCGGAAGGTTAGGCCAGGCAAAAGCTGAGACTATGTTGCCATCTACCACAACGCCCTCGTTCACATACTGAGCTCCAAGGCTTTCCACGTCAGGCTTGCACGCTATGTAAGCAGTCATACGCCTACCAGACAGGTCTAGCTTTGGTCTAACAGCTACTAACACCTGGACGCCGTGGCACACAACACCTATGGGTTTGTTGGTTTCAAAGAAGTGCCCCACTATACGGCTTATGTTCTCGTCCAGCCTTATGTACTCGGGAGCTCTCCCACCTGGTATAAACAGGGCATCAAATTCCTCTGGTTTTATCTCAGAAAAGGAAGCGTGGGACTGAAGTGTGTAACCCCTCTTTTCAGTGTAAGTTTCCCAGTCTTCCATGTCGTGAACTACAAGGTGTAGTTTCTTTTTCTTAGGTGAGGCGACAACGGCCTCAAACCCTTCTTCTAGAAACCTATAGTAAGGGTAGAAGACCTCAAGGGTCTCTGCTGCATCTCCAGTTATTATGAGCACCTTCTTCATGTTGTACCTCCTTACTCTACAAACTTGCCTTCAAAGTGTCTTATGTGTTCCAAAAGATCCTTTTTACCATCAAAGAAGGCGGCCACATACTGGGCAAGTCTCTCTCCCAACCTCCTACAGGCTTCTATTTCCTCTTCCTTCCTTGGCTCTCCAGAGACTACGGCTCCATAGTGGAGTGTAAACTTCTTACCCACGTAGTCTGTTACCCCGAATACCAGAAAACCAAAGTTCATAAGGACCGTGAGCACTGACATACAGGCTATCTCGTTTCCACCACCCCATCCACCTGAGGAAGAGAAGGCACATCCAATCTTACCGTCTATCTCTCCCCATAGCTCTCCTAGAACATCGTCAAAGAACCTTTTGAGTTTCCAGGAGATTATGCCCATGTTGGTAGGTGTACCCACTGCTATGCCATCTGCCCATAGAACATCCTCCTTAGTAGCCTCATCTACACGCTTTATCCTTACTTCTGTACCTTCAACCCTTCTGGCACCCTCTGCCACATAATGGGCCATCTTTTCTGTGTTGCCTGTGCGAGAATCGTAGATTATGAGAACCTTTCCCATGGTTCTAACCTCCTTCTTTATGGGATTTTACGAATGTATCTAGCTGTAAGTCAAGAACGGCCTTTAATGTGATATACTTACATGTTTGTAAGCTATGGAAAAAAGTGTGTGTCCTATAGAGGTCACCCTTAACGTCATAGGTGGCAAGTGGAAGTTCCTCATAGTGAAAAACCTCTTGGGCGGTAAGAAAAGGTTCTCTGAGCTCTACAGGTCCATAGAGGGTATAACGCAGCGTATGTTAACGAAACAACTCAGAGAACTTGAGAGGGATGGGATAATCAACAGGATAGTCTACCCAGAAGTGCCACCGAAGGTTGAGTACGAGCTTACTCCCATAGGCAAGGAGCTCTATAGGGTATTTGTAAGCCTGCAGGAGTGGGGAGAGCTCTACCTGAAGGAGAAGGGCTACGAGCCTTTAGTGCCCTGCGACACAGAAATCAAACTGAGATAACTCATTGCCAACGCCTCACAACAGCATACTCTTCAAGGAGGAAGGAGGGTTACAGCCATGAAGTACACTCGGGAGATGTTAAGGGACAAGCTTATCATAGATGCATCCACTGGCGAGCCTGTGAGCGAAGTAGAACTTTTAGAGGATAGGGTGAGGATTATAAAAAAGGACGGGAGTACTGTAGAGATCCCTTTAAACACCTTAAGGGGGAAGTACATAAAGATGAGGTTGGAAGGTGGGATGGGTGATATGACGGGTGCTATCTACGTCTGAACTACGCTAAAGAGGTCCTTGTAGAAGTTAGGGTAGGATACTTTCACACAGTTAGGGTCGTCTATGTAGGTCTTCCCTTGTGCTACTAGACCTGCCACGCTGAAGGCCATAGCTATACGATGATCACCGTAGGTCTTTATAGTAGCTCCCTTTAGAGACATACTTCCTTCTATGATAAAGCCATCCTCCAGCTCCTCTACCTTTGCACCCATAGCCCTTAGGTTTTCCACGATTGCCTTTATTCTGTCGCTTTCCTTGACTCTTAGCTCCTGAGCACCCCTGACTACTGACGTACCTTCGGCAAAAGCCATTAGTACGGCAAGGATGGGAAGCTCATCTATCAAAGAAGGAACTTCCTCAGGCTTTACCTCTACAGACTTAAGCCTGTTTCCTCCTCTTACCACTACATCAGCCACAGGTTCTCCACCCAATTCCCTTAAGTTTGTATACTCTACGTGTCCACCCATCTGCCTTACCTTTCTGTAAAAGCCATCCCTAGTGGGGTTTACAAGCACGTCCTTGAGGATAAGTTCCGAACCTTCAACGAGCAAGGCAAGAGCGCAGAAAAAGGCAGCTGAGGATGGGTCTGCCGGACACACCACTTTAGTTCCGTAGAGCTTTTGAAAGCCTTCCATCTTTACTATATGTCCATCCTTACCTTCCATCTTGTACAGGTTTACCCCAAAAGCCTTCAACATCCTCTCTGTGTGATCGCGGGATGAATAGGGTTCTGAGATCTCTGTGTAACCTTCAGCCCTCAGACCAGCCAAAAGAAGGCTTGACTTCACTTGGGCGGATGCTCTTTTGTTGAAGAAGGATATACCCTTCAAACTTCCGCCTCTGACACATATGGGGAGCTTATCCGCGTGATGTCTTCCGTCAAGGCTTGCTCCCATCTGTCTCAAAGGCTCCACTACCCTAAGCATTGGTCTATTCCTTAAACTCCTGTCGCCTGTAAGGACGCTAAAGAAGGGCTGCGTGGAAAGGACTCCAAGCATAAGCCTGGCTGTAGTGCCCGAGTTCGCGCAGTTAAGTACATCCTGAGGTTCCCTGAAGGTGTAGTCTGTTCCTTCAATAACTAGGTTGGTACCCTTTCTTACCACCTTAACACCCAAAGACCTTATAACCCTAAGGGTTGCCAGCGTGTCTGCAGACACAAGCCAGTCTTCTACGTAGGTTTTACCCTCAGCTATAGCTCCTAAGATGACAGCTCTGTGGGATATGGATTTGTCAGATGGTACCCTTATCTGACCCTTTACTAACTTTACCCTTGAAAGCTCCATGAGAATATTTTAGAGGGGTGGCTTTAAAACTCCCTTCTCTGTTATTATGGCGGTTATGTTCTCTGCAGGAGTTACATCAAAGGCATAATGAAGGGCTTGGGATCCTTTTGGAGCTATCTGGCAACCACCGCAGCTTTTTACCTCATCCTCTGACCTTTCTTCTATGGGTATCTGCCAGCCTTCTGCTATGTTAGGGTCAAAGGTGGAAGTAGGAGCTACCACGTAGAAGGGAATACCGTGTACTTTGGCGAGAACAGATAGAGAGTAAGTACCTATCTTGTTGGCCACGTCACCCCTTTTGGTTATCCTGTCTGCACCCACGATTACACAGTCTACTAGTCCCTTGGCCATCAAAAATCCAGCCGTGGAGTCTGTTATTATCTTGTGGGGTATATCCTCCTTGAGTAGCTCCCAAGCGGTGAGCCTAGAACCTTGAAGGTATGGTCTTGTTTCGTCCACCCATACAAAGACCTCTTTACCCATGTAGTGGGCAGACCTTATGACACCTAGGGCTGTTCCCCAACCTGCTGTGGCAAGGGCTCCTGTGTTGCAGTGGGTGAGTATCCTTACTCTGTCTGGAAGGAGCTCTGCTCCTATCTGTCCCATCCTCATGTTTGCCTGAAGATCTTCCTCTTCTATGCTTATGGCTTCTTTTTCTAAATCCTTCCCTTCTTTAAGGGCTTTTAGCATCCTGTCCAAGGCCCAGAAGAGGTTGTAAGCCGTGGGTCTTGTGTTCTTGAGGGTTTCGTAAACGACCGTGTGATCTTCACCAGACTTGACACCCAAGACAAAGCCGTAGGCGGCCACGCAGCCTATGGCAGGAGCCCCTCTTACCACCATGTTCTTTATAGCTTCAGCCACCTGCTTATAAGTGGTGAGCTCAAGCCAAACTTCCTCTTGCGGGAGTCTTCTTTGGTCTAGCAGGAAAAGTCTATCTCCCTTCCACTCAAAGGCCTTTACTTTCACAGCTCTACCTCTCTTAGAGCCTCCAGGACGGACTGCGTCTTCTCCTTTTCCAACTCAAGCTCTTGAACTATACTCTTTATCTTCTGTACCTCTTCTTCAGGTGCCTTCCTTAGAAAGTTCTCGTTGGAGAGCTTTGAGCCAAACCTCTCAAGCTCAGATTCTATTTCCTTAAGCCTTCTGCTGTAGGACTCTATGAGAGAGCTTACGTCTATGCCTTCTTCTACGGGTATGTAGAACTCAAAATCTTTGCTAAAGCCTGCTACCGTAGCCTTTGGCTTTGTAAACACTTCCACTAGGTCTGAAAGCCTGGCCAAGCTTTTTATGTGCTCCTTGAACCTCTCAACAAGTTCCTTCTCTCCTTTGTAGTAAACCTTTATCTTCCTTGAAGGCTCTATCTTTAGGTCTGAGCGCAGGGATCTTATGGCCGTTACTATCTCCCTTAGCCTTTCTATCTTCATCTTCTCGTCAGGATAGAACTCCTGCGGGTTAGGTTTAGGGTACTCGGTCAGGGATATGCTCTCCTTGTGGGCTGTAGGAAGCTGCTGCCACAGCTCTTCAGTTATGTAAGGCATGAAAGGATGCAAGAGTCTCAAGGTCTTTTCAAAGACGTACAGTAGTGTTGATTGGGCCGTTAGCCTTTCCTTCTTTATCTGCTCTTGTCTTATCTGCTTTTCTTCCTCGGGTAGGTTTTCGTCCACTTTTGCGTAAAGCCTTAGTTTGGTCATCTCTAGGTACCAGTCGCAGAACTCGTCCCATATAAACGAGTAGAGCTTCTGGCATGCTCTGGAAAAGTCATACTCTTCCAAAGCTCTGTTTACGTCCTGAACCGTTTCGTTGAGAAGGGTAACTATCCAAAGGTCTTCATCCCTGGGTGGAGCCAGATGAGTCATACTCTGCATAAGGTCTGGATCTAAGTTCATCAGGATAAACCTTGCAGCGTTCCATATTTTGTTAGCAAAGCGTTTGTATCCTTCAAACCTTTTTTCTGAGAGCTTTACATCCCTTCCCTGCTGAGTAAGTATGGCAAGGGTAAACCTAAGAGAGTCTGCACCGTACTTTTCTACTATGTCCAGAGGGTCTATCACGTTGCCCTTTGTCTTGGACATCTTCTGACCCTTTTCATCCCTCACCAGTGCATGTATGTACACATCCTTAAAGGGCTCCTTCTTCATGAAGTAGGAACCCATCATCACCATACGGGCTACCCAGAAGAATATGATGTCGAAGCCTGTTACCAAGAGGTCTGTGGGATAGAGCTCCTTAAGCTCAGGGGTATCCTCCGGCCATCCGAAGACTCCAAAGGGCCAAAGGGCTGAAGAGAACCACGTATCAAGCACGTCCGTCTCCTGCTCTAGGTTTTCAGAAGCACACCTTTTACACCTTAGGATAAAGGTGTACGTCTTTCTGTCTTTGTTGTACCTGTACTGGGTCTTCTTCTGCGTGAGGATGGCCATGGGGTTTAGATCTTGGGAGATGAAAAGTCTTATGGAGCTGGCGTCCATGTCCATGGAGTGGTACTTGTGAAATACGAACTTCTTGTAGAAGTCCAACACTGTTATTTCGGGGTGTACAAAGGAAGGAGACTTTAGTATGCTTTCCACCTCTTCAGGTGTGAACTCCTGTCCTATCTTACCATCTGCTATCAGGTTGAAGATTATCTTATCGTAA
Organism: Thermocrinis minervae; assembly: GCF_900142435.1. NCBI lineage: Bacteria > Pseudomonadati > Aquificota > Aquificia > Aquificales > Aquificaceae > Thermocrinis > Thermocrinis minervae. The sequence goes on from NZ_LT670846.1 coordinate 196,124, forward strand.
GGTCTTTCAAAGTCCTCATCGGTAAAGACGTTTACGTGTCCGCAGTCTTTGCAGTACCAGACGGGTATACGATGGCCCCACCATATCTGCCTTGATATGCACCAATCTCTTAGGTTTTCCATCCACTGCAGGTAGACCTTCTCCCAACTTCTGGGTATGAACTTTATCCTTCCTTCCTTCACCATGTTTATGGCTGTATCCCTTATGCGTGGGTCAGACACGCGTACAAACCACTGGGTGGAAACCATAGGCTCTATTGTGGTCTTACACCTGTAGCACTTGCCCACAGCATGGGCGTGATCTTTCACCTTCTCTAAGAGACCTAAGGCTTCAAGCTCCTGAACTATCCTCTGTCTTGCTTCGTACCTATCAAGACCTGCGAACCTTCCTGCATTCTCATTTAATCTTGCATTCAGGTCCATAACCTGAACAAAGGGAAGGTTGTGATCCTTGCCTATTTCAAAGTCATTAGGATCATGAGCTGGAGTTATCTTTACAGCTCCTGTACCAAACTCGGGCTTTACCCTTTGGTCTGCTATGATGGGTATGTAGGGGCCTACTTTACTCCCATCGAGGGCTTCCCTTTCCCAGTCTACTAGGGGGAGCTTTACCCTTTTACCTATCAGGTGCTTGTAACGCTCATCCTCGGGGTGTACAGCCACGGCCGTGTCTCCTAGCATGGTCTCCGGTCTTGTGGTAGCCACCGTTATGTATCCAGAACCATCTTCCAGGGGATACCTGATGTAGTAAAGCTTTCCTTGCTCTTCTTCGTGCTCTACCTCAAGGTCCGAGAGTGCAGTGTAATCTTTGGGACACCAGCTTACTATGTACTCGGACCTGTATATTAGACCCTCTTCGTACAGCCTTCTAAAGGCGTGCCTTACGGCCCTGGAAAAGCCCTCGTCTAAGGTAAACCTTTCTCTCTTCCAATCTACGCTCACACCTATTCTCTCAAGCTGCCTTCTTATGCTGTTTCTCGATACAGGAACCCATTCCCAGACCTTCTTCAGAAACTCCTCCCTTCCCAGCTCATGCCTGCTTTTTGACAGCTGCTTTTCTACCACGTACTGGGTGGCTATGCCAGCATGGTCAAAGCCTGGAACCCAAACTACGTCCTTGCCTAACATCCTCTGCCATCTGCAGATTATGTCCTGGAGTGTCACGTTCAGGGCGTGACCCATGTGGAGTGATCCTGTGACGTTGGGCGGTGGTATTACAACAGAGAACTTAGAATCCTCTTTTATCTCCTTGGGTGAGTAAAGAGCCCTTTCTACCCAGAGTTTAGACCATCTTTCCTCTATCTCTTTATGGTCGTATTCCTTCATAGAGTATGTATTTTACTTGAGAAGGTCCATAACCTTCTTGATGCTCACCCTCATACGTTCAAAGGCTTGGGCAAGCCTTCCTATCTCGTCCTCAGAGGTGATGTCCACAGGCTCGTCTACGTTACCCTTTGCTATCTCTTCTGCTTTATGCTCAAGCTTACTTATGGGCTCAAACACAAGGTAGTTAAGGGCCGCTATAAGGAAGAGGATTATTCCAAGGAATATGGAAAACACAACAAGACCCTTGACAAGCCCAGAAAGCTGTGCCTTGGCAAGCACTGCATCAAATGGGACGGTTACCATGACAGCACCTACCACCTTACCCACTTCCCAGTTGGGATCGTACTGGGGTTTGTACCTCTCTAAGAGAGCCTTTGGCATGCTTTCCCTTTTTCCATGACAGGCAAGACAGCCAGCATCAGGTATCACAGCGGATGCATAAACAAACTGTTTTCCAGTAGTATCCTCCACTATACCCGTGTACTCTTTACTGTTGGTCGCCTTGAGAAAGTTTATTACCTTTGCTTCCATCTCCGAGGGTTCATCCTTTGGGTTTAAAGGATTGAAAGCCACCTGTCTTAGCTTAAAGCTTCCTAACCTCTCGCTTACGTCCTTAAAGATAGATGCTGTGAAGAAGCTAGAAGACTGAGCCTCAAGGACAAAGTCCACACCACCACAACCGCTAGCCAATAGCTCACCTATCTTGGGTCTTAGTATACCCCTCACGTACTCCCTGGAAGCCTTCGTAAAAGCCATGGCAACCCTTATCTGGTCCTCTACGTTCCTCTTGGCCTGGTTTATCTCCGAGTAGTAGGAGTAAAGTCCTACAGACAAACCTGAGACCAAACCGATGAAAACAATAGGTATAGCCACCTTCCAGCGTATGCTCTTAGGCTTTGGAAGCCTCATTCCCACCCTCCTTCTGCACCAACTCCAGTCTTACAGGGGATTTATATAATTTAAGCTCTTCTCTAAGACGCCTTATGAAGAATCTCTTATAGTTCTCCTTCCAACCTTCCACGTAGTTGGTTATAACTACCACAGTAGGTGGAGCTGTAGACTTTTGGAAGCTGTAGTACACCTTTACCTCTTTGCCTCTGTACAAGGGCGGTGGCTTTTCTTTAAGTATGTTCTGGATAGCTCTGTTCACAAAGGAGGTTTTGTGCTGTTTGGTGTAGTCTGAGTAGACCTCTAGCACCTCGTCCAGTATACTGCTCACACCTTCACCTTTGATGGCGGATGTTACCACCACGGGAGCGTAGTCTAAAAAGTAGAGCTCCTTTCTGATGATGTTTTCCACAGTTTCTTTAGGAACCTTTACGAGGTCATACTTGTTAGCCACTATGACACATCCCTTGTAATGTCTCTCTATCAAGCCTGCCAGTCTTTTGTCCTGCCTTGTCACACCTTCCGATATGTCCAGTACTAAACACACTACGTGAGAGAGCTCTATGGCCTTCAAGGATCTTCCTACTGAGAAGAACTCAACCCCATACTCTACCTTAGAAGGTCTTCTTACTCCAGCCGTATCTACTAGGATGAAGGAAGTACCCTTATAGGTAAAGGGTATTTCCACAGCATCCCTGGTGGTTCCTGGTATATGGGAAACTATCACTCTCTCCTGACCGAGTATAGCGTTCACCAAGGAAGATTTACCCACGTTTGGTCTTCCAACGAAGGAGATTTTTATACCACCAGCGGTGCTTATCTGTTCCTCACTAGGTATATCCCTGACTATCCTGTCTAAGAGTTCTGCCACACCTTTACCATGCTGTGCAGACACGAAGTAAACTTCATCAAAGCCTAGGGTGTAAAAGTCATAGGCGTTTAGGTTAGACTTCTTGTTGTCCACCTTGTTGACTACTAGAATTGTTTTGTGCTTATAGGGATACAGTAGTTTTGCTATTTCTTGGTCTTGAGCGGTAAGGCCCTCCTTTGCATCCACTACGAAGAGTATTAGGTCTACCTTTTCCAAGTGTTGGATTACCTTCTTCCTTACCTCTTGGCTTATGTAATCCCCGCTTTCTATTACACCGCCTGTATCCATTACAGTAAAGGATTTGCCCTGCCATTGGGCTTGTGACTCTATCACGTCTCTGGTAACACCTGGCATATCATGGACTATACTAAGGCGTTTTTTTATTATCCTGTTGAAGAGTGTGGACTTCCCTACGTTTGGTCTTCCTACTATGATTACCTTCACCTTAAAATTTTAAGCTAAGCTCATGTTCGTCTATACCAGGAGAATACAGTTTTACGAGACGGATGCCCAAGGGGTGGTACACCACTCTAACTACTTTAGGTACTTAGAAGAAGCCAGGGGGGAGCTTTTGAGATCTGTTGGCATGCCTTACTCGGAAATAAGAAAACTTGGCTACGAGGTAGTGCTCATAGAAGCCTTTTGCCGATACAGAAGACCAGCCTTCTACGACCAAAAGATTGACATACACATACGTGTTAAAGAGGTAAACAGGTTTGAGTTCTCCTTTGAGTACCACATACTGGCAGAAGGTCAAAAACTTGCCGAGGCATACACCAAACATTGCCTAGTCTTTGAAGGTAAGATAGTTAGCCTACCTAAGGAGCTAAGGTCTAAGTTAGATGGGCTGGCAGGAAGCTGACCAAGAAATCCTAAAAGAGATAGCCTCCGTAGGAGGAAATTACGGCAGGAGGATAGAAAACGTGGTGAAAGCTCTTGAAGACCTAGAGAGGAGTATGGCATACCTTAGGTCTAGACTAGACAAAAACACAGGTAGGCTCTTCTCCTTAAGACTACTCATAAGGTTGAAGAAAAAGAGGAACAAACTGTTAGAGGCTTTACAGTCGGAGGTCTACAAGCTTATAGTTTACAGGGAGGCTTTAGGGCTTACCAGACACAAGGAGGTTTACAAGGTATACGGGTTAGAAAGATGGATATCAGAAGAAAGGTAAGATTGGACGCCTTTACTACCATAGGCATAGGGGGAATAGCTGAGTACTTTGCCGTTCCCAGAGATCAAGAGGAGCTCGCAGATCTCATAAAGCTGGCCCAGGATAAGGGTAAACCTATACACATACTAGGTCGCGGTGCCAACACCATATTCGGAGACTTTGAAGGCTTTGTAGTATACACAAAGAACTTCTCCAACATGAGCGTAGAGGACGAAGGAAATAAAGGCCTGAGGGTAAAGGTGGCTGCAGGCGTAGATCTTCACAAGTTGGTAAAGCTGGCAGTAGATGAAAACCTAGAAGGGGTTTACAGGCTCGTTGGGCTACCTGCCACTGTGGGTGGTGCTGTAAGCATGAACGCCGGAGCTTTTGGTTACGAGATTTCCGAACATTTACTATCCGTTAAGTTTTTAGGATGGGATGGAAATGTCTACACAGCCATGAAGCAAGACCTTAACTTCTCTTACAGGAATTCACCCTTTCCAAGCTTGGGCGTAGTCCTAGAGTGTGAGTTTTTATTCCAGAGGACCAACAGACCTATATTTGAGGAGTTCCAGAGCATAAAGAGGTTAAGAAAGGAAAAGCAGCCCATCAACATGCCCACCAGCGGCTCTACCTTCAAGAACCCGCAAGGACATGCAGCCGGCAAGCTCTTAGAAGAGGTGGGAATGAAGGGTTTTAGGATAGGCGGTGTAGCCTTTTCAGAAGTGCATGCCAACTTTCTGATCAACGTAGACAGAGGCACATTCCAAGACGTGCTTAAAATAATACAGGTAGCCAAAAGAAGGGTCTTAGAAACATTCGGGATTGAACTTGAAGAGGAGGTGGTCCTAGTTGGAAAGAGAGATGCCTTTGCCAGACTGGATTAAGGAGAGGATACTCCAGAAGGTTCACAACAAAGCTCTGGCTATGAAAGCCTTTGAGTACATAAAGCTAGTAGAGAAGGAAGATGGTACCCTATGGGTAAAGGAAGAGTTTGAGGACATGAACAACCACGCCCTGCTTTTTATGGTCCTTGCGTGTGTCAATTACACGCGAAGACTCATAGAAGGTGAGGACATAGACTGATGCCTTGGCTTATAAGGGTAAAGAGGAAGTTTAACGCTGCCCACTACCTTACTAACTACCACGGTAAACCCGAACCTTTACACGGTCACACCTGGACGGTGGAGGTCTTCATAAGAGCCGACAGCCTGGATGAAGGAGGTATGGGCTACGACTTTGTTGAGATAGACAGAAGGCTAAAGGAGCTTTTACCAGACTACAAACTTCTTAATGAGGTGTTTGACTTCTCACCAAGTGCAGAAAACGTAGCAAGGTGGTTATACTATAAGTTAAAACAGGAGTATCCTACCTTAGAGAAGGTGGTAGTATGGGAGACGGAGGAATGCGGCACGGAATTCTGGGAGTGAGTTTGCTCCTGTCTATCTTCTCCTGCACACCAATGGTACAGCAAGCTGTTCTTCCTTCTAAAAACGTAGAGGTTGTAAAAAAAGGGAGCTTTTACGTAGCCCTCTCTGAAGATGAGGAAAGTTTTATAGGTTACGAAGCTAGAAGGCTAGGCATACCCATCCCAGACAGGGAAGAGATAAAAAGATACCTCTCTTACTACCTGAGGAACAAAGAGTTTACAGAAAGACTTCTTCAGAGAGCAAACCACTATCTACCTACCATAAGACCTGTGCTTGAAAAGTATGGGCTTCCTGCAGAGCTCGCCATGCTGCCAGCCATAGAGAGCGCCTTTAATCCCTTTGCTGTCTCAAGGTCCGGTGCCGCAGGTCTTTGGCAGTTTATACCTTCAACAGCAAGAAGGTATGGTCTAAGGGTAGACAACCTCGTAGACGAAAGGTTTGACATCTTAAAGTCTACAGAAGCTGCAGCCCTCTATCTTAGAGACCTTTACAGTACCTTCAGAAACTGGGAGCTTACCCTTGCCAGCTACAACTGTGGTGAGAACTGCGTCTGGAGAAGGACGGGTGGAATAGACTTCTGGCAGACTTATGGTTTTCTTCCGGAGGAAACAAAGAATTACGTACCCAACTTCTTCGCTCTGTTACTTATAGCGAGAGATCCCAAAAGGTACGGTTTTAACACGGACGTGAAGATGGAAGAGGTGAAAGTAGTCCGTGTCAACAAGGACATTCAGAAGGATGAGCTTTTAGATTCCTTAAAAGTCAAGGAGGATATCTTTAAAGATTACAACCCTCACATACTCGGCAACACAGTACCCAAGGACACCTACGTATACATACCCAAGAAGGTAGTGCTGATTAAATGATCCCAGAGTGTTACATACTGGCAGGAGGCAAAAGCAGGCGATTCGGCCAGGACAAAACCCTTTACCCAATAGAAGGAAAACCTATGATACTACACGTGGTAGAGCTAGCCAGAAGAGTGTCTGAAAGGGTCTTTATACTCTCCAAAGATGTTCAAAAGTATGCCTTCATAAAAGGTGTAGATATCCTAAAAGACTATGTGCACGAACAGTTTGCTCTGGCTGGTGTATACACTGCCCTTAAACGCACATCCTATGAAAAAGTGCTTATCCTTTCTGCTGATATGCCCTACCTAAGGCCGGATATATTGACCCATCTATGGAAAAGTTCCCAACCAGATGTTAGCTTATACAAGGTTAACGAAAAACTGTATCCTTTCCCAGGTGTGTACTACAGAAGTGTATTACCCCCTTTAGAGGATTACATACTAAAGGGTAGAAGAAGGGTAGGAAAGTTTTTAGAACTTCTAAGGATAAACACCCTAACAAGCGAAGAGAAGAGAGCCTTTACCAACGTGAACACTCTTGAGGATATACTTCAGGCGGGGGCAGAGCCCCCATAAGGGTTACTTGATGGACTCTCTGAGGTCCTTGGCAGGCCTGAAGACCACCACCTTCCTTGCAGGTATTTCTATCACCTTACCTGTCCTGGGATTCCTTCCCTTTCTTGCAGCTCTCTGTCTAACGGTGAATATCCCAAAACCAGGAATTGCTACTCTTTCACCCTTCTTGAGAGCTGCAGAGACAGCACTCACAGCAGCCTTCAAAGCAGCATCGGCCTGCTTCTTGGTTATGCCGGCCTGCTTGGCTATTGCAGAAACAAGCTCCGCCTTTGTCATGGCTTTCCCTCCTTTAAAGCTTTGTCTTTCAATAATATAACACACAGTGCTAAACCTTTCAATATCCGCAACTGGATGAACCTCCGGTGGTACGTTTATAATATTTAATGCCATGGAGAAGAAGTGGAGAACGGCCATAACTCAACACATAGGACATGAAACATACATAAGGGGCTACAGGCTTTTAGATCTTGTAGGTAACCTCACCTTCGCCCAGGCTATCTACCTGATCCTCAAAGGTGAGCTACCCAACGAGAAAGAGTCCAAGATGATGGAAGCTATATTCGTGTCGGTCATAGACCATGGCATAGCTCCACCTTCTGCTATAGCCGCAAGAGCTGTCGCATCTGGTGGAAACTCTCTAAACGTAGGTGTGGCCGCGGGAGTTCTGGCTTTTGGTTCAGCCCATGGGGGAGCTCTAGAAGATGCCATGAGGTTCATACAAGAAGGTGTTGCCAGCCAAAAGCCAGTACAAGACATAGTAAAGGAGTACTTAGAGAGCAAAAAACCCATACCAGGGTACGGCCACAGGTACTACAAAGACTTTGACCCAAGGACCAAAAGGCTCATGGATATAGCCAAAGAGCTAGGTTTTTATGACAAGCACTGTCAGTTTGCTCAGGAGGTAGAAGAAGAAATAGCAAGGCAAAAGGGTAAAAGGTTGGTTCTTAACGTAGACGGAGCCATAGCTGCAGTGGTTTCCGAGATGGGCTTTGACTGGCGCCTTGGAAAAGGATTTTTCATCATAGGAAGGGTACCAGGTCTAGTAGCACACGTTTACGAAGAACTTACGATGGAAAAACCCTTCTCTAAGAGGTTAGACGAAGAGAAGGAGACAGAATATATAGGTGTGCCACCCAGAGAGCTTCCACCAGAGTTTAGGAAACTCTAAGCACTATCTTTCCAAAGTGCTTGGACTCTTCCAGGTATCTGTGGGCCTCTGGGGCCTCCTTCAAATCAAAAACCTTGTCCACCACGGGTTTTAGTAGACCTCGATCGTATAGCTCTGATATCTTAAACAGGTCTGCTCTGGGCCCCATGTAGACACCGAGCAGCTCTATCTCCCTTACGAAGATGTACCTTATGTCTATTTTTGTCTCACTTCCTGTAGTAGTTCCGAAGAAAACCAACTTTCCACCCTTTCTCAGGCACTCCACACTCTTCCAGAAGGTGGAGCTTCCCACATGGTCCATCACTATGTCCACACCTTCTTTAAAGATCGATCTTACCTCTTTGACCACATCCTGCGTGTAATGGTTTATAACCACATCAGCCCCAAGCTCTTTGCATCTCCTGGCTTTTTCCTCGTTTCCTGCCGTTGTTATGACAAAGGCTCCAAAGAGCTTAGCAACCTGTATACCCACTACACCAACACCGGAAGAGCCACCCCATATGAGAACCTTATGGTAAGGCTTTATCTGAGCCTTCTCAACTAGAGCGTTCCAAACAGTAAGAGATGTAAGGGGAAAGCTGCAAGCCTCCTCAAAGCTCAAGTTTTTAGGCTTTGGTAAGACGTTTCTCTCCGGAACCTTAACAAACTCTGCATAAGCTCCCTTAGTTTTGAGTCCTAGTATGTCGTAATCCCTACAATGGTTATCATGTCCCTTCTGGCAGTCGTAGCACACGCCACAGGATAGCCCAGGAGCTACTATAACCTCATCTCCTTCTTTCACACTTTTAACACCTTCTCCCACTTTGCATACAACACCACTAACATCTGAACCTAAGATATGAGGCAGCTGCGGTTTTACAGCCAACGCTCCCATCCTAACCCAAAGGTCAAGGTGGTTAAGGGCTACGCACTTAACCTTTATGAGTACCTCACCAGGACCTACAGAAGGTTCCGGAAAATCCTCTACGTACTGTAGGTTCTCAACACCACCGAAGTCCTTCAAAACTACTGCACGCATGTAAGTTACATCCCATTTACCATGTTCTCAAGCTTTACACCTTCACCCTCTTGCGGACTGTTTATGTGGTGGGAATGCCTAACTTTAAACGTTACTTTGTGTTTTCTATGCTTTTTGTGTTTTTTGTGTTTCTTGTGTTTCTTGTGCTTGCTAAACTTAACCACCTTCATCCTTTTTTCTTTAGCGTCTGCATGGTTAACAAACACAGGCTCTAGCAGGCTAAAAGAAAAAAGGGCTAGCATAAGAAATAGTAGCTTCCTCATGATTACACCTCCTCTTGAGTAGTATACACCTCAAACAGCTCTCTGTAGAGCTCCGAGTCTATCCTCCTAGCAGTGTGCCTCTCCTTTGGTATTTCATCCAACTCAACAAAGTAAAGGCAGTTGGTAACACATTTAGAGACGCAGGAAGGTAAAAGACCCCTTTCTACTCTACTGTAGCAGTAGTCACACTTTTCTACCTTCATGGTGGATGGGTTAAAGCTTATAGCACCGTAAGGACAAGCTATTATGCAGGCTTTGCAGCCTATACACAACGGCTTTTCCACGTACACTATACCATCCTTTTCCCTCTTCTTCATAGCAGAAGTAGGACATGCAAACACGCATGGAGCAGGATCGCAGTGAAAGCAGTTCATGGGAAGGAAGAAAGCATCGGCAGCGTCACCCACGTGTCCTATCCTGAAGACCTTCATAGGTCTTATGCCAAACTCCTCTATACCTTTTTCCTGCTTACATGCCACCTCACAGGAGAGGCAGCCTATACATCTGTCAAGGTCTATGAGCATAACTGGTTTTGCCATACTACCTGTGATTATAACTTAGCGGTTAAAATACTATACCCATGGAGTACGCATTCTTTGAAGGCAAGATAGTTCCCGTAGAAGAGGCCAAGATAAGCATAAAGACCAACTCTTTCCACTACGGTACTGCCGTGTTTGAGGGGATAAGGGCCTACTGGAACGAAAAAGACCAACAGCTCTATATGCTCTTCGCAAAGGAACACTATGACAGGCTCATCAGGAACGCAAGGGCTCTTTTTATGGAACTCCCCTACACGGCCGAAGATTTAGTAGAGATAACCAAAGAACTCTTAAGAAAGAACCAGATAAGGCAGGATGTCTACATAAGACCCATAGCCTATTTTAAGGACCTTGCACTGACTCCAAAGCTCGTAGGTTTCACACCTGAGGTGGCCATATACACCTACAATTTTGGAAGATACCTAAACACTTCTTCAGGTATAAGGGTAAAGGTGTCCTCCTGGAGAAGGAACGACGACAACTCTATACCCTCAAGGTGGAAGGTGGCGGGAGCTTACGTCAACAGTGCGCTGGCCAAGACAGAAGCCCTGCTAGCAGGATACGACGAGGCCATAATGCTTAACCAACACGGCTTTTTGGCAGAAGGCTCAGGCGAGAACATATTTCTGATAAGGGAAGGGAAGGCTATAACACCTTCCTACCAGGAGCACATACTGGAGGGTATAACTAGGAAGGCTGTGATTATGCTACTCAAAAAGGAACTCGTAATGGAGGTTATAGAAAGACCTGTGGCCAGGAGTGAACTTTACGTAGCCGACGAGATATTCTTGACAGGTACCGCTGCTGAGATAACTCCTGTGGTAGAAGTAGATAATAGGAAGGTAGGAAACGGCGAAATAGGGCCTATAACGAGGGAGCTTCAAGAGATCTACTTTAACGCCGTAAGAGGTAACATAGAAAGGTACAAGGTCTGGCTAACACCCGTGTATGAAAAATAGTACATTTGAGGAGCTGAAAGAAAGAGCAGAATCCCTTCTCAGAGAGGAAAGGTTCTTATCCTCAAAGGAACCAATAAAAAGGTTGCTCAAGGACAAGGGCATACCTTACCAAGAAGAAAAGTTTGAAGTTGAAGTACTGGTTCCGCAAGAGGTAAAACTGCAGGTAGATAACAGAACTGTACCCGCTGTGGGATACGTAGGAAGCCCAAACATCGAAGTTGAAGGATACGTAAAAGAAGACCCTTTGGCTGGAGATATAGCATTAACTCCCAAAAGGTCTGACAGAAGGGTTTTTCAGAAACTAAAGGAAAAGGGTGTAAAGGCCATTATAACGTACATGGAAGATCTAGATGCACATTTCCACGGTAGCGCGGTGGGTCTTGACCTTCCAATAATCAACGTAAGAAAAGAACATGTAGAGTTACTCAAGGATGCATACGTAAAGCTCAAAGTAAAGAGTAAGCTCGTAAAAACCACAGGAACCAACCTTCTGTCAGAAGTAGGAAGAGGAGCCATATTCTACCTCGTAGCGCATACTGACACAAAGCCAGGCACTTTTGGAGCCATAGACAACGGCATAGGCTTTTTAACCCTTATATACATATTTGACGAGCTAAGAAGAGACTACAAACTTCCCTTTAAACTTAGGCTGCTACTTACAGACTTTGAAGAAGTAGGCCTTCTAGGATCAAAGCATCACGTACAGAAATTACCAAAACACACTTACTACTGTATAAACGTAGACTCCATAGGATGGACAAACCCATCCGTCCTGTACAAGGATGCAGAAGGCTACAACGGTCAAACTATAAACGAAAAGTTTTTCAAGCACGCGTCTGAGTTCAGTGTAAACATAGAATGGAAGGCTGTACCGTCCGCCATCAGCGACCATATACCCTTTAAACAGCAGGGAGTAGAAACGCTCTTTTTGACCTCACATCCCTTCTCTATAAGACATACGCCGTACGATAACGTTCACAGCATAGACTGGGATATGGTACGCATGTGGTTTGACCTTATACTTTCCTTCATAAGGAGGTTTCACAAGATATGATGTTTCTGCTGATTCTCATACTACCACTCCTTGTATGGTCGGATACACTTAGCAACCTAAGCAAGAAGCTTGAGAAGGTAAGGACCATAAGGGTAGACTTTATACAGAGAGTTCAGTACCCATGGTCAGCAAGACCTGAGATTTCAAAGGGCATAATATACGCACAGAAGGGTGGCAAGTTCAGGATAGAGTACACAAGCCCACAAAGGCTTTTGATAGTATCAAACGGTAAAGACATACTCATAGAGTACCCCGGGAAAAATATAAGGTATATAGACAACATTCAGAACAACAGATCCTCAGTGGTGGAGGCCATCTTTTTACTTTCAAAACCCCTGGAAGATGTATTTAAACCAGTGCTCGAGAGTTCAAGGAACGGTAAAGTAATGCTAACGCTTGTACCTAAGGTAAAAGATAGCACTATAGAAAGAGTAACGCTAGAGTTAGAAGACTTGGACATACGGAAGATGTGGATAGAGGCCCCAGACGGTACACGTGTGGAGCTAGAGTTCATAAACATAAAGGAGAACTTTACACCATCCCCAAACCTGTTTACAGTATGGAAATAAGAAGGCTTACACCAGAGGATATACCAAGCATGGTAGACCTGTATCTGGAAGGCTACAAGGGTTTGGAAGAGTATGCCTACACGAACCGAGAAGATGTAGAGGCTTACATGGGGTGGCTCTTCAGAAGAGATGTAGCTGGAATATGGGGTGCATTTGACAACGGTAAACTTGTGGGCTTTGTAGCAGCAGATGGCAACTGGTTTAGCAAGAGAGAGGGTAAAGTGGTTGGAGCCATACACGAGCTTGTAGTACATCCCAAGTACAGAGGTATGGGATTAGGTAAGAAGCTTATGAAGAAAGCTTTGGAATACTTCAAAGAAAGAGGTCTTGACCTTGCTGAACTTTGGGTGGGAGATGAAAACAAAGATGCAATAAACTTTTACAAGTCTTTGGGTTTTAAGGAAAGAGACAGGTTTAACTACTGGATAAGGATGGTAAGGAATGTTTAAGGAAGGTGATTACATCCTTATAGTCTACGGAGACAAAAGATTCTTAAAAAGACTAAGTAAAGGCTTCAGCCTTAACGTAAAGGATGCAGTCTTGAAATTCGAGGATGTGGTAGGAAAGGAAGAAGGGAGCAAAGTAGGAGATTTTTACCTATTTAGACCAACGGTAGAAGAGATAATTCTGTACGGTTTTAAGAGAAAAACTCAGATAATCTATCCGAAGGATGCCTTCTACATAGCTTACACCCTTGGTTTGGACAAGAGTAAGAGGGTACTAGAGTTTGGAACTGGAAGCGGAGCCCTTACGACTGTACTTTCTCTACTCGGAGGTGAGGTGTGGACCTTTGAGGCTTCTGAGAATTTCTATAAGCTAGCCCTTAGCAACTGGGAAGCTTTTGGTCTTTGTAAGGAGGTAAAGCACTTTAACATGGACTTTATGCAAGCAGAGTTGGAAGAAGAGTTTTTTGACGCTGCCTTTGTAGACGTAAGAGAACCATGGCACTACCTTGAAAAGCTTCACAAAGTACTAAAGAAGGGAGCAAGGTGTGGATTCTTACTCCCTACAACAAACCAAGTTAGCACCCTTCTTAAAAACCTACAGGGTTTATTCTCGGATGTGACAGTCCTCGAGATACTCCACAGGTACTACAAAACAAACCCAGATAGACTAAGGCCCGAAGACAGGATGGTAGCCCACACGGGCTATCTTATATTCTGCAGGAAGATAACGTAGCTTTCCTTTATGTCAGGCAGGCTTATTCTGCAATAATCAAAGCCCGTGGGAACTTCAGACCCCTTCATTATGAATATGTACCTACTTGACAGTCTCCTCAGAAGCTCAAGTATATCTTCAAGCTTCCCTAGAGCCCTACAGACCACTAGGTCAAAAGTCCTTTCTACCTTCTCGGCCCTTGTACAGAGGACCTCATAGTCCAAAGAGAGCTTTACCTTAAGGTACTCCAAGAAGGAACACTTCTTATGAACGCTCTCTATTAAAGTAAGGTTTATCCTGTCGCCGTAGAATATCTTTAAGGGTACACCTGGAAAGCCAGCTCCGCTACCCACATCACAGACAGAAAGGCCATCTACGCGTATGGACTTCTCCTCAAAACAAAGGCTAAGACTGATCGAGTCTAAAAAGTGTCTTACCACTATGAGATGATCTTCTTCTATGGAGGTTAAGTTATGAACCTTGTTCCATCTTTTCAACTCTTGGAGGTATACGTAGAAAAGGTCTATTTGCTGTTGATTAAGCTGAAAGCCGTTCCTTGAAAAGACCTCCTTTATAAGCTCCTTAGTATGTATCGCAGATCCTCCGCCATCTTATCAGGATCCTGCTTACCTGGTGTGTAGATTGCCTTTATCTTCATATCTGGAGTGACTAGGTAGACGCTAGCCGTATGGTCCACCAAGTAGCCCACGGCAGAACCGCTGTTTTCTACCTTCCTGTAGTAGACTTTGTACTCCTTTGCCACATTTCTTATCTCATCAGGGGTTCCAGTAAAGCCCATGAAGTTAGGATTGAAAAAGGGTACGTAGCCTTTTAGCTGCTGCGGTGTGTCCCTTTCTGGGTCAACGCTTATGAATATTACCTTAACTCTCTTTTGCTCCTCAGGGGACAACTTTTTGTACATGGTTGCGAGCCTTTGAAGTGTATCGGGGCATACGTCTGGACAGTTGGTGTAGCCGAAGAATATGAGGGCAACTTTATCCTTGCCCAGGAGTTGGGAAAGCTTCTCCCTCTTGCCATCCTGGTTGGTAAGCTCAAAGTCATACGCGGGCAGATCCACCACATGACCGTAGAACTTGTAGGGCTTTTGACAAGACCAGAGAATCATAAGGAAGGTAAAGACAAAGAGAAAGTTAAACCTACTCATAAGATACTAAATTTTAACCACCAAAGGCTGTTATGTAGTCAGCAACTGTGGACGCTGCTATAGACCTTGGCTTGACCACAGGTTTTAAACCCTGAGCAAGAACGTAACCTATGGCTTCCTTTATTATGATGCTTGAACCGTGCTCAGGGTTAGGGTTTATGTCTAGGTGTACCTCAAAGGGTCTGTCTTCCACCACTTCCGCTATCTCCAAGGCTACAAGGACGGCCCTGCTTACCTCTTCCATAAGTCTCTGCCTTAGAGACTTTATCTTGTTAACCTTCTCCGTCTTCCAGAAGACCTTAGCTCCCCTACATGAATCTATATGAACCACGATAACTGTCACAAATAGGGTCTTGTCCTTCAACTGCCTTGAATCACAACCCACGTAAACGGCTGTCTGCTTTGAGGTTTCTCTTATAAACCTTTTGACCTCTTCCACGTCGCTGTACTGGGGCATGTTTATATCTTAAAGTCTACGTTCTTTACCCAGGTGGGCCTGAAGAATATCCAATCTTTCATGTTTTCCGGCGTTCTTGAGTAGCAGACTTCACACAGAAGTCCGTTCTCTACTAGCTTAGAGTTGTCATCGCAGCAGTCTGTAAGGTTCCAAAACTCATACCCATCGTGGAAGATTAATTTTCCACATGAAAGACAGTTGTAAAGCTTACATCCCTTAGAAGCGAGAAAATCTTCAAGTTCAAGCTCTTGATCAAGCTCATCAAGTTCAAACGTGGTCTTTAAAAACTCCCTCTGCTTTTCAGATAGTTCCTTCAGCTTCATGCTTTTGTAATATATAGCTCAAGATCTCCTTTACAACCTCCTCAAGGGTCTTGTTGGTAGTGTCTACGATTATGGCATCCTCGGCAGGCCTGAAAGGATAAAGGGGTCTTTCACTGTCTCTCTTGTCCCTCTCTACTATGCTCTTTAAAACCTCTTCATATGTTACCTTAATGCCTTTGCTTACAAGGTCTTTGTACCTCCTCCTTGCCCTTTCACGTGGATCTGCCGTTATGAAGAACTTTATGTCTGCGTTTGGGAATATATGTGTACCTACGTCCCTTCCCTCTGCTACGACCTGCCTCTGTCCCACCAAGGCCCTAAAGAACTCTATCATCTTCTCTCTTAGCTCCGGCAGAGATGCAAGCTTGGAAGCCTCTGTACTTACCTCTTCAGTGTAAAGCTCCTCAGACAACTCTTTACCTCTGTAAAAGACTCTAGTTATGCCTATGTCAAAGACCACATCAAAATCTTCGTTAAACAAGGAAAGGGGGTATTTTACCTTATTCTGGGATGCTATATAAGCGAACAGCCTATAGACCTTACCCGTTTCAAGATACGGTAGGTTTAAAATCTTAGATAGCTCTCTAGCTACTGAGCTTTTACCACTAGCTGCAGGTCCATCCACAGCTATCTTCATAGATGTGTTATCATAATACAATTAGCTACATTTTTGAAAGGAGGTGGTGTGTTGAAAGTTCTAGCGCAGCTAGCTCAAAAAGCAAGAGAGATTAGTCAGGTTAGGCTTTACAAGAAAAACGTGGAAAGGGTACTTTCTGCATTGCTTGTCAGCGGTGATTTTTGGGAGTTGGTTGACATGTCTGACCTTCCTGTACCTGCAGCTTCGGGAATAGTAAGGGTGCTAGTAGAGGAAGGTCTTGCCTTTATAGATGATGAAGAGAACATAAGGCTTACACAAAAGGGGCTAGACCTAGTTAAAGAACTGGGTATAGAACCCTACGTGGACTACACTTGTCAAGCATGTGAGGGTAGAGGTATACCCTTCTACGCCAACATAGAGTTCTACAGGGAATTCCTGCAAGTAACCAAAGAAAGACCTAAGGCAATAAGAGACTATGACCAGGGTTCAGTTACTCCAGAGACTACGGTTACCAGGGTTCTGTTCATGGATTCAAGGGGAGATCTGAGAAACAAGGAAATAGTAGTTCTCGGCGCTGAGGACGACCTAACAGGTCTAGCAGTTGCCCTGTTTAGGAAGGCGAAGAGGGTACTGATCTTAGATATAGACAAAAGACTCATAGACTTTGACAATGCCATATTCAAGGAGTTGGGCATAGACAACGCAGAAGCCATAGTTTGGGATCTTAGAAAACCCTTAGATAGCAGTATGCTGGGTAAGTTTGATGTGTTCGTATCAGACCCCCCAGAAACCATACCGGCCTTTAGGGCCTTCATAGGCAGAGGAATAGCGACTCTCAAAGAAGATGGAGGAGTAGGATACTTCGGCCTCACCCTAAGAGATTCATCCGTGTTCAGATGGAGAGACTTTCAGATAGCCCTAACCACAGAGTTTGGAGTTGCCATAACCGACATAGTCCAAGACTTTAACCACTACATAACCTGGGATTACCATGCAGAGACTAAGGCAGCAGAGATAGCTCCAGTAAAAAGGTTCCCTGAAGGCATATGGTATAGGTCTGCCTGGTACAGGATAGAGGCACTACCTGGCTTTAAGAGGTGGAACGAACCCATATCGGATGATGTTTTCTACCTTGATGAGGAAGGTTCTACCACTTGACAAGGGTAGACTTTTATGGTAGAATATAACTTAGGTTTAGGTTTGGAGCCCCCATCGTCTAGCCCGGTCCAGGACACCGCCCTTTCAAGGCGGAGATCGCGGGTTCAAATCCCGCTGGGGGTGCTTTAAACACTATGAAGCAAGCTGGAGAATACAAAGCTCAAGACATAAAAGCCGTCACAGGCTTAGAGCACGTAAGATTACGCCCCTCTATGTACATAGGAGACGTAGGGGAGAGGGGTCTTCACCACCTTCTGTGGGAGATCCTTGACAACGCCGTAGACGAGCATATGGCAGGCCATGCAGATCATATTTCCGTTATCATACACCCAGACAACTCCGTAACTGTTGAAGACAACGGAAGGGGTATACCGGTAGATGTACATCCCGAGACGAAGATACCAGCGCTTGAGATGGTCTTTACCATGCTAGGCGCCGGTGGAAAGTTTGATAAAAAAGTGTACAAGTACTCGGGCGGTCTTCACGGCGTGGGAGCTTCCGTAGTCAACGCTCTGTCTGAATGGTTGGTGGTAGAAGTCTACCGAGATGGAAAGATATATAAACAAGAGTACAGGCGTGGGAAACCCATAACTCCAGTAAAAGAAATAGGGACCACCACCAAAAGGGGGACAAAGGTAACCTTTAAACCAGACCCAGAGATCTTTGAAACCACGAAGATAAAGTTTGACATTGTGGAAAGGAGAATAAGGGAACTGGCATACCTTAATCCGGACTGTACCTTTAGACTAGTAGACGAAAGAACCAACAAGGACTTAACCTTTAGGTTCAAGAAGGGTATAGAAGAGCTCGTGCTCTTCTTAGCAAGTGGGAAGGAACCTCTCATAAACAAGGTGATAAGGATAAAAGGTGAAAAGGAAGGCGTAGTAGTAGACATAGCCTTTACCTACACGAAAGATTACAAGGAGTCTATAGAGAGTTTTGTGAACAACATAAAGACAGTGGAAGGGGGTACTCACGTAACGGGTTTTAGAAGTGGTCTCACAAAGGCGGTCATGAAGCTTCTTCCCACTGTAAAGCTTCAGAAAGAGTTGAAAGAAACAATAACGGGTGAAGATCTCAGGGAAGGACTTGTAGCTGTGGTCGCCTGCAAAGTTATGGAACCCCAGTTTGAAGGACAAACCAAAACGAAGCTTGGAAACCAAAACGTCAAAAACATAGTAGAGTCCATAGTGTACGAGCAGCTTTCACAGTACCTTGAAAAAGACAGAGAGACTCTCAGGCTTATAGTGGAGAAGGCTGTTGAAGCAGCTCTAGCAAGGGAAGCAGCAAAGAAGGCAAAGGAACTTGTAAGAAGGAAATCACCTCTCGAGGACACCACCCTACCTGGTAAGCTAGCAGACTGTTCCGAAAGAGATCCAGAGAAGTGTGAACTCTTTATAGTTGAAGGTGAGTCCGCAGGTGGATCTGCTAAACAGGGAAGGGACAGAAGGTTCCAGGCCATACTTCCCCTAAGGGGTAAGATACTAAACGTGGAAAAGGCCAGGTTGGACAAGGTCTTTTCCAACGAAGAGATAAAGGCTATAGTAAGCTCCCTAGGATGTGGAGTTGGAGAAGACATAGATCTTTCCAAACTGCGTTATCACAAGATCATACTGATGACGGATGCAGACGTAGACGGCTCACATATAAGGACTTTGCTGTTTACCTTCTTCTATCGCTTTATGCCAAAGCTCATAGAGGCTGGCCATCTTTACGTGGCACAACCACCCCTTTACCGCGTAAAGAAAGGTAAGCAAGTCTTCTATCTGAAAGATGACAAAGAAATGGAAAGCTTTCTGTTTAACCACATACAGAAGGAAGGAAAACTGATAACGCAGGACAAAAAAACTCTAGAGGGCGAAGACCTTATAAAGCTGCTAAAACAGATAAAGGAAGTTCAGGAATCTTATACACTCATGGCAAAGAAGAAAGGACAAGACGTCCTAGATGTACTCTTGGAATTAAAGTTTAAAGAGGAAGACCTGAGAAATTCTTCAGAGTTAAGGAGTAAAATAAAGCTTCTTGAAGAAAAACTCCCCAACTACAAAATAGATTTAAAGTACGACGAGTACGAATCTGCTTATGAAATCCACCTCCTGGATCCTCACACCAACAGAAGTATCATCATAGATGTGGACTTTCTCTCCTCCCTGAGCTACAAAAACATCCTTAATGGCATATCTGTAAAATGCCCATGTGAAGTTTATATAAGCAGTAAAACTTCCACTGTGAACGATGTTCTAAAGCTGGTAGACATCATGATAGATCTAGCAAAATCTAGCTTTGAGATACAGAGGTACAAAGGTCTCGGAGAGATGAACCCCGAACAGCTATGGGAAACTACCATGAATCCAAAGACAAGAAGGCTTCTTAGGGTCACCATAGAGGACGCCGCTGAAGCAGACAGAATATTCTCCATACTCATGGGAGAAGAGGTAGAGCCAAGAAGGGAGTTCATAGAGCTCTACGCTAAAGAGGTAAAGAATCTTGACGTGTAAGCTTGGGGTAAACTCACATGTACCAAAGGATACTTGTAGGGCTTGATCCTTCTCATCCAAGTTTATACGAGTATGCTTTTTTACTTGGTAGCATCTTAAACATACCAGTGGTAGGTATTTACGTACTAGACACAAGGCTTTTGAAGGAAGTCCTTTTGGAAGACCTTATAAGCTCGCTAGGTCTTGCACCCAAAACAGATCTTTACTCCACAGTAAAGGAGTTTATGGAAGCTCAGGCAGACTTGGTGTTAGACAGCTTTCTATCTCTAGGCAGACAGAGGGGTGTTAAGGTGTCTTCCTTCCAAACTGAAGGTGTACCTTACGAGGAAATAGTAAAACAAGCCGATCAAGAGGACCTCATCGTAGTAGGTAAAAGGTCCAGGAAAGTGATAGAGGGTCTTATGCTAGGCTCCACTTCTGAAAGGGTTGTAAGGCTCGCCAAATGTGACGTTCTCGTAGTACCACATACAAAGAGGGATCTGAAAAGATTGGGTGTAGCCTACGATAGTAGCCAGAAAGCAAGAAAAGCCTTAGAAGTAGTTCAGAAGCTTGCAGACTTACTTAAGGCCGAACTTACTGGTCTTTATGTAGGAGATGCGTACACAGAAGAATTACCTACCTTCATAGAGGTCAGGAAGGGTATACCAGAAGAGGAGATAGTAAAGTTCTGTGAGGAGAAAAACCTTGACCTCCTTGTAATGGGAGCCTTCTCTAAGAGTGGCATCAAAGAACTTATCCTTGGAAGTACTACCCACTTTGTGCTTAGCCATGCTAAAATACCTTTACTGCTTGTAAAATAGAAATGGGTAAGTTGTACGTTATAGCCACTCCTATAGGTAACTTGGGTGATATTACCTACAGAGCTATTGAAATCTTAAAAAAAGTAAACTTTATAGCATGCGAGGATACAAGAAGGACTATGATACTTTTGAACCACTATGGGATCAAAGACAAAAAGCTTCTCTCCTACTACGAGCCTAAAGAAAGCCTGCAGGTGCCAAAGATTCTAAAGCTCCTTGAAAAGGAAGACGTAGCCCTTGTGTCTGACGCGGGCATGCCTTCCATATCTGATCCTGGCTACAAGCTCATAAAACAGTGTATACAGAAGAATATACCCGTTGAGGTCATACCCGGGCCAAGCGCCGTGACTACAGCACTAGTCGGCTCTGGACTACCCACAGACAGGTTCCTGTTTGTAGGATTCTTACCCAAGAAGGGTCTTGAAGGCTACCTTGAAGAGTTAAAAACATGCACGGATACAACCATAATAGCCTTTGAATCTCCCAACAGAATCCTCAAGACTCTTGAGGTCATGAAAAAAGTGTTTCCACCTCAAACGGAAACGTGCGTAGCCAGAGAGCTTACAAAGATCCACGAGGAATATATAAGGGGATCACTAGAGGATGTATACAATCAGTTAAAAGAAAGGGGAGAGATCAAGGGAGAGATTGTCCTCCTCTGGAGACTGTAAAATATACCAAGTTATGATACCAAGCTACTTCTTAAGACTGTGTCCTAACTGCGGTGGCGATATAAGCTCTGAAAGGTTGTATGCTGGTCTTCCGTGTGAGAAGTGCATGCCAGAGATAAGGCAGGACGTATGTTCTTACGAAGACCTCAAGGGGTTTATGGAAAAGATATGCAAGATGGAGGAGGAACTAAGCGAGTGGGAAGCCTTCTTCCAAAAGAGGATCGGCTCTAAACCTTGGAGCCTCCAACTTGCATGGGCAAAGAGGGTACTTCTGGGCAGATCCTTTGCTCTGCTCGCACCAACGGGCGTAGGAAAAACCTCCTTCGGCACATCCATGGCCGTCTTCTTAGCCAAGAAGGGTAAAAGATCTTACATAATAGTGCCTACCAAATTACTCCTGAAGCAGATCCATAACAAACTTCTCAGCTTAGGACTGGAGGAAGAAGAACTTTTGTACTTCGGTGATGAGACCGAGAAAGAAAAGGAGAAGAAAAGACAGCTTCTACAAGAGGGAAGGTTTAAGGTCCTTTTAACTACTTCCATGTTCCTCTATAGGAATTACCAAGCTATACCCAGAGGCTTTTCCTTTGTCTTTGTGGACGACGTAGATTCCTTCTTAAAAACAGCAAAGAATATAGACAAAGCCTTATACCTCCTAGGTTTTGACGAGGAGGACATTCAAAAAGCCTTAGAGCTTATAAAGGAAAAATCAAGCCACAACAGGGATTACGAGAAGATAAAGTCCCTATCCGAGGAAGTAAAGAAGTTATCTCTGAAGGCAAAGGGTGTTCTTGTGGTGTCTTCTGCCACTTCCAACCCAAGGTCAAACAG
Source organism: Thermocrinis minervae (assembly GCF_900142435.1). NCBI lineage: Bacteria > Pseudomonadati > Aquificota > Aquificia > Aquificales > Aquificaceae > Thermocrinis > Thermocrinis minervae. The sequence continues at coordinate 218,444 of NZ_LT670846.1, forward strand.
GGTAAAGCTCTTTAGAGAACTTTTAGGCTTTGAAGTAGGAACACCTACCTTCTACCTTAGAAATGTAGTAGACGCTTACGTACATGAAAGGCCTACCATTGAGACTCTAGTAAACTGGATTAGGAAGCTAGGCAAAGGGGGCTTGGTGTTTGTTTCCTCCGACATGGGCAAAGAACAAGTAGAAAAACTGAAGGAAGCTTTAAGTCACCATGGTATTAACTCCCTAACGTACGAAGAGCTGACAGAAGAGAATCTAAAGCTTTACGAAGAGGGTAAGGTAGAGGTACTCATAGGCATAGCCTCCTACAGAAACCCGCTAGCCCGTGGCTTCGATATGCCCCATGTAGTCAGGTATGCCATCTTTTACGGAGTTCCCAAGATGAGCATATCCCTAAAGCTAGAGGAAAACCTCTCACACCTCCTTTGGGCTTTAACCTCCATAAGGTCGCTAATAGTAAAGCAGCTTCCCCATTATGGGCCAACGCTAGAAAGATGGATAGAAAGACTAAGAAGGTACCAGTACTTGTCAGAGGAATTCCTCGAAGAAAAACAGGATCTAAAAGAAAAGGTTGATAACTTGAAGCTTGAAATATCCAAATTCCTGAACTCTGAAGATGTTATAGCCATACTGGAGAGCAGCAATGAAGTAACCTTAAGAAGATCGGAAGAAGGATACTATCTTGTGGTTTCGGACGTTACAGGCTATCTCCAGGCAAGCGGTAGAACATCAAGGATGTACGCCGGTGGTATAAGCAAAGGTCTTTCTCTTGTATTAGTCGATGATGTAAGAGCTCTAAACCACCTGCAAAAAAGGGTAAGATGGTTCAACGAAGATATAAAGCTTACACCCATAGAAGAAATAGACATAGGGAAAATAGTAGAGGAGATAGACAGAGATAGGGAAAAGATAAAGAATATATTGGCTGGTAAGGAAAAGCCTCAGTCTAAAGACATTCTAAAACCCATCCTCATAGTCGTGGAGTCACCCAACAAAGCTAGAACTATAGCCAACTTCTTCGGTAAGCCTGTAAGAAGAAGGGTAGGAGATCACGAACTTCTCGAAACCTCTGTAGAAGACAGATACATAATGATAACCGCATCCTTGGGACACATAACAGACCTAAACAAAGAAAGAGACTTTCACGGTGTTTATGTAAGCGAGGACAGCATTGTACCCTACTACGAAGTTATAGAGGGAAAGGAAGGTATAGTAGAGAGTCTCAGGCTTATGGCTATGGAATGTTCTGAGGTGCTTGTAGCCACAGACCCGGACACAGAGGGTGAGAAGATAGGCTGGGATATAAGGCTTATCCTCAGACCTTATGTAAAAAACATAAAACGTATGGAGTTCCACGAAGTTACCAAAAAGGCTATCTTAAAGGGGATAAAAGAACCAAGGGACTTTAACGAAAACCTAGTAAAAGCTCAGATAGTAAGAAGGATAGCTGACAGATGGGTAGGTTTTGAGTTCTCTCAAGAGCTTTGGAGAGCCTTTGGCAAAAACTGGCTTTCTGCAGGAAGAGTTCAGACGCCTGTGCTTGGTTGGATAATAAAGAGAGAGCAAGAATACCGCCAAAAGATATACAAAGTAATAATAAACCTGGACCAGGATGATAAAAGGCTAAGGATTGAATTCACCTTTGACAACAAGCAGGAAGCCAAAGAGTTCTTTGATAACTTAGACAGCATTAGAATAGAAAAAATAGAGGAAGCTGAAGAGTACATTCACCCACCGCCACCTTACAGAACGGACACACTTTTAAAGGACGCAAGCGACAAGTTCAAATTCTCACTTCAAAAGACCATGGACCTTGCTCAAACCCTCTTTGAACTCGGCTTTATAACTTACCACCGGACAGACTCGGTCAGAGTTTCGGACTATGGCATAGCTATAGCCAGGGAGTTCATAGAAGAAAACTTTGGCAAAGAATACTTCCATCCTAGAGTTTGGGGAGAAGGTGGAGCCCACGAATGTATAAGGCCCACAAAGAACATAGAACCAGAAGAGCTAAGATCTTTAGTACTCAGCGGGCAGGTAGAAGGTCTCAATAAAGATCATCTAGCTATCTACACCCTTGTGTTTAAACGGTTTATGGCAAGCCAGATGAAGCCAGCTAAGGTAAGAGTAATAAAAACTCTAATAAAAGCTTTAGACAAAGAGCTGACTGTAAGTCTAAGAACTCATATACTTGAAGAAGGCTTTAACAATATACTTCCCATAGAACTCAACCCATCCTACGAGGATGTCACCCTGAGTACCGAAGGAAGAAAATACTTAAAAGCATCACCGAGGGCATATCTGTACACCTACGGCGAGCTAGTTATGGAGATGAAAGAAAAGGGTATAGGTAGACCTTCCACCTATGCCACGATAGTAGAAAAGCTGATAGAAAGGGGGTACGTCATAGAGAAAAAGGGCTTCCTTATCCCCACAAGGCTTGGGAAGGAGATATACCAATACCTGAGCTCAAAAGACCAGATAAAGGGATTCGTCTCCGAGGAGTTTACAAAAGAGTTAGAAAAGATGATGGACATGGTGGAGGATGGAAAAGAAAACTACATAAGCATACTAAAAAAGCTATACAGGGATATAATAATCTTGGAAAAAGAGTTGGAGGTAGGAAGATGAGTCTCTTTTTGCATTCCTTGTTTGCTTATAGCACTATATTCCTAAACTTCTTGGCAGCGATCCTCTACGCGCTAAACTACATCATACTGAAGGATGAAAGAGTGCTTAAGTACGCGATAGTGTTCCATGGTGTATCCGTAGTGACCTCTGTGTTTGCCGCTATCAATGGCCTGTATGTATCCAATATACCCTTGGTTGCTTCCAAACTACCTTTTATCTGGGGTTTTCCACACAAGTGGAACGGACTATTCTTATCACTCGTGAACCTAGTGACCTTTGCCTTAGTATGGCTAAAGAGGGAAGCACTTGGTAGAAAGTTGCTATACATATCTATACTGCTAATCCTACTTTTGTTCCTCCAGACTCTAACGGGTTGGATGATAAAGCTTGTTTTCTTCGCCTGACAAGAGCCAACCTTCCAGGGAGAAGAAAAGTTTGGCTTCTTCTCCTCCCTTCTCGTGATCATAACCCAGTAGATGTACAAGACCATGAGCTAGGAGTCTCTTCAGTTCCTCTTCCAAAGAGTGTTTCAGCTCTTGTGCTTGCCTTTTTGCAGTATCCAATGATATGACTATCTCTCCAAGCAGTGTAAATTTTCCCACATTTTCGTTTAACTCAAAAGATAGGACATCTGTAGGCTTATCCTTGTTCCTGTAGATCCTGTTTAGCTCCCTTATGGTTTCGTCAGAACATAAAAAGACACTTACCTCTACTCCTTCAAGATCAAGCATTCTAAGGAACTTGATGAGGGTTTCTTTAAGAGTTTTCAGCCTTAGACCTTTTACCCTCTTTTCTGTCCTTATGCTTACCTTCAAACTCTTCATAGGCTTTTATTATCTTTGCAACTATAGGATGTCTTACTACATCTTCTTGAGTAAAGTAGATAAAAGCTATGTCGTCTATGTCTTTGAGCACCTTTATAGCTTCCACAAGACCAGACTGTTCCTTACTGGGAAGGTCTATTTGAGTGATATCCCCTGTAATTACTACCTTAGAACCAAAACCTATACGTGTGAGGAACATCTTCATCTGTTCTCTCGTAGCGTTCTGTGCTTCATCAAGTATTATGAAAGCATCGTTTAGGGTTCTACCCCTCATGAATGCTAGAGGGGCTATCTCTATTATGTTTCTCTCAAGCATATAAGCTGCCTTATCGTAGTCCACCATATCATAGAGAGCATCGTAGAGAGGCCTAAGGTATGGGTCTACCTTCTCTGCTATACCACCTGGAAGAAAGCCTAACTTTTCACCTGCTTCTACTGCCGGTCTTGTGAGTATTATCTTGCTTACTTTGTTTTCCTTGAGATGCACCAAGGCCATGGCCATAGCTAGATATGTTTTTCCTGTTCCAGCAGGACCTATTCCGAAGACTATATCCTTCTCCTTTATGGCATCCACGTAAAGTTTCTGAGTCTTTGTCTTTGGATATATGGCCTTTTTGCGATGTGTGACAAGTATTACTTCCTCCTTCTGCGGTTGTACCTGAATTTCCTTTACAAATTCAGCAGCTCTTTCTCTAACTTCCTGGGCTGTCATGCTTCTATTTTTTAACTCCTTTATGATGTCGGTTATGAACTTGTGAGCTCTTGCTACCTTGTCCTCTTCACCCTTTAGTATTATCTCTGTTCCTCTAGCGGTTATTTTTATACCAAAGAGCTCAGAAAAGTATTTGAGGTTTTCGTCTGCTCTACCTACTATGGCATAAAACTTTTCATCAAAACTACCAAGATCTACCCTTTCTTCAACCTTTTCCATATTCGTTGACATGCTATCTTGTTAGAATAATATATTATCACTAACCACTCAGTCAACAGTAATAAAGGAGGCAAACCATGGGTTATATGATAAGGAGTGCTCTATTACTTGGTCTGTTGACTGGACTTTTTCTTTTTGTAGGTCATATGATAGCAGGGAAGACGGGTATGCTCATAGCCCTTATCATGGCAGGTATCATGAACTTTATAGCCTACTTTTTCTCAAGCAAGATAGTGCTTGCTATGTACGGAGCACGCGAGATAACTGAAGAGGAAGCCCCGTGGCTGCATAGGATTGTGGAAGAGCTTGCTAGAAATGCTAACATCCCTAAACCCAAGATATACCTGGTTCCTATGGAACAGCCAAACGCCTTCGCCACGGGGAGAGGACCTTCAGACGGAGCAGTTGCAGTAACAAGCGGTATACTACAACTGCTTGACGAGAGGGAACTAAGAGGAGTTCTTGCCCACGAGATAGGTCATATAAAGAACAGAGATGTACTCGTAGCAACCATTGCAGCAACTATAGCCGGTGCTATCTCTTACCTCGTTAACATCTTGCAATGGTCCCTTATATTTGGTGGAAGTAGAGAAGAGGAAAACAAAAACCCGCTATCCTTAATAGCAGCTCTTGCCACCATAATCATAACACCCATAATAGCTACCATAATCCAGCTTGCTATATCAAGGACTAGGGAGTACCTGGCAGACGAAACAGGTGCTTACATATCTGGAGACCCACTTGCCCTAGCAAGTGCTCTTGAAAAGATCCATAACTATGTATACCAAATACCTGCAGAGGTAAACCAAGGTACGGCACACCTATTCATAGAGAATCCTCTTTCTGGACAAGGTTTATGGGAACTCTTCTCAACTCACCCACCCACGGAGAAGAGGATAGAAAGGCTCAAAGAAATAGCCAGGAAGATGGGGAAGGCGTATTAAAAGCTTGCCTTCTTCTCCGTACCTTTATAACCTACCATAGATTTTATAGCTAGAGCGAACTCTCTTATCTCTTTCTGCGCATGTCTGTCTTCTCTCAGGCTTATAAAGTTATCAAGAGAAATCCTAGGAACGGTCCAATAGAAGCGTGTCTTCATAAATTGAGGAAGAACACCCCGTGCAAGTTCTTTCGCAACCCCAACCTCCACAAGCCTGTTGTAAAGGTTCAAAGATTCCTTAAGATGTACTTCAATTAGGCTTAAGTATTCTTGTTGATTTTCTATAGGCTCATCCTCGCTAGCCTGCTTGTTGTACTTTGATTGTACCCTTAGGATGCTTGGTATGTAAAAGCTTATGTTATAAGAAGTGTACCTTCTGCTCACTTCGTTGAAAGACCCAAACCTATGCCTAAACCACTGCCTGGCTACAAAAAGAGGACACTCCACCACAAAGGTATAGTAATCCATGTCGGTATCTAACTCTAGGCTGTCCACAAGCCCTATCCATCCTGAAGAGGTTTCCATACGATTCTTTACAAAAGAGCTATCCAAGGTGTAGTTAGTGTTTTGTATATCCTGATTGGTCAGGAGGGCATAGCACGTGGGAAGCTTTTCTTTAACAGCTTCAAGCACCACCTGTGGAATAAAATTCACCGCCTTCATAAGGTTGCGTAGGTTCATCCATACGTACCCACCCGAGTAGTAAGCTTGAAACGTAGGGTTATCTACGGACGATATTAGGTTTAACCACTCTTCTTTTGAACCTTCAAAAGCTATCACCACATGCTCAAAAACGCTGGTATGTCTGTTCTCATAAAGATACTTAAGTAGAGCCTTATCCCTGTTTACATCCACTTCCTTATCATCCTTAGAGTAGGATACTCTTGCACACCTGACAATCCTTTGATCTGAACCCATTATGTATATTTTTCTTGGACTACTCAACATTTTCTATGCTGTAAGAGTAGGAGATATGAGCTTTTTCTTTGAGCATAGCATGAACGCTACAGTACTTTTCTAAAGACAACTTTATAGCATCCTCTACGGCTTTGGGGTTTATATTCTTGCCTACGATCGTGTAATGTATTTCTATCTTCTCGTAGTACCTTGGATGTTCGTCTCTTCTTAAACCTAACACATCTATCCTTATGTCCTTGACTTCCTGCCTTTTCTTTTTGAGTATGATGGATACATCCACCCCAGAGCATCCTGCCAAAGAAACTAGCAGAAGCTCCATAGGTCTGTGTCCCTTTTCTCCGACCAAAAGCTGCCCAAAAGATGTAGAAGCTACGTAGGTGTTCTCCTCTTCGGATAACCGTAGACTTACCCTTTTGCTTTCCATGGTCAGACGTTTGTATCGATCAAAAATAGAGGTTGCCCATACTCTACAGTTTCTCCATTCTCTACCAGTATCTTAACTACCCTCCCCGCTACGTCGCTCTCTATCTCGTTCATCACCTTTAGGGCTTCTATTATACACAGCACCTGTCCTGGAGAAACTATGTCACCCACTTCTACAAAAGGTGGAGCGCCAGGAGATGGTGATCTATAAAAGGTACCCACCAAAGGACTTCTTATAACATGCAGGTTTTTCTCCTCTGTGGGAACAGAAGGAACCATCACCTCCAACTGCTTATGTGTTTCCGGTTTAGCAGGCATACTAAACGCCTGAGGTTCTTCAACCTTATAGGTTTCTATTGTTATCTCAAAACCTTCCGCCTTTAGGGATAACAGCCTTATGTTGCTGTTCTTTACCTCCCTTATCAGCTCCTTTATAAGCTCCTTATCCATCACTTTACCCTTTCCACATAGCTACCAGTCCTTGTGTCCACACGTACTATATCTCCCTCGTTCACGAAGAAGGGTACCTGTATAACTGCACCTGTTTCAAGCTTAGCAGGTTTACTACCGCCTGCTGCTGTATCACCTTTAAAAGCAGGTTCTGTTTCTACCACCTTAAGATCTACATGTTTAGGAAGCTCTATACCCACAGGTTGGCCTTTGTAGAGGAACACTACAACCGTCATCCCTTCCTTCAGAAACTTGGTCTCTTCCTTTATGTTTTCATAAGGTACAGCTATCATATCGTAGGTGGTTTGGCTTATAAAGTAGTAGTTGTCACCGTCGTTGTATGAATACTCTGCAAACACCTGTTCAAAGTCTGCGAGTTCTATGGAGTCAGAGGATTTGTAGGTAAGTTCTATGGTGTTTCCCGTCTGCATGTTTTTGGCCTTTATCCTTACAAAGGCCTGCCCCTTACCCGGCTTAACGTGTTCGTAGTCTAAGACTCTGTACGGTTGCCCGTTATGTTCAATAAACATATCTCTTTGAATGCTGTTTATGTCGATTTTCACACCCATGTTTTTATTTTACCATGCATCCCCTATCTTCTTTCTCTTACTTACCTTAATTAATACTTATAGTGTTTTAGAAGAAGATGATGATAGGCCTTGAGTCCTGTAAACTCAACTTTTTAACAGATCCTTGAAAATCAATCGTTTGGTAATTTGAATTCCACACTCCATATCTAAAGTCTTTGATTCTCAAGGCTTTTCTGAAATAAAAATTGTACAGTAATTTCCTAGAGTTATGAAACATACTGGAAGTTTTTCACATCTTGTTGTGTAACTCCTATAAATACGTGAAATTTTTAAATGTACTTTCCTAATGTTATAGTGCAGAATGTGGAAAACTCATATGATCCTTGTGTATCAAAGCTTAGACCCTGTGAAAATCGTATGGTCCTAGAAAATCAACGCTTTGGCGATTTTATTTTCACATCCTGTATCCGAAGCTCTTGATTTTCTAAGTTTTTATGAAGTGAAAATTGTTCAACAAATTCCGAAACTTATAAAACATTCACAGGTTTAGGGTGTTTTCACATTTGAGTATGTGGAAAGTGTGAAAAGTATGTGGAAAAAGTATGTTTATAAGTTACCGATATTACGATATTTTCTACGAGTATGTGGAAATTGTTCAAGTTATTGAGAGTAAAGTTTTATACGTTTTTACATTATGTTAACATGGTGTATTTTTAGTGCCTTATTTACAGACATTATAAAATGAGGCGTGAGAATTATGATATATATCATAAATTGAACCCGTTGCTATTAAGATTACAGATAAGTATGTGAAAAAGTTAGAAGATTATGTTAACATGTCGAAGCTATACTTACAGCCTCTGCTATGTCTTTTTAGGAACTTAGCTTTATCAATTCAGCTCCGAGCCCATTCTTGATAAACTCTTTGACGAAGGGTACGCTGGAGTAAAGAATCTCCTCTTTAGTACCTATCTGTACTACTCTTCCCGACTGCAGAACCATTATCCTGTCAGATATGGAAAAGGCGCTTACAAGGTCGTGAGTAACCACTATGGAGGTTATTCCCGTTTTTTCTCTTAAGGAGAGAATAAGCTGGTCTATGAGCCTGCTCGTTATTGGATCAAGGCCGCTTGTCGGTTCGTCGTATATTATAAGTCTTGGATCTGTGGCTATGGCTCTTGCTATTCCTACCCTCTTCCTCATCCCTCCAGACAGCTCCGAAGGGTACAGGTCAAGTACCTCTTCTCCTAAACCTACAAGCTTTAGCTTCTCAATGGCGAGGTTCCTCAGTTCATCTTGGTTCCTGTCTGTCTTTTCAAGGTAATAGAAAACTACGTTCTCCCATACTTTTAAGCTGTCGAAGAGAGCAGCACCCTGAAAGACATAGCCTATCTGCTTTCTTAGTTCATCCAGCTCCACTTTTTTGAGCGAAAGAAGGTCTTTCCCCAGCACCTCTACCTTTCCAGAGGTGGGTTGCCACAATCCTACTATACATTTGGTTATGGAGGTCTTACCGCTTCCACTACCGCCTACTATGGTGAATATTTCACCTTCTTTCACCTCGAAGGATATATCTTGAAGTATTATCCTCCCGTTTATGACCTTGGTTAAGTTCTCTACTTTTACCGCGTACATTCAGCCACCGCCTACTATGTGTACTATCTCTATCCGGTCTCCTTCCTTTAAGAAGACATCTTCGTACTGAGACTTGGGTACGACTGTCTGGTTTACTGCTATCGCCAGCCCCACGTTCCGTATGGGTATGTTTAAAAACTCCAGAAGACCCTTTATGGATAGACCTTGGGGTACTTCTCTTTCTTCGCCGTTTATGTAAACCTTCATAGTTAATTAATTTAGGCTCCGTACTTGGCAAGCCGTAGGGAGTGTGCTAGCATTAGGTTTATGAGCTTATACGCTGGGAATATGCCAAGCTCTCCCTTTAGAGCTTCCTTTTCTGTAAAGCGCTGGCTAGTTCCACCTAGCACGTAAGGGGACTTAAGGAGAACCGGGACGGGATGCCAAGAATGACCCTTGAGTACAGAAGGTGTTGAGTGGTCTCCTGTGATTACAAGCACATCGGGGTTGAGGGATAGTATGGAGGGCAAGGCTTCGTCAAACTCTTCTATAACTCGGACCTTCCCTTTGTAGTTTCCATCCTCTCCGTAAGAGTCTGTTTTCTTGATGTGTAAGAAAAAGTAATCGTAGTCTTTGTAAAGCTCTTCGAGCTTTTGGAGCTCCTCTTGTATACCGCCCTCTACTTTTACTACCTGCATGCCCACAAGGCTTGCAAGCCCCCTGTACATGGGATATACAGCTATGGCGCAGGCTCTTAGACCGAACCTTTCCTCAAAGTTCTTTATCTTTGGCTTTTGAGAAAATCCCCTGAGAAGAAGATAATTTGCCTTCTCTTCCTCCTTTAGAATCTCAGCCGCAAGCCTGACAAACTCTTTTGCTACCTCTGCTACCTTTTTTGCCTGTGGTGTAAGGGCCTTTGGTTCTAGGGCTTCAAGTCCCTCTTTCTGTGGATCTGTATCTGTAACCATGTCAGAACCTTCTTCTAAAGGTTCTGGGAACCTAAAGACTATGGCGCATCTGTGTTCCATACCAGACTCTATGAGAACTTCTACGTCACCTATCTTCCTTATATTCTCCTTAAGCTTCTGGGTTATCCTTCTGTTTTCTTCAGTGGGTATCCTCCCGGCTCTTCTGTCCACTACTATAGGTCTTCCCTGCTCGTACCTAACGGTTGCGTAGTTTGCCCTTATGGCTACATCTGTATCTCTAACTTCAAGCCCAAGTCCTAAAGCTTCCAGTATCCCTCTACCTATGTTGTGTTCGGCGGGGTTGTAGCCGAATAGTCCGAGGTGTCCTGGGCCACTACCTGGTGTTATACCGATGTCTACGGGTATGTGCATCCCAAGAGCCGAAACTTTAGCTAGTTTATCAAGGTTGGGCGTGTGTGCAAGTTCAAGCTCTGTCTTACCGTCCTCCACGGGAAGACCACCTATACCATCGAGCACTACCAGTATGAGCTTAGTGTTGTTCTGCTTTACAAGAGCTTCCAGCATGGATATAGATTATATCAACGTACTCCAAAAAGCTCCTGTTACACACCACTCTACCGTTCTTGTATAGGATGAGTACTCCAAACTCTGGGTATTTGGTCATGAACTCCTCCAACTTTGAATCCTCCATAGCGTAAAGGCCAGTGGATAGTCCATCGGTTATACCACAATCCTTGTAAGCTACCGTTACCTGCGTTATATTGTTCGGCTTACCGATTATATGCTTCCTAAAGTAGTTTCCTGATGTGGAAAGGCACACATCTTTTCTGTTGATACCTTCAAGGAGAACTCCCCCAGTCATAGGGTCGTACACGGCTATCCTCCTCCTGTGCCCCCATATCTTCATGTCACCGGCTATGGATATAAAACCCCAGGGAGTGTTTAGCTTTTGGTAGGCACTCTCTACAGCGTAGCCTTTTCCGATGCCTCCTAGGTCTATGGCCATACCTTCCTTTTCTAGGAATACCTTCCCCTTTTCAAGCTTTATCTTCTTGTAATCTATAAGGGATAGGGCTTTATCCTTGGAGAGCAGGCCAAGCCTCTTGTAGTTTATGGTATAGGAGCCTACAGTTATGTCAAAGGCCCCATCTGTTAACTTAGAGACATAGATAGCCTCTTCTATGGCTCTGTAGGTTTCTTCCGATACATCCACAGGTTCTTTTCCAGCCATTCTGTTTATGCGCGACACTTCAGAATTTTCTATGTAGTCAGAGAGCTTTTCCTCTATGTCCCTTAAGTACCTATAAGCTTCGTAGACTTTGTCTTCAGGTAGGTCCACTATGGCGTAAGTTCCCATAAGATGGAACAGATGCACACCTGCTATGGCCGTGTAAGCTAAAAAGAGAAAGGTTATAATCCATACCATGGAAAAAGAAGTTATAGAGCTCTTGAAGGAGATTCAAGAAGATCTTAAAGATCCTTTTAACCCATACCCTCTAGAAGACAGGATGCTGCGCCTCTTGGAAGTTTTAAAGACTCTTCCAGGTGAAGATCTTTCTCAGATGCTTCCTATCTTTGAAGAGATAAGGAAAAACATAGAAGAAAACTATAGGATAGCTTTAGGATGGTTGGAGGAGCTAACAAGGTTTATGGAAAAAAGAGGTTTAGACTTAAGAGCTTAATCCTTCTTTTTCTTCTTTACACCCTTGCTTTTGGACTAGATGTTCAGAGCATAAACAGGCAGGCTTACTCTTCCGTAGTGTACATGGTAAAGGTTGAAGACTTTCCGGAGGAGATGGATGGCAGCCTAGTAAGGACATGGATCACGGAAGACAGATATCCAGAAGGACTTCTTTCCGAAGCGGATTATCAAAGGTTATGGAAAGCATGCTCCTTGGATAAAATACCCGATAGGGTTAAGGTATCCTTCGGCTGGACTTTAAGAAGAACGGACATGAAGATGTACCCTACGGATAAACCTGTTAGCAGAAAAGGTTCAAATATAGACTACAATCAGTACACGCTCCTTGAACCCTTCACTCCTCTTGCTGTGCTTAATGAAAGCGGTGGATGGCTCTACGTACACGCTCCTTTCATGAGGGGATGGGTTAAAAAGGAAGATGTGTACCTTTCATCCAAAGAGGAGCTCATAAAGGTAATTAGCCTACCCTTCTTGGTAGTAACAGCTCCAGAGAAGGAAATAGGTGGGCTCTCATGGAGCATGGGTTCAAAGCTTTATTACACGCGCAAAGATGGCGATAGATACCTTATCCTGATGCCCAACATGAAAAAGCTTTGGATAGAAAAAGATAACGATCTTCATGAAGGTTATCTTAGCTTTAGTGAAGAGATAGTAAAAAGGCTTCTTGTAGCTTACCTTGGTATGCCTTACAGCTGGGGTAAGCTCGACTGTTCTGCCTTCGTCAGGAATGTCTTTTTGGTGTTTGGAGTGGAACTTCCAAGGAACTCATCCCAACAGATGAGGGTAGGTAACTCTTACGGTTGTTGTTTTGCATCTTATGAGCAATTTAAGGAAACTCTACGAAGTTTACCTCCCTACAGAACTCTCATATTCATGAAGGGTCATGTTATGGTGTACGGTGGGTTTGAGAAGGGTCAACCTGTTGTATACCATGCCGTCCACTCCATAGTCCACGACGACAGTATCAAAAGGTATGTAGGAAAAGTTGTAAAAAACAGACTGGAGGAAGATTCTCTTAGAAACCTCTATTCTAAGGTCATTGATGTGAGGGTACTACCATAGGGTTCAACAGCCAGAACTAGGGGTTTTGCAGTTACAGAATGTTTGGAAAAAGCTTTACACATACCCTCCGCTACTTCCTTTGCTCTATCCTTGTGGCATAGGCTTGCTATGCTCGGACCGGCACCGCTTAGAAAAGCAGCATAAGCTCCAAATTCGTAAGCTGTTTGAATAACATCTTCAAATCCAGGGATGAGCTTAGATCTGTAAGGTTGATGAAGCTTGTCCTTTGTAGCTTCTTTCAGGAGATGGAGATTTCTAGTGACTACGCTAGCTATAAAAAGGCTTGCTCTTTGTATGTTGAATATAGCATCCTTTAGATCTACCTCACGCTTTAAAACAGCCCTTGCCTCTTCTGTAGAGAGTTCAAAGTCTGGTACTGCCAAAGCTACGTGTACTTCCTGTGGAAAGTCCAGCTTCACAAAGTAAACCTTCTCATCAACAGCACACACTACGAAACCACCCACCAGAGCTGGTAAAAGGTTGTCCGGATGCGGTTCAAACTCAAAGGCAACTGCAAGCTTTTCTTCCAAGGAGAGTTTTTTTCCATGTATTCCTTCAAAGGCCAAAAGACCACCCACTATGGCGGTAGAGGAAGAACCAAGACCCCTAGCCGTTGGAATACTGTTCTTTTGATGTAGCTTAAAGGGCATTTCTTTATATCCAAAGACCTGACACGCCCTCTTATAGACCCTTATAAACAGGTTTCTTTCGTCCCTCGGAAGATTTTTTCCTTCACCCTCCATTGTTACCGTGTAGCATTCTGCCACTTCTACCGTAAACTCGTTGTAAAGGCTTAATGCTAGCCCAAAGGTATCAAAGCCCGCCCCTAGGTTACTCGTGCTCGCAGGCACCCTTATGTAAAGCACCTTTATAGTTTACAACAAGGTATGCTATAATGGTAGTGAATAAGCTGAGTAGAGCACCATGAATATACTGAGTAAGATCCTTCAAGCTCTTGGTTTCTCCTCAGGTAACATAGGAATAGACCTAGGAACTGCCAACACAGTTGTTTACTTAGAAGGTAAGGGTATAGTACTTCAAGAACCCTCCATAGTGGCCATAGATACGAAGACTGGGCAAGTTATAGCAGTTGGTAAGGAAGCAAAAAGTATGTTAGGAAAAGCACCAGAGACCATACAGATCATAAGGCCACTTAGGGACGGTGTAATTACAGACTTTGAAGCCACAAGGGTTATGCTTTCTAGCATAATAGAAAAGGTTCTTGGAAGAAGGCTTTTTAAACCAAGACCTTTAATAGTGGTGGGCGTTCCCTCTGGCGTTACACAGGTGGAAAAAAGAGCAGTAATAGATGCGGCAAAAGCTGCTGGTGGTAGGGAAGTATATCTTATACCCGAACCTATGGCCGCAGCTATAGGTGCCGGTCTTCCCATTGAAGAACCGGTAGGCAACATGATCGTGGACATAGGTGGTGGTACTACTGAGATAGCAGTCATATCCTTAGCTGGCATAGTAGTCTCTCATTCTATAAGGATAGCCGGTGATGAGATGACGGAAGCCATAATACAGTACATAAAAAGGAAACACCATGTGCTTATCGGAGAACAAACAGCAGAAAAAATAAAGATAGAGCTTGGCAATGCCATAAGGGATGATGAAGAGACAAGCATGGAGATAAAGGGTAGGGATGTGACTGGTCTGCCCAAGATCGTTAGGGTAACTTCCAGCGAAATAACGGATGCTTTAGAAGATACTATAAGCTCTATCATAAATGCCATAAGGTCAACTCTCGAAAGGACTCCTCCCGAACTTGCATCAGATATAGTGGAAAGAGGTATAACGTTAGCAGGTGGTGGATCATTACTTAAGAACTTGGATGTAAGGATAAACAGAGAAACAGGTATAGAAACTAGGTATTGTGAAGATCCTATAACAGCTGTAGCGAGAGGGGTAGGTAAGGTTCTAGACAACATGGAACTTATCAGAAAAGTATCCATGGAATGACACGGAAAGATTTCATTAAGTATGCAGTACTGTTGATATTTTCTCTCCTTCTTTACTTTGTAAACATACCTTTAGGAAGGGAACTCTTGAATCTTTTTCAAAGATTGACCCTTCCAGTGTATTACCTAAAGGCAAAAGTTTCTGATACTGTAAGTAACTATGTAAGAACTTACATACTGCTCGTTGATGCCAGAAGGGAGAACGAGCTTCTTAAAAGAGAGGTAGAGTCTTTAAAGCTCTACAAAGCACAGCTTGATAGTTGTAGAATAAGCCTCGAGAAGGTAGGAATTTCTACTGGCAATACGGGCAGCACAAGGTGTGGAGTAATAGGGTACGATCCAAAGGGTGAAGATAGTTTTATATACATAGACAAAGGTAGAAACGTTGGATTGGAAGATGGTTTTATAGTCTTTTACGGCGATAAGTTTGTGGGGTTGGTTCAGGATGTTTTCGGCGGACATGCAAAAGTCAGCACCACTTATTCAAACAAGCTTTTCATCTCCTGTATGCTTTTAAAACAGGACCCTAAAAACTACATATACAAGGGTGGGTTTCCATACGGTGAGCTTCTTTATGTAAACTGGGAGGATCCAGTGGAAGTAGGTGATACTGTAGTACTAAGAAGTCCGAAGGATAAAAGCATTCCGGCTTTTGTGATAGGTAAAGTGATTGCTGTAGAAAAGAAACAAGGTTTTTTCAAAAAAGTGCTAGTAAAACCCGATATAGATGTGAGAAGGTTAGAGTTTGTGTATGTTTTGGATAAAAAGCTATGAAGTTCTACTTTT
Source organism: Thermocrinis minervae (assembly GCF_900142435.1). Classification (NCBI taxonomy): domain Bacteria; kingdom Pseudomonadati; phylum Aquificota; class Aquificia; order Aquificales; family Aquificaceae; genus Thermocrinis; species Thermocrinis minervae. Next base: position 234,104 of record NZ_LT670846.1, read on the forward strand.
TAGTCTTATTTATTATCCTTTTGCAGTCTATACTTTTAGTTGGGATATTTCCAAGCGTGCTGTATGTTCCAAATTTCCTTTTTATAATGCTTTTTGTAAAGGCTATCCAAAATGGAGATATACTTTCAAAGGCTTTTATTTCTAGTCTTCTACTAGATATCTTATATGATACTTTGGGTTGGGTAACAAGTTCTCATATGTTGTCTTTGTTTTTACTTAAACTCTTTAGGTCAAGGTTTGACATAGCTAGCAAACTATCTGTAGTTATACTTGGTTCTTTTTTTATACTGTTAGAGTTTTTAATCAGGTTTTTACTCTTTAGAATAAAGTATTACTATCCATTCCATACCGGATGGTTTATGTTTATGTACTTGCTGGACTTTGTTTATCTGGTATACATGTCTAGAAAAGTGTGACCAATACTAAAGCCCCTAAGGTTCTTATCTCATCCTTAAAGTCCTTTTACTATCTGATATTTCTAGCTGTTATTTCGTGTGTAAATTACTTTACACTGTAGTTTATATGATTTTGTCCTGGTAAAATATAGATCTGTGGATGGTGGCTTTTAGAGTGTACGTGGACGGTATAGTACAAGGGGTAGGGTTTAGAGCCTTTACAAAAAGGCTAGCAGAAAGCTACGGTCTTTCTGGATGGGTAAGGAACCTTCCAGACGGTAGGGTGGAGATCTTTGTACAAGGCGACAGGGATGTAGTATGGGAATTTCTCAAAGGAGTGTCTGAAGGCCCAAAACACGGGAGGGTAGACAGTCTTACCTTAATCAAGGAGGTACCTAAAGATGAAGATCTGGGTTTTAGCATTAGGTATTAGTCTGTTATCCATAGGTTACGCAAAGCAGACATGTACCTACTATGTGGTAAAAGAAGGAGATACACTAGAAAAAATAGCAAAGAATCAAGGAGTAAGCATTAAGGATGTAATGAAGGCTAACAAAGGTATAAACCCAGCTAGACTAAAACCAGGTACAAAGATATGTATACCATCCTCTGAAGCACATAAGAAGACAAAACTGAAAAAAGAGGGAAAAAAAGAAGAGGAAAGGTATGCTATCTACGTTGTTAGAAAGGGTGATACCATTGAAAGCATAGCTGAAAGCTTTGGAGTAAGCCCTAAAGAGCTCATCAGGGTAAACAAGCTCAAGTCAAGAAAGCTCGTAGTTGGCCAACAGATAAAGATACCACCAAGAACTGTTAAAGAATCATCTAAGAAAGAGTCATCCGCGGAGGTTACTGAAACTAAAGAAAAGTACACCTACTACATAGTGAAAAAGGGAGCAAGACTTGAGCATGTTGCAAAGGCTACTGGAGTACCTTTAGAGACTTTGGAAAAGCTAAACCCTGAGCTTAAAGGAAAGTGGCTAAAGAAGGGTCAAAAGGTGAAGATTCCAGTAACCCACGCAAATGTGGAATCTGAGGAAAAGATTAAATATAAGGTACATCGTGTCAGGAGAGGAGAAACTCTTCAGTCTATAGCTAGAAAATACGGTGTTTCTGCAGAAGAGCTTGCGAAACTAAACGGTTTAAGGAAACATACAAGGTTACATGCAGGTCAGAAAATAAAGGTACCTATCAAGGTTACGACAGAGCCGGAGAAACCTAAAGTACAACCTGAAAAACTTCCAGCTCCACCTGTGGTAAAGGAAGCACCAGCAGAAAAGCCTGTTAGTTCTTCTACAATAGGAAGTTTACCTATGCCCGTGAGCGGAAAAATTCAGAAGGTAGCTAACGGAGTGGACATACAGGCGGAGTGTGGCAAACCTGTTAAAGCTGTGGCTGACGGTAAAGTAATATACAGCGGCAATGACCTTCAGGCTTACGGAAACATGATAATAATCCAACACGACAACTTTATAAGTGTGTATGCCTACAACCAAGAGAACCTTGTAAAAAGGGGGGATAGCGTAGAGAAGGGTCAAGTCATAGCCAAAGTGGGAAAGAAGAATGGCTCAGACGAATGTTTACTACACTTTGAGCTTAGGAATAAAGATGGTGCACCTGTAGATCCTACAGAACACCTTAAACCGTAGCATCTTCTTGGTATTCCTCTATGATTATATGCGTCCCTTGTTGGCCTTTGATGAACTTTTTAATGGTAGTTATCTTGTATATTTGACTGTCATTTTCTATAACACCTGCCTTCTCCAATACATCCCATAGACTTTTGAGCATGTTGTCTATGTCTCTTTTGCGCCTGTTTGGAAGTATAAAGGTTACTTGCATGCTTACGGGTTTGTTTATCTTCTCGCCGGTGTACTGCTGCTTTATCTCCCATATAGCTCTCACTTCCCAGTTCTTTACGCGTGGTGGCTTGAACACCTTTCCTCCTTTCTTTCTTAAGTACCTGTTGCTCTTGGGAACAGGCAGGAAAGGTAGAGTCAGCTTTATCATCACTTAAGCATTAGCCTGACACACAATCCAAAGGATGACAGGAGGTTAACGAGGTTTATGACCATGGAAACCCCATGCCAAAAGAGAAAGCGTTCGTAGTCTACCTGTTTTAAGTGGTGTGAGTAGGGTACTATGAAGAAGAGTTCCACAGCGGATGTAAGGAATACGAGCATAGCCAGAAGTAGGGCAACCTTATCCTGTTTGAAAAGTAAAAGGGAGGACACAAGGCCTACAACAAGACCAACCAAGAAGTAAACTGGGAAGATCTTTTCTACTACAGAGCCGGCTTGGTCCTTTGTAAGCACTCTAAAAAGCGTAGGGGCTATGAAGAAGCTAAAAAAGGAACCAAGCCCTAGGTAGAAGGAGTTTATAAAGAGCAGAAAGTTCTTCATACTACTAAGGGTAAGTTATACTTTCTTAGTGTATCAAGGAGAAGCTTTTCATTCTCTGGCTTCATAGGACATAGAGGAAGCCTGAACTCCTTTTCACACATGCCCATAGCCCAGCATGCAGTCTTTACAGGTATAGGGTTCGTCTCTATGAAGAGGACCTTAAACAGGTCGTACAGATAGTAATGCATCTGCATAGCTTTTTTAAAGTCTCCGGCAAGGGCATAGTCTACCATAGCCTTTACTTCCCTTGGCATCACGTTGCTGGCTACTGAGACTACCCCTTTTGCACCCAAGGCCATCATGGGAAGTGTAAGGGAGTCATCACCGGAGAGTATGATAAACTCATCACCCAGCTTTTTCCTGAGCTCGGATATGCGGTCCATGTTGGGGGTGGACTCCTTGGAGCCTATTATGTTAGGGCAATCCTTTACTAGCCTGTAGACGGTATCCACAGATATCTCAACTCCGGTCCTTGAGGGTATGTTGTAGAGGATTATGGGTATGTCTACTTCATCTGCTACGGTTTTAAAGTGTTGGTACAAACCTTCCTGCGTGGGTTTGTTGTAGTAAGGAACTACCAGAAGGCACGCGTCTGCACCTGCCTTTTTAGCGTAATAGGTAAGCTCTAAAGCTTCGTGGGTAGCGTTGGCTCCAGTTCCTGCTATAACTTTTATTCTTCCTTTGGCGTAGGCTACAGCTTCCTGTATAACCCTTTCGTGTTCTTCAAAGGTGAGCGTAGGGGATTCTCCAGAGGTCCCACATACTAGGATGGCATCTGTGCCGTTGTTCACGTGAAAGTCTATAAGCTTTTTAAGGCTTTCGTAATCTACATCACCGTCCTTAAAGGGTGTGATGAGTGCAACTATAGAGCCGTAAAACATAACAAGATTATACCCTATATACATCCTCTATAGCCTTCTTTGTTTCTTGCACTATTTCCTCGTAGCTTTTACCATTTGGTTCTATCTTCCTGAGAAATCTAACCCTTATCTTATAAGGCTTAGGGAAGAAACTACCTATGGGCATAGCCTTAAAGGTACCTTCTATCACTACTGGCACTACTGGTACCGAAAGCTCTTTACTGAGTATGGCGAACCCCTTTTTGAAGGGCAGAAGTCTACCGTCTCTCGTTCTCGCACCCTCGGGGAATATGACAACTGTCTTACCAAGCTTTAAAAGCCAAGCGGTCTTCTGAAGAGACCCTTGAAGGTCCTTCTGTAGGTTAACGGTGATAACGTGCGCAAACCTTGCGAAGAGGGACCTTAAACTTCCTCGAAAGTACTCTTCTTCACCCAGAAAGTAAGTCCTTTTGGCCACATCTTCAGGTAGAGCGCTAAGTAGTACAAAACCGTCCAAATAGCTAGCGTGGTTGGGAGCTAGTATGAAACCGCCACTTGGTAAATTTTCTTCAAAACTCACTTCCAGCCTATTGTACAGCTTGAAAATTACCTTTAGGATCAATCTTCCTATGGATATAAACCTAGGATGGCTTTCCACATGAAAAGGTTTACTTTCCTGTAGTATCTTTCCCCAATCTACACTGCTTGTATCCTTTTTAACAGAGTGGTTCTCTATGTATCTTATAAGGTCTTCAAACCTCATGAGCGTGGAGAGTTCTTCTTCGGTTATCTGAAGTCCGAAAGTGCTGTGTATGAAAGCTAGTAGCTCTACCTTTCCTAAAGAATCAAGCCCTAGGTCTATCTCAAGATGGTCATCGGCGTAAGGTTTTTTCCCTGTTAAGGACTGTATGATACTTGAGAGGGCGTCTACATAAGGCCCCTTCAGTTCTCTTCTTTCTTTCTTCTCTTGGGTACTTTTGTAAATCTCCAGTAGCTTATACCTTTTTAGCTTTCCGAGCCTTGTCTTGGGAAGCTCCTCTTTTATTAACTTGTAGCCCACTACTCTCTTCCATTCGGGTAAACTTCTGTTGAAGGGATCTAAAACCTTCCACTTTATGTACTCTTCTATGTTTACTATACCCAGCTCTTTTAGTTTTTCCTCGTTTACTACTATAAGAGCGTGTAAACTACCGTCTATCTCAAGTATACCTACCTCCTTTATGAGACCCTTTGAGCTTTCTAAAAGACTACTTTCCATTTCCTCTGGGTCTACTTTCTTACCACCTGAGAGGACTATTATCTCTTTTATCCTTCCGGTTATGTATAAGTAGCCTTCTGTATCCATATAACCCAGATCACCCGTCATGAGATATCCTTCCTTAAAGACCTTATGTGTATCTTCTGGCTTGTTGTAGTAACCTACCATTACGTTTGGACCTTTTACCAAGATCTGACCATCTTCATCTATCTTTACGCTCACGCCTTTTATGGGTATGCCTACGGAACCGAGCTTTATCCTATTTGGTGGGTTGAAGGACACTATGGGTGATGTCTCTGTAAGCCCATAACCTTCTATGACTTTAAAGCCAAGCCTTGAGAAGAACTTTGCAGTTTTCAAGGGAAGCTTGGCGCCACCACTTACCATGAACCTCAGTCTACCACCAAAGGCCTTGTGAATGGGGGAGAAGAGTCTTTTCCTTGCAAAGGGTAGGGGGATAGAAAGGTAGTAAAGTGTTCTACCTAATAGGTTTGAGAAGAGCCGTTCCCTTAGTTTTGCTTCAAGCATTTGGTAAAGTCTCGGTACACCCACAAGGACAGTAGGTTTATAGTCTCTCATCGTATTGAGAAGCTCATCCGAACTTAGCTTCTCCAAAAACACCACGCTGGCGCCTATACTTAAGGGAACTAAGATCGTGGTCATAAGGGGATAAGAGTGATGGAAGGGAAGGATGGCTAGTGTTCTGTCTTTACTACCTACCAGGTTAAGCTCCTTTATGGCGTCTATGTTGGAAAGGAGGTTTTTAAAAGAAAGCATAACTCCTTTGGGATTTCCTGTAGTTCCAGAAGTGTAGAGTATCAAAGCTATCTCAGAAAGCTCTCTGTAGATTGCGTGTACGTTAGGTTTGGGTAGTACAAGCCTGTCAAAGTTTATAAGCTCTAAATCCTTTGCAACCCTTCTTATCTTTTCCTCCGTATGGTCTGAGCAGAAGACTACAGCAGGTTTTACCTCCTGGAGTATGTATAACAGATCTTGTTCTTCTATGAGGAAGTCTATGGGTACGGCAGTACCACCTCTGGACCATATGCTGTACAGGGCATAAATCCACTCTGGTCTATTTTCCGATACTATGGCCACAGGTTTTCCAAAGAGTGGCTCAAACAGACTTGCGTAGGAGTTTATGTTATCTACAAGTTCCCTGTAGGATATTTCCTCTCCTTTGTGAATGAGTGCCACGCTTTCGGAGGCTTTTGGTTGTGGAAGTACAAGCCTCCTTTCAGGGTCATACTGCATTTACTCCACCCAGTAGTTGGGTGCTTCCTTGGTTATCTGAACATCGTGCACGTGTGATTCTCTATAACCTGCCCAGGTTATCCTGATAAACTTAGCCTTCTGCTTTAGTTCTTGTATATTCCTTGCACCCACGTACCCCATACCAGACCTCAGACCACCCACAAGCTGGAAGACCACATCCGAAAGCTTACCCTTGTATGGCACTCTACCTTCTATACCCTCTGGGACGAACTTCTCAGCTCCTTCCTGTCCGTACCTGTCAGCTGACTGTCTGCTCATCATAGCACCTAAGGAACCCATACCCCTGTAAACCTTGTACGCCCTTCCTTGGTAGTAGATGGTCTCTCCTGGAGCTTCCTCTGTACCTGCCAAAAGGTTCCCAAGCATGACCGCATCAGCTCCGGCCGCCAAAGCTTTGACGATGTCACCCGAATACCTTATCCCACCGTCTGCTATAACAGGAACTCCGTATTCCTTGGCAACTTCGTAAGCCATCATTATGGCAGTGAGCTGTGGCACGCCTACACCGGCCACTATCCTTGTAGTACATATGGAACCAGGTCCCACACCCACTTTTATAGCATCTGCACCAGCCTCTATTAGAGCCTTAGCTCCTTCCTTTGTAGCTATGTTACCAGCTATAACGTCTACATCGTAGTTGGACTTTATCCACTCCACAGTCTCTAAAACCCTCTTAGAGTGTCCGTGTGCTGTGTCTACTACCAGAACGTCAACGCCCGCAGATACCAAAGCATCCACCCTGTCTTTTGTATCTGGACCTGTTCCTACAGCTGCCCCAACTCTGAGTCTTCCATATTCGTCCTTACAAGCCCTTGGATATTTCCTCTTCTTAATTATGTCCTTTATGGTGATGAGCCCTACAAGTCTACCTTCTTTATCCACTATGGGTAACTTCTCTATCTTGTGTCTTTGGAGTATCTCTGTTGCTTCTTCTAACGTTACCATCTCCCTTGCAACTACTAGGTTTCCCTTGGTCATAAACTCCGATACCTTTCTTTTGTAATCGGATGGTCTTATGAACCTTAGATCCCTGTTTGTCAGAATGCCTACGAGCTTCCCCCCATCTTCTACTACAGGTACTCCAGATATCTTGTAAGTCTCCATTAGTTTAAGGGCATCTTCAACGGTAGTATCTGGCTTTACGGTTACGGGTTTTAGTATCATGCCACTTTCGGACTTTTTGACTCTCTCTACCTCCTTTGCCTGATCCTCTATGCTCATGTTTCTGTGGATTATGCCTATACCACCCTCTCTTGCTAAGGCTATAGCAAGCCGAGATTCTGTAACCGTGTCCATAGCTGCAGAGACTATGGGTATGTTTAGCTTTATCCTTTTTGTAAGGTATGTGCTTACATCCACATCGGTGGGCAGGACCTCAGAGTACTGAGGTACCAAAAGAACGTCATCAAACGTAAGACCTTCCAGTATCTCCATGTATTAATTATATTTCCAACCGTGGCCTATATTTATAACCTATGCCCGTGGTAAACCTAAAGGAGGCTTTTAAAAGAGGTAAAAGGTTTACAGGTAGTTACAGACTTTCACCCAAGGAAGTGGGACTGCCTGCAGACCTTGGGGAGCTAAGAGAACCCGTGGAGGTGTACTTGGAGATATACAAAGAGGACAGGGGCTACAGGGTCTTTATGTCCATCACGGGTAAGGTAGTCCTTGAATGTAGCAGATGCTTGACAGTGTTTGAGAACGACATAGGCAGGGAGCATAACTTTAGGATAGAAAGCTACCCTACCAAAGATGTGATGTACCTGAGTCCCTCTGACTTGGAAGTATCCTTCTACGAGGATGAAGAAAACGTAGACATAGCACAGCTCGTCAGAGAGCAGATTATCTTAAGCATCCCTACAAAACCCCTATGCGACCCTGAGTGTAAAGGAATACATCTTGAAGAAGCTCATGCGGACAATCCCTTTGCAGTCCTCAAGAGGTTTCTACCTTAGGTAAACCCTCTCTATGTAGATAAGGAGTTCTTCTAAGAACATATCAGTTTCTTTTTCATCCTCGAAGCTTATGCTTATCCTTTCAATGCCTCCAGTGTATAGTATGACTGTGTTAGCTCTTTTCTCTGCAGTCCTTATATGGGCGTAGGGTACCACGTACACAGACCTATCGCTCCTGTATATCATGTACCTGCTTTCAAGCACTATACCCTTTTCTGCCAAGATCTCCCTTACACTTTTCAACCCTGCAGCCCCGGTGGAATCTTTATGGGTATGCTTTGTCTCTCTTCAAGGGTCCTGTCTGGAAACAGAGCGTATACACCAAAACAGTACTTACCTACTTCTATTACCCTTCCTACCTTTAGCCCAGCCTCTTCCAACATAAGACCCACTTCCCATTCAGAGTAGACTTCCTCTGGTGGAGGTCCCTTGTCCCTTTCCTCCTTCTTCCAATCTATGATTGCCAGATAGCCGAAGGGTTTTGCAACCCTCTCAAGTTCCTTCAAAAAGGTTATAGGGTCGGAAAGCTCATGGAACACAAAGGTCATGAGTACAAAGTCTACCGAATGCTCAGGCAAGGGTATGCTGTTTTCCTCGGACTTTAGAACCTCTACGTTTTGCAGGCCTAGGCTTTCTACCTTTTTTCTTGCGTAGTCCACAGCTTCTTGTTGAACATCTATAGCATAAACCTTACCCTTTGGTCCAACTATAGAGGATATGTACGGTAAGTAGAAGCCTGCACCTGTACCTACATCAAGCACATGCATACCCTCTCTAAGCCCAAACTCTCTAAAGACCTTCACAGGGTCAAACAGTTCAAGGCGTGCTGGATCGTCTAACTTGCTTAGCTTCTGCGGATCGAACTTATGAGCCATCTTGATACCCTCTTACGTAAATTTTAATGTAAGTCTAGAAGTCTGTATGGCAATCTAAAGGCTTACAAAGAGCTTATAATTTTCCCTATGGACTGCATCTTCTGCAAGATAGTAAGGGGTGAGATACCTTCTAAAAAGGTTTATGAAGATGAGCTTGTATATGCTTTCTACGATATAAACCCTGTGGCACCACAGCATATCCTCATAGTACCCAAGAAGCACATAGTAGGTGTACAACAACTGGAGCAAGAAGACGAATGCTTGGTGGGTCACATGTTCTACGTGGCGCGTAGGATAGCCGAGCAGCTGGGGTTAGCACCTGATGAGAATCTAAACAAAGGCTACAGGCTCGTGTTCAACGTGGGTAAGGATGCAGGTCAGAGTGTCTTTCATCTTCACTTACACCTAATAGGTGGAAGATCCATGGGTTGGCCACCTGGATGATAAGCTTCAGAGATTTTATGCTCCAAAAGGTACAAGAGTATTATGCAAGTCTGCCTTTTGTAGGAAAGGACTTCTACACAGCTCCGGAGTTAGATAAAGCCTTTGGTTATGCCATCGGTGATTTTCTCTCTCAATATCTTCAGTCTTATCCCGTGGTACTTGAGCTTGGTGCTGGTAACGGTACACTTGCGTACGATCTTCTTACCTTCTTTGAAGAGAAAGGCTTAAACGTGGAATACATTATCTACGAGACAAGTACTAGCCTTAAAAAGTTTCAGAGTAAAAGGCTTGAGAGGTTTTTTAATAAAGTCCACTGGGTGGATAGACTCCCTGATACTTTTGAAGGTGTTGTGATCTCAAACGAGTTTTTTGACTGTTTCCCAGTTCGGGTAATCAAAGGTTGGAAGGAGCTCTTTGTGAAAGATGGAGAAGCTTTCTGGAAGGAGATTCAGGATAAGAGGGTTTTTGAGTTCATAAGAAGGATGGGTTACGAAAACGTGGACACACTCCTCGAAGTCTGTCTTGACTGCATAGACTTTTTGAAAGAACTTTCCTCCAGACTCTCCAAAGGTTACATACTCACCATAGATTATGGCTACAGGCATCCTCTTGAGGTACCGCAGGGTACGGTGGTGGGTTACAAGGGCCATAGACTTGTGCAGGACGTACTAAAGGAAGAGGGAACCTTTGATGTGACGGCAAGCGTAAACTTTCAGGCCCTTGTGGAGTACGGTAGAGACTTTGGTCTTGAGACTGTCTTTCTAAAGAGGTTGAGGGAGTTTTTACTCTCTTCGGAAGGCTTTATGAAGGAGCTCCAAGAGCTACCTTTAAGGGAGGATCCGGAGAGCATCCAGAGGCTCTCACGGATCAAAAACATTCTAATAAGCATGGGAGAGAGGTTCTGGGTGCTCTTCCAACAGAAAGCTCATAGGAGTCTAAGCTCTAGCTCGTAGACCTCTCCCCTGTTCTGGATAGGTATGGTTCCCTTCTTTCCTGTGAGTACATAAACTTTTCCATCCTTTGTAGAGACTATAGCCTGTATGGACTCTTCAAAGGATCCACCCCTTATCTGCTTTAGCATGAGTACACCTTGGCGCTTCTCTCCGAGTAGGAAGAGTTCTCCTCTAGTGTACTTGAGTATGTCTAAGAATCTCTGTATAACACCGCCAGTGTTCTTTATTACAAGCGCAGCTTTGAAACCTACTATATCTACTGTAGTACCCTTTGGGCTAAAGATGTAGTTGGTTTTGCCTTGGTCCAGTATAGGTATCTCTACAGATGTGTAAGAACCTCCAAAGCCTTCATCCGTGGAGTAAACTTCCTGCTCACCATCAAAAACCCTTACCCTTTGGTTTGAGTCGGTAAACACCAAGTACTTACCAAAGTAAAAGGCTGAGTCAATCCTGAAACCCCTAGGTGCCGCAAAGGGTCCCGCCTCTACAAGTTTGTCTCCTTCAAGCTTTAGCCTTACAGTCTTTCCGAACTTGTTGCTAAAGTCAAAGGTCTGTCCTACAAAGGTCTCTGTTGGTCTGCTCTTGTCCAGCACTGCCATAAACATGGGAATATCTTTTTTTACGGACACTAGCATGTCGCCTACCATCTTCAGGATGAGGGAGCTGGCCTTATCACCCGATACCATGTTCACCAGTATGTAGTCTTTGTTCTCCTCTCCTATCCTACCTACTGACACAGATACGGGGATGCCTGCTGGCAAGCTGTAGGATGACCTAAGGAGTAGGTCATTCTTTAGTATTTCGTAAACTTCAAGCTTACTGCTGTAAAGAACCACCAAGTAATCCTTTCCATTACCGTACACGTCACCTACATCAGCTGACAACGGCAAAGAAGGGAGTACTCTTATAAGTTTGCTCCTTCCTAGGAAGCTAAGATCTTCAAGACTTGCCCTCTGGAGGCCTGTAGTTTGAAGTGAAGGTTTGGGGAAGAAAGCAACAGGCTTTTGGTTAAACTCTACACCAAACCCATCTGAGAACTCTTTCACCACGTAAGGACAGCCTTGTCCTCTTTTAACACCTTCTACTGCGGAGCTTACTTGGAAGTAGCCTTCGTCGGAGCCTGCGTAGCAAACATCAGGCACGTACACCTTTACTCGGTCTGATGGCTTTACATCCTTACCCTCAACCAGTCTACCGACGGAGTAGCTTTCTTCAACGGTCGTTATCTTTATCCTACCTATGGGATTCTGTTCCACACCTAAGACCTTTCCAGTTACAGGGTGGACGATCTTCTGTCCTTCTCTAAGCACCAAAAGCTCTTCTCCTGGGAATAACTTTCCTTTACCAAGGTCCACTACTACCTTGTCCTTGTCCACTTTGACTACGTAACCCTGTCTGTTAAAGAACTCTTTAAGACCTTCCAGGTCAAGGGCAAACACTAAGATAGGGAGAAGCAAAAGTGTAAATGTCAACCTTCGCATAGCTTTTCAACCTCCTTTGAAATAAGTTGAGCCATTTCGGTAGTTCCTACTACCGTTGTGCCTTCGGAGGATATGTCAGGAGTCCTGTAGCCCATTTGAAGGACTCTTTCTACAGCCTGTTCTATGACTGATGACTCCTTTTCTAGACCAAAGGAGTACTTTAACATCATAGCCACGGACAGGATTGTAGCTATTGGGTTTGCTATACCTTTACCGGCTATGTCCGGTGCTGAACCATGTACTGGTTCGTAGAGGGCATGCTTATCCCCAAGGCTGGCAGAAGGTAGCATACCAAGACTGCCTGATATTACGGCAGCTTCGTCTGAAAGGATATCACCGAACATATTACCCGTGACTATGACGTCAAAGGTGGAGGGTCTTTTGATTATCTGCATGGCACAGTTGTCCACGTAGAGATGTTCTACATCCACATCTGGGAAGTTCTGTTTTTCTTCTTCGACTATCTCCCTCCAGAGAGCGCTTACCTCTAAAACGTTAGACTTATCTACGCTCGTAAGCTTCTTCCTCCTAACTCTGGCTATTTCAAAGGCTTTTCTTACAACCCTCCTAATCTGGCTCTCCGTGTAATGCATGGTGTTTATGGCGTACCTCTCACCGTTCCTGAATATACCCCTGGGTTCTCCGTAGTAGAGGTCCCCGGTTAGCTCTCTGACTACTATAAAGTCTGTTCCTTGTGCTATCTCCTTCTTTAGTGGTGATGCATCTATGAGGGCTGTGTAGACTTTTGCAGGTCTTAGGTTTGCGTAAAGGTCAAGGGCCTTACGTATGCCCAAAAGACCCTTCTCTGGCCTTTTGTCAGTAGGAAGGTTGTCCCACTTAGGACCGCCTACGGCACCCAACAGCACAGCATCTGCCTTAAGGCACAGATCCAGGGTCTCTTGTGGGAGTGGAGTACACTTCTCGTCTATTGCTTTCCCGCCTATAAGGCCTTCTTCAAGCACGAAGTCATGTCCAAAGATCTCTCCCACACGCTTGAGCACGAGAAGGCTAGCCTCTACTATCTCAGGACCTATCCCGTCTCCCTTCAGTACAGCTATCTTATAAACACCCATAGATTTAGTATATTTGATAAAATGACACTATGAAGCTTCTTCATATCTCTGATCTTCATGCAGGTAAAACTTTAAACAAGATTTCAAGAATTGAGGACCTTGAATACGCCTTGGAACAGGTGAAGGATGTATGCCAGAAGGAAGGTGTAGAAGTTCTTCTCATAGCTGGAGATGTTTATGACAGGAGTATACCAGACGCACAATCTGAGGAAGTTATAATGAACTTTCTCACAGATATGGCCTTAAACAAGGTCCATGTAGTTCTCATAGCTGGTAACCACGACAGCTATGACAAGATAAAAACCCTAAAACATATGAAAAAACTCTCCTCCTACATACACCCCTTTGATAGGCCGTCTAGGAACCTAGATTCTTGTATATTCCACTATAAGGACCTTGCAGTGGCATGTTTACCCTACCCTTCTGAGAGGTTACTCACAAAACTCTCCGAAGATTCCCACAGGACGTATGCAGAAGTTGTTCAAGAATACATCAGGGCTTTAGCCAATGAGGTAGAAAAGTATCCCAATCGTGTGCTTTTGGCTCACCTGCACGTTGAGGGTGTTACTATCGGAAATTCGGAGAGGAAGGGTAGCCTGGCGGAGTTCTACGCCATAAGGCAAGAGAGCATTCCCAGCACCTTTGACTATGTAGCCCTTGGTCATATACACAAGCACCAAAGGCTTTTAAGGGCTCCCACGAAAGCCTATTACTCAGGCAACCTCTACCAGCTTGACTTTTCAGAAACGAACACGGACAAGTTTATAAACCTTGTGATCTTTGAAGGGAACCAGGTAAAAGTAGAGTCCATACAGATAAGCCTCAAGCGCAAGCTTGTGAAAGAAACAGTAGACATAAGCAATCCTATAGAGGAGTTTTTGGACAGAGTTGCCCACACTCAAGATCTCTATTGGGTAGAGCTAAAGTCCAAGGGTGTAGACCTTAGTCTTAACCTGAAGAAACAGAAGATCCAGGAAGTACTAGGAGATAGGCTAGTAAAGCTTACGTTTGTTACCGATTCAAAACCCACGGCACAGGAAAACGTAGTTTCAATAGATAGGATAGATTTAGTAGACCTATACAGTCTCTTCTACAGGACTTACAGGGGTGTGGATCCTAGCGGTGAGCTTATTGAGGAGTTTAAGAAACTCTTAAGGGAGGCAGAGGTTGAGACCTCTTAGGCTTACGTTGGAGGGATTCACCACTTACAAAAAGAAACAGACCATAGACTTTTCAAACTTGGAGTTCTTCCTAATACAGGGTAAAACAGGAGCCGGTAAGACGAGCCTTCTGGATGCTATGTGCTACGCTCTCTTTGGCAGGGTTCCAAGGTACAGCCAGCAGCTCCCCCACGAAGAAGTTCTGTCTAAAGGTTCTGACAAAGTGTACGTAGAGTTTAAGTTCAGCGTCAAGGGTAAGGAGTACGAAGTTGTAAGGTACTACTCTAGGATAACCGGCAGAGGAGAGGTCAGGTTTTACGAGCAGGGCAAACCCTTAAACTTGAAGGCCAAGCAGGTAGAGGAGAGAATATCACAAATACTCGGGATGGGTTACGACGTGTTCACTAAGGTGCTAGTCCTACCACAAGGCCAGTTTGACAGGTTTTTAAAACCTCAGAAGCAAACGGAAAGAAGGGATATCCTCAACAGGCTCATAGGCTACGAAGAGGTACTCAAGAAGCTAAGTGATAGGGTCAGCCAGGAATATCACAAGCTAGAACAAGAAATAGAGTACATGGAGAGGGAACTCGAGGAACTAAAGTCATACACTGTAGACCTGTACGAAGAAAAGAAGGGGCGTTTAGAGGAAACTGTAGAGGCCATACGCCAGATGGACATCCAGCTTAGGGACATTCAGGAAAAGCTAAGCCACTTGGAGGAGATAAAGAGGAAATTGGACGAGCTGAACGACCTAAGGAGTAAGTTTTCTCTGCTTGAATCCAGGAAGGATGAAGTGGAAAGCTTAAAGGAGAGGATAGAGAGAGTTGAAAAAGCTAAAGAGTATGAGTCTCCCATAAAACAGTTTAAGTGGCTCTCCTCAAAGCTGGAAGATCTAAACAGACAGGAGAAGGAACTTTCCATAAAGGTTGAAAAGCTTAGAAGCTTACTTGAAGAAGAGGTTAAAGCTTTCCAAAGGTACGAAGAAGAGTACGTAAAACTAAAGGAATATAGAAAGGTCTACGACGAGCTCCTTCAGAAGAAGGAAAAGTGGGAAAGGCACACAAAGATAAGGAATGAGCTAAGTACATTACAGTTAGAAATACACCAGCTAAAGCAGGAAATTTTAAAGCTTGAAGAGCAGATATCCCAGCATGCCAGCCAGCTGGATGCAAAGAAACAGAAGATAGAAGATCTAAACCAAAGCATTCAAGAGGAGGCAGAACTCCTAACAGAGTACAGATTGCTAACGAGCACAAAGACTAAGCTTGAAAATTTAAGAAAACAAAAGGAGGAGCTTGTAAGACAGATAGATAAGCTCCAGCAGGAGCTTTCTGGGAAGGAGAAAAGCTTAATAGAACGTATACTTGAAAGCCTGAGGGAAAGCTACAGAAGCACAGGTCGCTGTCTTGTTTGTGGCAGGGTAGAGGACGGGCATACTAACTTGGAAGATACACACGTAGTCCAAGTGGATACAAAGCTTGTGATGAAGGTAGACGAAGATAGAAATAAGCTAGAGAAGCTAAAGGCCTCTTTAGAGAGGCTACAGGAAGAAGAAAAAGGACTCTTAAAAGACCTTCCCATAGATGTAGATAAGCTAGAGGAACACTATCAGAAGATAGTGCAAAGGCTAAGCAAGATAAAGGAAGACAAACAGACATTAAAGACTCTTACTGAAGAGTACGAAATACTAAGCCACCTAAAGGCACAGCTGGAAAAGACTCTTGAGGCTAAGAGGACTGCCCTTCACGAAAAACTCTCTAGGATGCAAGCACTTCAGGAAGAGATAAAACAGCTTGAGGACACTTTAGGGAACCTAACGAAGACATCGCTCAACCAGATAGAGGAGGAAATAAATAATCTTAAGGAGCTTATAGACACCATCTCGAACAACTACCACGAACATCTGGAGAAAAAAAACAGGCTAGAGTCAGACTTAAAGGCAACAATAAGCAGGCTTGAGGAGATATTAAAAAGTAAGACCTCTTTAGAAGAACAAAAGCTGGAACTCTCTCCCATTATCTACAGAGCAAGGACCGAGTTTGGAAGTCTCGAAGCTGTTGAGGATTTCCTAAAGGAAAAGGAAAAACTTGAAGTATGGAAGAAACAGGTAGAAGATTACATTACCGAGTATAGAACACTTGAAGAAAAGATTAAAGAGCTTTCTGAATTGACTTACTCCTTTGACCATGAGCTTTACAATTCTATAAAAGAAGAGTACGAAAGACTAAGTCAGAAACATAAAGAACTTGTTGAGGAAAAGGGAAGGCTTGAAGAGCAGCTTAACAACATAAGTGAGAAGATAAAAAGGCGTTCTGAGCTGGAAGGTAAGTATGAGAAGATCAGAAGGAGGTACGAACTTTACAGACTTCTAAGAGAAGACATGAAGAGTAATAAGTTCCAGGACTTTGTCAGTAAGCACATGCTAAGAAGTGTGATAGACAGAGCCAACTATTACCTTGAGAAGTTTTCCCCTTATGAGTTTAGGATCAACAACAAAGAGGAGTTAGTAATCTACGATAAAACCGTAGGTGCAGAGAGATCTGTCTACAGCCTGAGCGGTGGCGAGACCTTTCTGGCAAGCATATCCCTAGCCTTTGGTCTTGCTGACGTTGTCTCTGACAATTCTCCTCTTGAAAGCATGTTCATAGACGAAGGTTTTGGCTCCTTGGACTCTGAAACCAGAGACAACCTCGATGATTTCTTTGAACTTATAAAACAGAACTCTAACAGGGTAGTAGGTATAATAAGCCACCTGGAGGACTTGGCTGAGAAGTTCAGCCAAAGGATAGTAGTAAAGAAGCACGGAGACTATTCAACCGTGGAGGTTTACTATTAAGGGTGGCGGAGCCGACGGGATTTGAACCCGCGCCCTCCGGCTTGACAGGCCGGCGTTCTGACCGGGCTGAACTACGGCTCCAACCCTATAACACTTATTATATATCAAAAATCACTTCTGCCACGTAGTTATTACCTTCCTTTTCTACTCTTAGCCTGTGGTAAGTGGCAGCCTTTATGACCAGCTTTCTTTCGTGTTTGTCTGGATCAAAGCTTCCACCCCTTAGCTCAACAGTAGCACCCTTTTCATCCAGGCTAAGCACTCTACAGCTCTTCGGAACAAAGAGCTTAGACTCAAAGATGGTAAGTAGCTTGTTGATGGCATCGGCCAGAAGGAAAGGCATCTCCGATTGAACCTCTAACTTTACCCTTTGATCTTCTTGGATATCATCGGGGTTTGTGATCTCATAAAAGGTAGCCAGTATGGCCTTGCACACGAGCTCTTCCAAGCTTTTAGCTCTTACCCTTATGCCCGCATCGGCTGTAATGTCGTCTATGACCTCGTAAAACATTACAGTCCCAGCACGTCAAACATGTTGTAAAAGCCTTTTTCTTTATCGTGTATCCACTTAGCTGCTTCTAAGGCACCTCTGGCAAAGGTCTCTCTGGATGTGGCTCTGTGAGTAAGCTCTAGTCTTTCACCAAACCCCAAGAAGTAAACCGTATGGTCCCCCACCACGTCTCCGCCTCTTATGGCAAACACTCCTACTTCATCCTCTTTTCTTGGGCTTATACCATCCCTGCACGATATCCTTCTAGTTTCATCAAGCTGTTGATTTACAACCTCGTATAGCTTTAAGGCTGTTCCACTTGGTGCATCCTTTTTAAAACGGTGGTGTATCTCCACAATCTCCACATCAAAGCCCTTACCCTTTAAAGACTGCGTGGCTATCTGGACAAGTCTAAAGAGTAGATTTACACCCAGGCTCATGTTTGGTGAGAGAAGTACTGCCGTCTTTTCTGAAAGCTCTTTAAGCTGATTCACCTCATCCTCAGTGAACCCAGTGGTACCTATCACTATAGGTTTTCCAGCCTCTGCGCAAAGCTTCGCATGTCCTAAAGCTGCTTCTGTGTTCCCAGAGAACTCTATAACCACATGACACATAGGGAGGACTTCTTCTAACCTTGATGTGAGAGGAACTCCTTCATAGTCCTTTATGTTTACAGCTTTACCCAAGTCTGGGGATACCACACAGTCTGGATGTTCCACACCTGCTACTATCTTCAAAGAAGCATCGTGGAGGGCAGTTTGGAGTATAGCTCTACCCATCCTGCCAAGGGCACCGCAGATAACTACCTTTATCATCCTTCCTCTTCTTCTCCTCCGAAGAGCATTTCCTCTAGGTCCTCTAGGGCTTCCTCTGCTTGATCAACGGGAACTATGGAAGGGTAAAGGGCTACTTCCACATCCTCTTTGAAGAGGAACTTGGAGAGAAGCTGTTGTAGCTTTTCCAACTCTTCAGGGGTTAAGTCACTTCTTATGCTCTCCTCTATGGGCTTGTTGGTGAAGAAGAAACCCACCAGGCTGAAAGGTACGGCATACATTCTGTCGTCCATTTTAACCTCCTTCTTTCAATTATAAGCCTTTAGACAAGGTTTAGCATCTCCCTCAGCTTCTTTATCTCATCCCTTATCTTAGCTGCCTTTTCAAACTCCCACTTCTTGGCGGCTTCCCACATCTCCTTTTCTAACTTGTTTATCCTCTCTATGATATCCTCCTCTGAGGATATGCCTTTAGGTATTGTAGTAGGGAGTTTCACATAGTCTAGTTCTTCTATGGCTAAGAGATCTTTTACGGGCTTTACTATGCTTCTGGGCTGTATACCGTGTTTCTTGTTGTACTCTTCCTGGATTTTCCTTCGTCTGTTTGTTTCTTCTATGGCCCTTTGCATGGATGGGGTTACCCTGTCCGCGTAAAGGATGGCCTTACCCATAACGTTCCTAGCTGCTCTACCTATGGTCTGTATTAGGGAAGTGTAGCTTCTTAGGAAGCCTTCTTTATCTGCCTCTAAGATGGCGACAAGACAGACCTCGGGAAGGTCAAGGCCTTCCCTGAGGAGGTTTACACCTACTATGACGTCTATGCTTCCTTGTCTTAGCTCCTTTACCACCTTTGCCCTCTCTATAGCATCCAGGTCTGAGTGCATGTACTTTGCTTTTATTCCCCTTTCAGATAGGTAGTCTGCTACATCTTCTGCGAGCCTCTTTGTGGTAGTAAGAACCAAGGCCTTGCAACCTTTTTTCTTCCTCTCCTGGATCTCTCTTAGTAGATCTTCAAGTTGACCCTTTGTGGGACGTACTTCCACTTCCGGGTCCAGTAGTCCGGTGGGACGCACTATCTGTTCCACTATTACACCTTTAGACCTTTCTATTTCCCAATCGGAGGGTGTTGCAGAGACGTATATAACTTGGTTTATCCTCTGTAAGAACTCCTCAAAGGTAAGGGGTCTGTTGTCAAGGGCGGAGGGAAGCCTCCAACCATACTCTACGAGTTTTTCCTTCCTGGATCTGTCTCCGTTGTACATAGCCCTGACCTGCGGGATGGTAACGTGAGATTCGTCCACTATAAGAAGGAAATCTTCTGGAAAGTAGTCAAGAAGGGTATATGGTGGTTCCCCCGGTTTCCTTCCATCAAAGTACCTTGAGTAGTTTTCAATACCCTTACAGTAACCGAGCTCTCTTATCATCTCTATGTCGTGCATGGTCCTTTGGTAAAGTCTTTGGGCTTCTACTTCTCTCCCCAGGCTTTTAAAGTACTTTACCCTTTCATAAAGGTCCCTTTCTATCTGTTCAAGGGCCTCTTCTACTATACTCCTTGGCGCTATGTAGTGGGAAGCTGGAAAGAAAGTATACTTCTGAAGGGAAGATATGGTATGCCTGTTGAGTGGGTCCAGAGTGGTTATGGCTTCTATCTCATCGTCCCAGAATTCTATCCTCACAAGGTAATCTTCGGCTTCTGAGGGCATAACCTCAATGGCGTTGCCTCTCACAGAGAAAGTAGCCCTCTTGTAAGAATAGTCATTCCTTGAGTAGCCTATCTCCACCAACTTCCTCGCTAAGGTGGTGGGGCTTATCCTGTCACCCACCTTTACACTTATCCTAAGGTTCCAGTAGTGATCTGGGTGACCAAGGCCATATATGCAAGATACAGAGGCTACCACTATTACATCCCTTCTTTCCAACACGGAGACTGTGGCAGAGTGCCTGTATCTTTCTAGAACCTCGTTTATGCTTGCATCCTTCTCTATATACAGGTCCTTTTCGGGTATGTAAGCTTCGGGTTGATAGTAATCGTAGTAGGAGATAAAGTACTCTACGGCGTTGTTTGGGAAAAGTTCCTTCAGCTCCCTGTAGAGCTGGGCTGCAAGGATCTTGTTATGACACAAAACCAGCGTAGGTTTTTCCCACTTAGCTATTACGTTTGCTATGGTAAAGGTCTTACCTGTACCTGTTGCACCCAAAAGTACCTGTTCCTTTACACCTCTTTCTAGGTTGTTCAGAAGTTCCCTTATAGCTTTAGTCTGGTCGCCGGCAGGTTTCAGGTGGGTTATAAGCTCAAAGGTTCCTTCCTTTACCCTCATCCTTTAAAAATCTATTACAACCATAAAGGATCTTCTTATGTGAAGGCTGATCTTAAGGCCGTTCCTTTTGGCCATGCTCTGAATGAGCCTAAGACCCAAACCCATACCACCACGCCTTGTTTCCATGAAATCATTTATTACTAAAAGTCTTACCCTTTCCCTAACTTTACACAGCCTTACGTAAACTTTGCTTTTCGAGTGTTTTAAAGCATTGTGAAGTACGTTGTAGAGTATGTCTTCAAGGTCCAGAGGGTCTACCCTTGTGTAGGCTTCTCTAAGCCTTACAATAAGCTTTTTATTCTCCGCTTCATCTTGCAAATCTTTAAGTATGTCGGATATAAGACTGTCCAACCTTATTACCACTGGTTTTGGAGCCTTTTCCTCCAACAGAGAGCTGAAAAACCTAAGATCCCTCTCAGCCCTTTTTATTGACTTCTCTACACGCAGCAGAGACTTATCCTCGGGAAGTTTTCTCTTGAGAAGACTCATGTTCACGGAGAGTATGCTCACTAAGTTTCCGAATCTGTGGTTTATGGATAGAAGAAGGTCCTTTAACTTTTGCTGTTCTAAAGCTATTCTTCTAAAAAGACTGTCCACGGCCCCCATGTAGAGGGTTAAGAAGCCTAAGATGATGAAAAATTCGAAGATCAGAAGCCTTAAAAAGATGTTATTTAGAACTTCTCTCCTTCTGCTTTCAGGGTAACCAACCTTTACTATCCTCTCGGGGTTTGAAAGGTTCTGAAACTCGTAGACTATGTAGTCCTTTACAGGCTCGTATATCACCACAAAGCCTTCGGCCTCTCTGACTCCGTAGTGGATGTGCTCCAATGCTAGGTTTCTGGCCTTTTCCTCCAAAAGTCTGTCGTTTAGACGGGCAAACTCATAGAAAAGGAATAGGTTGAGCAACGCTAGAGAAGTTATTAAAAACAAGGTGGTGTAAAGGTAAAGTCTAAACTTTTCACTCAACGTAGTAGCCTCTGCCCTTGACTGTCTTTATGAACCCTTCGGGCAGGATCTTTCTGAGGTTCTTTATGTGCGACCTTATCACCTCGTCACCTACCGCCATGCCACCCCACACGTAGTTTAGTATCTCCTCGTGGCTTACCACCCTTCCCCTGTTTTGAACCAGGAGCTTTAGAAGCATCATATCCTTCTTGCTTAAAGGGATCATCTTTCCGTCTACCTTTACAGTGTCAGCATCCAGGTCTATCTCCACGGAGCCTATCCTTGCGTATCCTTCAGACACCCTCCTTCTGTGTAGAGCCCTTATCCTCAGGAGAAGCTCTTTCATATCAAAGGGCTTTACCAAGTAGTCATCAGCACCTTCCCTAAAACAAACTTCTTTGTCCTCTATGCGTCCTTTCGCAGTCAGTATAAGTATGGGTGTGCTTTTATCCTTTTGTCTTATCTCTTTAAGAAGCTTTTCACCTGGTATATGGGGCATTATAAGATCAAGAACGATAACGTCGTAGGATGAAATCTCGAGTATGGGTAGAACACGCCTTGGGTCTGAAACCCAGTCCACCTCAATTCCTTCTGCCTTTAGGTAATCAGCCAGCGACTCCCCCAGTAGCTTATCGTCCTCCACCAGGAGTACTTTCATCTTTTTTCTTTATTAAGTATACTATCCTCTGGAGTGTGGTTAAGAAAGCTCCTATCAAGATTACCACGACAGCCACTTCTACGAAACTTGTAAGTATGCCAAGGAGTAGTACCATCCATCTTTCTGGTCTTTCAAACAGGCCCACATCCATCGTGTAACCTAGGCTTTCAGCCCTTGCCCTGGTGTAGCTCACCGAGTAGGAAAACACCATGGCGAGCATGCACGTCAGCGAGAAGAGTTTATCCTCAGAGGAAAGAGCTAGGGCTATGAAAGGCATAGCATCTGAAAACCTGTCTACCACCGAATCTAAAAAAGCTCCAAAGTCACTTTTATTTCCTAACTTTCTGGCGAGGGTTCCGTCAATGGCGTCGCAGACAGCACCTAAAAACAAGAAGAAAAAAGCGAGGAGCGTGTTCTTCTCGTACAAGAAGTATGATCCTACTCCTACAAGTACAAGACCCAAGAGGGTAATAGCGTTTGGGCTTACCTGCAGATTTTTAAGGAGATCCACCAAGGGAGATATGCTCTTTTCAAAGTACGGCTTTATATCTCTAGTTAGATAACTCATTATGCTCTTATTATAACGGCGAGGGAGGGATTCGAACCCCCGGTGGGCCGTCAAGACCCACAGCGGTTTTCGAGACCGCCCCGTTCGTCCACTCCGGCACCTCGCCTTCTTTAAGGTTTATTATAATTTTTAACTATGGCTATAAGAGTAGGAATAAACGGCTTTGGTAGGATAGGGAGGTCTTTTTTCAGAGCATGCTACGGCAACCCAGACATACAGATAGTGGCAATAAACGACCTTACAGATACGAAGACTCTGGCTCACCTTTTGAAGTACGATTCTGTGCACGGCATTTTTAAAGCATCCATAAGCGCCGACGAAAAGCACCTTATAGTGGATGGTCAAAAGATACGGGTCTTCTCAGAGAAGGATCCTTCCCAGATACCTTGGGGAGAGGCAGGTGTACAGATAGTGATAGAGTCCACGGGTGCTTTCACAGACAGATCTAAGGCTGAGCTCCACCTAAGGGAAACTGTGGAGAGAGTTATTATCTCAGCGCCCGCCAAAAACCCTGATATAACCATAGTACTAGGTGTAAACCATCAGAGCTTTGACCCTGAGAAGCATAGGATAATATCTAACGCAAGCTGTACCACCAACTGCCTCGCTCCCCTTGTGAAGGTGCTCCACGAGAACTATGGAATAAAAAAGGGTTACATGGTAACAGTACACGCGTATACCAACGATCAGAGGGTGCTTGATCTTCCACACAAGGATTTGAGGAGGGCAAGAGCTGCTGCTGTGAACATAATACCAACATCCACAGGTGCGGCAAAAGCTATAGGAGAAGTCATACCAGAGCTAAAAGGGAAGTTGGATGGAACGGCCAGGAGAGTACCTGTAGCAGATGGTTCGTTGGTAGACTTTACCGTAGTAGTAGAAAAGCCACCAGCTTCTGAACAAGAAGTAAATGAGCTCTTTAAAAAGTATGCAGAAGGTGAGCTAAAAGGTATACTAGAGTACTGCGAAGACCCAATAGTCTCCCAGGACATCGTAGGCAACCCGCACTCCTCCATATTTGATGCTGGTCTTACAAGGGTTATAGAGGACATGGTGCATGTGGGTGCATGGTACGACAACGAGTGGGGTTACTCTTGCAGACTTAGGGATTTAGTTTTATACGTATCGGGGGTGTGGCGGAACTGGCAGACGCAGGGGACTTAAAATCCCCTGGGGTAACCCCCCGTGAGGGTTCGAGTCCCTCCACCCCCACTTTACAATCATGATCCTGAGTGACGGAACCATAAAAAAACTTATAGAGAGAGGAGAGATAAAGATAGAACCCCTGGAGGAGAAAAACATCCAAGCTTCCTCTATAGACCTTCGGCTGGGGGGAGAGATAGCCCTCTACAGGATGGAGAGGATAGACATAAGAGAAAAAGACCTCAAGGTAGAAAAGATAGAGTTGGGTGAAGATGGCTTTTGGATAGAGCCTAAAGCCTTCGTCCTAGCCACCACCTTAGAGTACATAAAGCTTCCAGATTACATAACTGCCTTTGTAGAAGGTAGGTCTTCCTTAGGAAGGTTGGGTCTATTCATAGAGAACGCCGGCTGGGTTGATGCTGGCTTTGAAGGTCAGATAACCCTAGAACTCTATAACGCCAACAACTGTCCCATAAAGCTCTACAAGGGTATGAGGATATGCCAGATTGTCCTAGCTAAGCTTGACAAGAGGGCACAGAAGGCCTACAGAGGCAAGTACTTAGGCCAGAGCGGTGTAACACCTTCAAAGATTTTTATGGATTTTCAGGATTCTTAAGCTCAAGTATCTCAACAGGCTTTCTCCCTGCAAAACCTTCGTTGAGCTCATGCCAGTAGTTTATGTCTTCCTCGTCCTCCTTCCAACAGAGCCATATGTACCTGTTTTCATGGAAGGAAAGAAAGTCTACGAGTATAGGGTCTAGACCTTTTATGACGCCACCCAACGCCTCTATCTTCTGTAGTCCTCTTCTAATATCTTGGTCTAGTTCTCTTATCTGACTTTCTATGTAAAGCTTCTCAAGAGGGTCCTGCTCTTCTTCTAACCTTTCTTCCAAAAGGTACAACTCACTCCTTTTGTCTACAACCTCGCTCACTATGGCTTTTATGAGCGGTAATATCTCTCTAGCCTGCTGCAGATCAAAGATTTTCATAATTTAGTAATATATTCTCTGATGGAGTTAACATCAGAGAAAGTTGCCCTTTTACTCAAAGGTAAGCATATTGGTACACCTCAAAGGTTTAGGAGCGCATGTATAGATTCAAGACAAGTGGAAGAAGGTAGTCTCTTTGTAGCGCTAAAGGGTTCAAGGCACGACGGGCATGATTTTGTCATGCAAGCCTTACAGAAGGGATGTGTGGGAGCTTTGGTTGAAAGAGAGGTTCCAATTCCTGAGGGTAAATTCCTTATAGTGGTTGATAATACGCTCCGCGCCCTTCAGAAGCTTGCCAAGTATAAAAGGGAGAACTTTAGCGGTACCGTGGTGGGCATTGCTGGTTCTGCTGGAAAGACCACCACTAAGGAGATGATAGCCTTTCTCCTTTCAAAGGTGGGTAAGACATGTAAAACTCCCAGGAACCTAAACTCCCAGGTAGGTGTCCCTCTTTCCGTTATCAACTTTGATAGTGATTGTGAGTACTGGGTAGTAGAGATGGGAGCGAGCCAGAAGGGTGATGTAAGAAGGCTAGTGCAGATAGTTAAACCTTCGGTAAGAGTGATAACATCCATAGGTGAGGAACACCTGGAAACCTTTGGTTGCTTAGACGACGTAGTGCTTGGAAACGGAGAGATCTTTTCTGACATGCATGAGGAAGACATAGGTGTAGTACCTTCCTACGTGTACGAATGCTACAAAGACTACAAGGTTATAACCTTTGGTGATGGATCTGAATTTGAAGCCAGGGACGTAAGCTTGTCCTTGGAGGGTGTGAGCTTTAACGTCCAAGGGGTGAGGATATTTATACCCATACCGAGTTTTGCAGTAGTGGAAAATGCTCTCTGCAGCCTTGCTACTATTAAGGCCATGGGTTTAGACTGGAAGAAGCTGGCAGAGAACCTTAGCCAGTTTAAACCTGTGGAAGGAAGGTTTAGGGTTATAAAGGCAGGCCCTAACACTCTTATAGATGATTCTTACAACGCAAACCCTCCATCTGTGAGGATGGCCCTGAAGACCCTGTCCCGACTTCCAGGTAAGAGGATGGCAGTTCTGGGAGATATGTTAGAGCTCGGTTCAGACAGCGAGAGGTATCATAGGGAAATAGGAAGCTTGTGTGCAGAGCTCGGTATAGACGAATGTGTCTTCTACGGTAAGGAGATGTTCTACGCCTACCAAGAGTGCAAAAGGCTAAAGCAAGAGTGTTATCACTTTGATGAGGAGGATGAGCTTTTGAGTTTGATAAAAGGTAAGTACGGCTGGATCATACTCTTCAAAGGCTCCAGGGGTATGCGCATGGAGAGGTTCATCGAGAGGTTGTTGAATGATTGGCACTTTAGCATATAATAATATAATGAAATTCTTATATACTGTTCGGTAAAGGAGAAGAAGTATGAGAGCTGTGCTCTTTTTGATATTTCTAGTGTCGCTTGGCTTCTCGGGAGAGGTGGTCACTCTTAGGCAAGCGATGGAGAGTGCCCTTCAGAACAGCCTTGAGATAAAGTCCTCAAAGAGAGAGGTTATGGCTCAGGAGAGGGAACTGAAAAGTGCTATAGGATACTACTTCCCTCGTATAAAAGTGGAAGAAGTTTATACACGCACGGACATACCTGTGTACGCTTTCATGGCCAAGTTAAACCAAAGCAGGATAACACCCTTTGACTTTGACCCCAACAAGCTCAACAATCCTTCTGCCGTGAACAACTTTCAGACCAAGTTCAGTATAGAAGTACCTATATGGATGGGCGGGAAAACCCAGGCCATGGTAGAAGCCTCCAGGCATAGCTTGTCTGCAACCCGCTTAGAGGCCAGTAAAAAAGAAGAAGAATCGCTTTTCAAGACTTACCAAGCTTATGCAGATGCTTTTGTAGCTAAAAAGATGGTTGAGACAGCCAAAACCTCCTTAAAGGAAGCTGAGGAACATGTCAGGCTCGCGGAGAGTACCTACAAGGTAGGGATATCCCTCCTAGCGGACGTACTCAGGGCAAAAGTATACTTATCCAAAGCCCAAGAGATGCTCTCCACAGCCCAGAACAACTACCAGATTGCCAAGAGAGGTCTAGAGCTAGTTACTAACACCACCTTCGGAGACTTTGACGTGGAAGACTTAGGACAGTGTCCTAATGTGTCCCTAGAGGAGTTAAAACAGAAGGCTTTAGAAGAACGTAAAGACATAAAGGCCCTTCAGGAGAACATAAAAGCAATGAAGAGCATGCAGATGGCCATACTCGCGGACAACCTTCCACAGGTTTATGCTTTTGGGTCTTATGAACTCAACAATAAGAACAGTCCTTTTGGATCAGATGGTAAAGGATACATGGTGGGTGCTGGCATCTCTTGGACTTTTGATACGGGTCTTTCTGTGTACAACAGATACCTAGCTCAGGGTGAAAGGATAAAGGCGATGGAAGATAGGCTAAAGCTCTTGAAGGACGCGGCCATCTTTGAAGTAGAAAAGGCCTATACCAACTACCTTAACTCTCTTCAAGCTTATAAGTCTGCCCAAGCAAGGGAGGAAGCAAGCAAAGAAACAGTAAGAGTCATGGAGCTTAGGTTTAGACAAGGTTTGGTTAGGATGGTAGACCTTTTAGACGCTCAGACTCAGCTTGATATGGCCAGGTTTGAAAAAGTCCAAGCTCTTGGTAACTGTCATAAGGCATACGCCGAGCTTCTGTACTCAGCAGGTCTTATCAGGGAGGTGCTCAGATGAAGGGATACCTAAAGTACATAGGTTTTTTGGTAGTCATAGGTCTTTTAGTGGCTTGGTTTGTTGGGGCCTTCAAGCATAAAGAACCAGCATACTTGGTAGAGGGACAAAAGCGTACAGTCCAGGGACTAAAGGTAGGTAGCCCAACCCTCTCGCAGACGAGGATAGAGGCCTTTTCTGGAAGCGTAGTAGCAGACCAAACAGCTCACATCTCAACCCGCATAATGGGCAAAGTGCAGAAAGTCTACGTGAAGGAAGGTGATTTTGTAAAGGCTGGACAACTTCTAGTAAGCGTGGATGCTTCCGACGTACTTTCTCAAGCGAGCGCAGTAGAAAAGCAGATAACCCAAGCTCAAGAAGCTTACAAGGCAGCCTTGGCCAACTACGAAGCTGTAAAAAAGACCTACGAAAGATATGAAGCCCTCCTAAAGGAAGGGGCGGTAACCCAACAGGAATTTGATCAGGTCAAGGCTCAGTACGAGGCTGCCCTAGCAGGTGTGAGACAGGCCCAAGCAGGTATAGAAGCCCTTAAGTATCAAAGACAGGCAGTTGCTTCTAACTTGAACTACGCCACACTTAGGGCACCTTTTAGTGGGTATGTGACAGTCAAGAACGTTAACGAAGGCGATATAGCAGTGCCAGGACAGCCACTCCTTACCTTGGAAAAATCTCCTTACAAAGTGGAATTCTACCTGCCTGAAAGGTATCTAGGTAAGATAAAGCCAGGGCAGATCTTTGATGTTCAGGTGGATCCTGTGGGTGTAGTAAAGGGTAGGGTAGTAGAAGTTTCTCCAGCTTTGGACCCCATGAGCAGGACCTTTAGGGTAAAGCTTCTCTTGGAGGACAACCCTTCTGTTAGAAGTGGTATGTACGCAAAACTTCTCATACCTGAGGAAGGCAAGACAATCTTAGTTCCAGAAAGCGCCATCTACAGAAGGCATGACTTCACTGGAGTATTTGTAGTAAGACCTGATAATACTCTAGAGCTGAGGTTCGTAAAGCTTGGCCAGAAGGTGGGTGACATGGTAGAGGTACTTTCCGGACTTGAAGGTAACGAGAGGATAGTCATAGAGGGTGTTGAAAAGGCCTGCGATGGATGTAGGATAGGAGGCTAAAGGATGTATGGGTTCGCTGGAAGACTTGCTCACTATTTCATAGACTCAAAGCTTACTCCCATAATAGTTTTAGTCTCTTTGGCCCTTGGAGCCTTTGCCATAATAACCACACCTAAAGAAGAGGAGCCTCAAATAATAGTTCCCATGATAGACATATACCTCTCCTACCCTGGAGCTTCCCCCCAGGAAGTTGAGAGGAGAGTGGTTGAGCCCCTAGAAAAGAAACTCTGGGAGTTGAAAGACATAGAGTATCTATACTCGGCATCTTCTGAAGGACAGGCTATAGTTACAGCCAGGTTCTATGTAGGAACGGACCCTGTAAAGGCCCTGGTAGATCTAAACACCAAGATGATGTCTGCCATGGACGTGGCACCACCGGGAGTCTCCTTACCACCTCTCATAAAGCCAAAATCCATAGATGACGTACCAATAGTTACACTCACCCTATGGGGTAAGAACTATGACTGGTACGACCTTAGGAAGTTTGCTGCCGTACTGGAGACGGAGATAAAGAAGATAAACAACGTGGCGGATGTGTTCATAGTAGGTGGAAGACCTAGAGAGCTGAGGGTTGTGTTGGACCCTCAAAAGTTAGAGTACTACCGTGTATCTCCTCTTTACATAGCAAAAGTGATACAGGCAGCCAACTCTCAATTGCAAGTGGGGACACTAAAGGGAGAAGGTAAGGAATACCTGGTAAAAACAGGCGATTTTATAAAGTCAAAGGAAGATCTAGAGAACTTAGTAGTAGGCGTGTTTAATGGTAGGCCCGTATTTTTGAGGGATGTAGCCAAGATAGAGGATGGTCCATCGGACATAAAGGACTACGTGCTAATGGGATTTGGGCCTAAGTATGAACAGAAGAATATAAAGGGAGTGACTACCTCTGACCTGTACCCTGCTGTAACCATAGCAGTAGCCAAAAGGAAGGGGACCAACGCCGTAGATGTAGCAGAGGAGATTCTAAAGGTGGTAGAACATGTTAAAGGTACCATGCTTCCTTCTGACCTTAACATAACAGTAACAAGAAACTACGGAGAGACTGCAAAAGAGAAGGCAGACGAGCTCATAAAGAAGCTCTTCATAGCTACCTTCTCTGTAGTTCTTCTCATAGCGGTAACTCTTGGGTTTAAGGAGGCTATAGTAGTAGCAATAGCCGTACCTGTTACTCTGGCACTTGCCTTGTTCCTGAGTGAACTCCTTGGGTTTACTCTCAACAGAGTTACTCTCTTTGCCCTCATCTTCTCCATAGGTATACTCGTGGACGACGCCATAGTGGTAGTTGAGAACATTCACAGATGGTTTGAGTTACAGCTTGCTAAAACTCCCAGGGAGGCTATAGTCAGGGCTACGGATGAAGTAGGAAACCCCACCATACTAGCTACCTTTACCGTAATAGCTGCCCTGATGCCCATGGCCTTTGTGAGCGGTCTTATGGGACCCTACATGAGACCTATCCCCATTAACTCTTCTTCTGCAATGCTCTTCTCTCTATTCGTTGCCTTCATGATAACACCGTGGGCATCTTACATATTCCTGAGGGACAAATTTGATAAAGCCCACGAAGAGCATAAGGAGATAGACATAAAGTCCACAGTCTTCTGGAAGATATACTCGCGCATAATGGTCCCACTTCTGACAAGCAAGGCAAAGCGTTACGCACTTTATACGGCTACCATACTCTTGCTTCTTGGCTCTGTATCCCTTCTCGTCTTCAAGGTGGTCTTAGTGAAGATGCTACCCTATGACAACAAGAGTGAGGTACAGATAGTCATAGACATGCCGGAAGATGCAACCCTCGAGAGGACTTTGCAGGTAGCAAAAGCTATTGGTGAGTACATATCCAAAGAGAGCATAGTCACAGATTACCAGATATACGTTGGAACCTCTGCACCTTTTAACTTCAACGGTCTTGTAAGACACTACTACCTTAGGCAGGCACCTTACTATGCAGACATACAGGTTAACCTCATTCCCAAGGATGAAAGAAAAGAACAGTCGCACGACTTTGCAAAGAGGATAAGGCCCAAGGTAGAGGAGATAGCCAGAAGGTACGGTGTTAAGTACGTAGCTGTGGTAGAAGTGCCTCCTGGTCCTCCTGTGCTATCCCCCATAGTGGCGGAAGTATACGCTCCAGACTTTGAAACCCAGCAGAAGGTGGCCAAGGAGGTTCTGAAGATTTTCAGGTCATCACCAGCTATCGTAGACTCAGGTATATACTTAGAGGATCCTGTCCCAACGCTCAAGATCTCTGTGGATGAATACAAGGCTAAAATGGCAGGTCTTACAAAGGAGGAAGTAGTACAGACTCTAGCTGCCCTCATACATGGTTACAGGGTTGATGTAGCAAGGAACACGGCCACAGAAAATACTCCAATAGTTATAAGACTTGAAGAGAAGTACAGAACCCTTGATCTACTAAAAACACTAAAGATACCCACGAGGGATGGAAGGTTAGTAGCCCTGTCCGATATAGTCCAGGTGAAGGAAGAGCCAAGAGAACCCACTATATACAGGAAGAACCTCCGTAGAGTAATCTACGTAATAGGTGACGCGGGTGGAAGGGAAGAGGCACCCTTCTATGGGATCTTCGCTGTAAGGAGTAAAGTTCTAGACATACCTAACCCTTATGGGCCTATAAAGGAACTGTGGATGTCCTTACCTTTAGTGGAGGACGGTGTCTATGTCAAATGGGATGGTGAGATGCACATAACGCTGGAGGTCTTCAGAGACCTTGGTCTGGCCTTTGCTGTGGCACTCTTCATAATGTATGTTCTCATACTCGGATGGTTCAAAGACTTTAAGATACCTGGCATAATCATGGCACCAATACCACTTACCTTAGTGGGTATAATCCCAGGGCATGCCTTACTCGGTGCCTTCTTTACGGCTACATCCATGATAGGCTTTATAGCCCTTGCAGGTATAATAGTCAGGAACTCCATACTTCTTGTAGACTTCGCTGAGGAAAGGATAAAGCAAGGAGTGCCCATACACTTGGCAGTGGTTGAGTCTGGAGTTATAAGGACAAGGCCCATACTGCTCACGGCTGTAGCTCTTATAGTGGGTTCCTTTGTGATACTCTTTGACCCCATATTCAACGGCCTTGCCGTCTCACTTATATTTGGAACTATAGGTTCAACGGCTCTCACTCTGGTCCTGATCCCAGTTATGTACTACGCTTCAAAGACCAAAAAGATAGAAGTACCCTCCCCTGAGGAGATTCAAAGGGATATCCTAAGGTAAGCCTGGTGCAGTGCCAGGCTTTTGCCTTCTAACACATTCCCACATGGCTATAGCTCCTGCAGAGGAAACGTTTAAAGAGTTTATCTTTCCTGCCATGGGTATAGTCACCACTAGGTCCGAAACCTCTAACACACTCTTAGACACTCCTTCGCCTTCAGATCCAAGTACAAGGGCACAGGGTAAGGGTATGTCTACATCTCTTATGTCCTTCCCTCCCCTTTCCACAGCTATTACCCATCCACCAAGCTTCTTAAACTCTAGGAGTGCCTTAGCCAAGGAAGGTACCTTAGAGAGTTTTAGGTTGAACACAGCACCCGAGGAGGCCTTAACAACTGTCTGGTTTATGGGGCAGGACCTATCCTTTGGCATAAGAGCGCCAACACCCCCAAGAACTTCACACGTTCTGAGCAGATTTCCTACGTTTTGAGGGTCTGTGATATGATCCAACACCAGGAAGAAAGAGTTTCTGTTTTTAGTATCCCAAAATAGCTCTTCAGGGCTTACGTACTCTATAGGGCTAAGTAAGGCCACTATACCTTGTGTTTTCTTAGTCTTTGCTAGTTCTTCCAGCTTTTGCCTTGGTACTTTCTGTATCTTTATTCCCCTTTCCTTACAGAGTTTAACTACTTGGTGTGGAGGATGAGAGTCGTGAGCTACCAATACCTTCTCCAAACTTTTACCAGACCTTAGAGCTTCTATAACTGGATTCTTACCGTATATAACTAGCACCCATCTTCCTCCTTTTTTCTTTTACAAACTCAAGGACTCCTTGATAGTCTCTTGTGTTTAGTACCAGCTCAGGCCTTGCCCACCCTCTTCGTGCAAGGCCAACGCCTAGGGTTATGTAAGACAGGTGTTTTGGTGCATGTGCATCAGTAACTATTGCTATGTAGACACCTTCCTCCATGCATCTTCTTATCCACTCAGGCGGTAGATCAGCCCTGAAGGTGTTTAGCTCAAGGGCCGTTGATGTTTCCTTTG
Organism: Thermocrinis minervae; assembly: GCF_900142435.1. Classification (NCBI taxonomy): domain Bacteria; kingdom Pseudomonadati; phylum Aquificota; class Aquificia; order Aquificales; family Aquificaceae; genus Thermocrinis; species Thermocrinis minervae. The sequence continues at coordinate 266,982 of NZ_LT670846.1, forward strand.
CCATCTGGAGTACCTTTTTCATATCCAGTGGATAACCCTCCCTGGAGCCGTAGGCCCTTCCTGTTGGATGACCTATGAGGTTTACGTATGGGTTTTCCATGGCTTTGAGTATCCTGTAGGTGTTGTCTTGGTTAAGGCGCGAGTGGATGGAGGCTACCACAAAGTCGAACTCCTCCAAAAGCTCGTCTGGAAGATCAAGACTGCCATCGGGGAGTATATCCACCTCGCAACCCTTCAGTATATGAAACCCTAATGGTTCATACTCTTCCCTCAGTCTTTCTATCTCCTTCCATTGTTTCCTGTACCTTTCGGGATCAAGGCCGTTGGCAACTCTGGATGACTGGGAGTGATCACCTATTACTATGTACTTGTGACCAAGTTCATAAGCAGTTCTAACCATCTGTTCAAGGCTTGCAACTCCATCGCTCCAGTTGGTGTGCATATGAAAGTCCCCCTTTATATCCGAGTAGTCAACGAGCCTAGGAAGCTTGCCCTGCAAGGCAAGCTCTACTTCTCCCGTATTTTCCCTTATCTCAGGAGGTGGAGTCTGCATCCCTAGAAGAGAGTAAACTTCCTCTTCTGTGGCACCACCTAGGTACTCACCTGTGTCAGCCCTGAAAACGCCGTACTCGTTGACCTTTAGTCCCTTCTCTTTTGCTATATCCCTTATACGTATGTTGTGCTCCTTTGAACCTGTAAAGTATTGGAGAGCAGCTCCAAATTGGTGGGGTTCTACGGTCCTGAGGTCTACCTGTCTACCGTTGCTTAGGACCACGCTCGATTTGGTCTCACCCTTTAGGAGAACCTCTTTCACGTCGGGGAACCTTATAAAGTGTTCGTGTATCCTTGGCCAGTTTTCAGCTTTTGCCGACACTAGTATGTCTATATCGCCTATGGTCTCCTTCCTTCTTCTTAAGCTTCCAGCCAATTCTATCTTTTCAATCAGATGGCCTATCTGCTTCATGTAATCTACGTAGGATGTGCCAATATCGTAGGCCTCTATAAGGCTCATTCTCTCTTTGCTCCTTTCCCAAAGCTCTAAGCCACGTAGGATGTTTTGGATCTTCTTCTCTCCAAAGCCAGGTAGGAAGGCTAGCTTACCAGTTCGCAAGGCTCTTATAAAATCATCTTTGGTCCTTATCTTGAGTTTGTCATATGCTAAGCGTAGGGTTTTGGGTCCTATACCTGGTACCTCCAAGAGCTCCAAGAGGTCTTCTGGGACTTGCTTTTTTAACTCTTCGTACCTCTTTATGGTTCCTGTGCGGAGATACTCCACTATTTTCTCTATAGTGGACTCACCTATACCTGGCAACTCTCTTATCTTTCCTGTTTTGACTAGTTCTTCTACATCTTGATCAAGCTCGGATAGGATTTCCGCAGCCCTCCTGTAGGTGGCTATACGATAGGGGTTTTCTCCCAAGAATTCAAGCATATCTGCCATTCTTTCGAAAAGCTTGGCGAGTTCTTTGTTTTTGTTCATAAGTTAAAAGATACTTCCCTTCAACCTGTTTATATTGACCATAGTTTGGGCCATCTGAAGCTTTTTTTCTTCCGTTTGCTGAATAAGAAAATTAAGAAGGTTTAAACACTCTTTAGCCTCTTCCAAGGTAAGGTTTTTAAAGTGTTCCTCCGAGAGGCTTTTAAGTTTGGATATAGCTTCTTCCCACTTTTCTTCTTTGATCAGCAATTGGCATTCTAGTAAGAGTGCTTTAAGGTTTTCCATAGTGTTCTTTTTCCACGTCCTCCCAAGCAGACTTTAGCTCCCAGAGGACCTTTATCATCTTCTCTAACGTCTCGGGGTCATCTTGTAAAGAAAGCCTCACAAGATCGTTGCTTAAAGCCTGATAGATTTCTCTCAGATTCTTGGCTATCTCTCCACCCTTTTCAAGGTCTAGAGTACTGTCCAAGACTGTTATTATCTCCTGGGCTCTTCCAAGATTTTCAAGTTTCTCTTTTAATTCTTCGGGAGATTGTTCTCTCTTTCGAGATATATCAAGGGCACTTTCTAAACATGCTATGGCCTTTTCGTACAGAAGGATCACAAGCCTTACGGGGTTTGAGGTCATTACCATGTTCTCAAGGTATGCGTTCATCCTTTACCTCCTTGCATCTGAGACAGCGTAACTATAAAGTCCTGAAGCCTTTGTTTTATGTTGTTCGCCTGGAGCATAAAGGCTTCTACCTTAGAAAACTCAAGTCTTAGACTTTCTTCTTCCTTAGCAAGCTGCTGTGAGATCTCTTCGTATCTTTTCTGCAGGCTATATATCCTTGACTGATACTCACCTATCAAGGAGTTAAAAAAGTTGGACTGTTTTGAGAGATAGTTAGAGAGGGCATCCTTTAAGCGTGTTAGCGTATTATACACGTTATTTCTATCACTGTTCATTAGGCTGCTCAGCATATCTGTGTTTAGTGAGGCTGTACCGTCTTCATTGTAGTTTATGATTCCCATTCTTACGAGTGGATCTAAGAGTGTGCTTAGGTCTGTAAGGATTCCCCTGACTACAGAGTTACCCTGGAAGGGTGCATTCAGTCCTGTGGCCTCAGAGACCTTTTTAACCACATCGTTGTAGGCTTTTAGCACAGAGTTTAAGAAGTCTGTCACCTTGGAGTTATCTTCTTGTATGCTGACGTTGCTAGAGCCTACAGACTTGGCCGTTATGCTAACCCCTGAAAACACGTTACTGAAGGTGTTGGAAGGGTTGCTTATGGGTGTTCCAGAGCCTATCTGTATTTGAGCGTTCTGAGCTCCTTGGATGAGAAGGTTATAACCAAACTGGTATGGCAGGTTTCCCACGAGATGTATCGCTTTTGTACTAAGGTCAGGAGCTGTCTCTACGGTGGAGTTTGCCTCATCCGTTTCAGAAAGCATGAGCTTGTAATTAGTCCCGTCGTAATAGACAGAAGCTTTTACGTAATTTTGAACGGAGTTTATCTTGTTTACTATATCTTGGAGTGTGTCGGTACTGTTGTAGGATATGGTAAAGTCCTTGTAGTCCGTGAGTGAGGTGTAGTACCTGAGGGTGAAGGTCCCTGAAGTGCCTATATTCTCTGTGAGTGAGGAGAAACCATTTCCGTAAACGAGGATTTCCTTCTGTGCAAGTTTGTTTACATTCACGGAAAAGTTTATGTCTGGTGCATCCTGGGATACATTGACAGAGATAACATTTGGATCGGATACGTCAGCCTTCTTTGCTCTGAAAAGATCGTCTATGTTTACACCGCTTATGGTAGAGCTAAAAGCTGAGAGGGAAGAGGCTATGCCTGAGAGTATATCCTTTTGTTGAGAATACTGTTGAGTCTGCTTTTGTATATCTTGCAGAGGCTTAGACTTTAATTGGATTATCTGGTCTATTATCGACCCCCAGTCAAATTGGCCTGTTACGTTGCTAAGGTAGAACTCTCCAGCCATCACTCCCTCCTCTCTAAGAGTATACCAAGCATCTGGTCTATTTTTTTCATGAGTTCAAGAAGGTACTCTGGAGGTATCTGCCTTATCACCTCGTTTGTCTCTATGTTTATGATCTTTACCACTGGTATTTCAAGGTCTTTGTCTATGTCTATCTTGAGTTGTATATTGAAGTAATCAAGCTTCCTTCTTATTTCTTCCAGGATCTTTTGCAGCTCTTCTGTGCTGAGATTTCTGGTTTTCTTTTCATCCGTGATGATTTCCCCTGGTATATTCTGAACAGGAGGTTGGGGCGCAGGGCGATTATCCATCTGGGGCAGGGTTTGTGGATTAAACATATTAACTTTACCTACCTCCACTGCACCACACCTCTTATGTTCTTAAAGGGAGGGAACCTACCCTCCCCAAAAGGCTTATCTGAGCAGTTGCAGTACCAGTTGAGGAAGTTGGTTTGCCTGTGCTAGCATAGCTATGGAGGATTGCATTTTTATCTGTAGGCTTGTGAAGTTTGACATCTCCTGAGCATAGTCCGTGTTACGTATGACGTTCTCCGCGTTCTTCGTGTTGTCGTAAGCCACGTTTTGGGCATCGTATATAGACTGTAGATTGTTCATGACTGCGCCTATCTGTGCCCTTATAGTATCGGCCTTCTGTAGTGCTTTTTTCACTATCAGGAGTGCCCTTTCCGCGCCCGCGTTAGTAGAAACGTTAATTGAGTAGAGATTGTTAAAGGTTGCGTTCAGGTTTGCATCCGCCGTTCCATTTGTCCCTACTATATCCACCCCGTTTTCATTGACCACAAAAGGATTGGAGCTGTAAATGCTGAGCTGACCTATTTTTACGGCGTAAGCTGAACCACCGTTTGTAACACCGGTTACGCTTGTAGCACCTTCCAGCAGTTGATCAAAATTTATGGTGGCCGTTCCAGAGCCAGTGTAGGAAGCTTCTATGGCTATGGTTTCTCCGTTGGTGGTCTTGAGGACCAACTTTCCGTTATCTATGGAGGCGGTTACGGGAGCGTTTGCAGCCGATGCCGCTGCGTTGATCTGTGACACCAAGTCGTTGAGCGAAGTGTTTGCGGTTATACCCGTTACACTGAAGGTGGGTGTACCAACAGTGGCCTGACCTATGTAAAAGTTGAGGTTAACAGTTCCAGGGCTTGTAGCGCTTGTTTCTGTAAACACGCCTGTAAAGGTGGCTGCTGTGCTTTGGTTTTTAGCGACGGCCTCTATGCCCATAGCTTGAAGCGATGCATCATTGTTTATGTTTTGGACAGCTGTGGCAGCATCTACAAGGTAAACGTTGGTGCTGTTGTTATAAAGAACCGTTTTACCCCCAACCCTTAGATAATCCCCACTGTCAAGGGTGTAAAGTGTTCCGGTGAGGCTTGTAAGACTACCTGTGCCAGAAGTTACTCTACCGGTTCCATCTACTATGTAAGCACCCAAGGACTGAGCCCTTAAGTCGCCTATGGATACATTTACCACCTGCCCATACCTAGGCCCGTAGTGGATGTACTTATTTTGGAATGTACCATCAAGCAGCTTTATTCCGTTGTATTCAGTGTCCGTACCTATCTTCTGGATGGCATCCACAAAGTTCATTATCTCTTGCTGTAGTGCTGCTCTGGCGTTTGGATCGTTTATGTCGTTGGCAGCTCTTCCAGCCCTTGCATAGATCTCGTTGAGCTTATTGAATACCTGTCCTGCGCTGTTTTCCGCTATGGTAAGAGCAGATATACCCGTCTGGATGTTAAGGTTTCCTGTCTGAAGACCAGAAGCCACTATGGCAAGCTGGTCAGCCACGAAAAGGCCAGCTGAGTCATCGGATGCATTGAGGATCCTTAATCCTGTAGAGAGCCTAAGCAAAGATTTGTTCATCTCCCTCTCCGTCTGGAGTAGGGAGGTGTGTGTTACCGCTGATTCATAGTTGAAGTTAATCCTCAGCGCCATCTTTTTAACCTCCTTCCTGGTATTCTATATGTAATAAATCGGTATTAAACGGGAATTTTTTAAGTGTTTATAATTTACAAAGCACCATGTTAGTCGTGCGGGTAAAAACGGGAGGGAGGTTAAACTTCAACGGTTACTCCTTTGATCTCAAGCCAGGACAAAGGTTACTCTTCGCTAAGGATGTGTTTAACTTACTTAAGGAAGATTACAAGAGATTATTCGAAGAGGATAAGCTTGACCTCCCTCCTGTATACAGGGGTGAGAACTTAAACGGTAAAGTCCTGTTTGTCTTCATGCAAGGAGCCATAGGAGACGTGTTGTGTTCTACAGTAGCGTTGAGGGAGATAAAAAGACGTTACCCTAGGATGAAGCTGTGGGTGGCAGTATCTGGCAAGGCAAAACCTATCCTGGAAGATCTTCCTTATGTAGATAGACTACTACCGCATCCTACCCCACTTTCTGAGGTGAAAAAGGCGGACTACATGGTGAAGGCTGTAGAGATGGTGGGTGGTCCCCAGTTTGACAGTCTTAACATGGTGGAATACTTCCTTTGGAAGTTTTATCTGTATCACGCGCAGGACGAAACGCCAGACGTGGTAGTAAAGGAAGACATAAGAAGAGAGCTAGAGCCCATCTTTGAAAAGATAAGGGAGATCTCAGGTGGTAAGAAGGTTCTGCTTTTTCACTACCTTGCTTCTTCAGTCCACAGAACTCTGCCACCTAAGCTTTTGAAAGACCTCCAAGAACTTATAAGAGATGAGTACATACCCGTTGTATGTTCTTTACCGACAGAGGACATAACGGTGAACGTATCCTTTGAGCTTTACGGTATACAGGCTGTAAACCTCTCACCCTACATGAAAACCGTAAAACATCTTATAGCTGCTGTCTCTCTCTCCGATGCGGTGGTAACTGCTGACACGTCAACGTTACACATAGCTGGAGCTCTCAAAAAGCCTACTGTTCTTATAAGTGGTCCTGTAGAACCTTATAATACCGCCGGTACGTATCCTACGGTCATACCGGTGAGGGCCAACTACACGGGGCAGACTTGCAGAGCACCGTGTGGTATACATGCCATCGCAGAGCCGTGCAACGAAGCAAAGCTTTTGGGAAAGTACTACAGTCCATGCCTTGAAAGTATCCCATCCAAGGTTATAGCCCTGGCCCTAAAGGATGCTCAGCTCCTTTCGCAGGAGGATTTTCCAAAGCCCGAGGTATGCCCCGTGTGTGAACATACGGGAAGCTTTCACCTTTTTGAAGTTATAAACGGCCACAGGATCTTTGAATGTCCTTCGTGTGGTCTACAGTTCGCCCATCCTCTGAAGGCGATGGATTACGAAAAGGCATACGAAGGGAAGTACGAAGACCTGCTTAGCTTTACTAACATACCGTACGAGTCCTACACAAAGGTTTCTACTGCTCGGGAGGAGATAGAAAGATGGTCTGCCCTCCCACGTATAAACGTGCTTTTGCCCATACTCTCTGTGCTCCCCAAGGGTAAACATCTGGACGTGGGTTGTAGTACTGGGTTTTTTATGCTAATAGCCAAGAAGTACGGCTTTGAAAGCTACGGTTTTGATGCTTCAGAAAAGGCGGTGAAGATAGCAAAGGAAAGGTTCAACCTTAGGGTTGTAAAAGCCTTTACCTTTAAGGATCTTCCCGAAGACTTTAAAGGTCCTTACAAGCTCATAACTGCCTTTGAAGTCTTGGAGCACCTAGAGGACCCTGTGGGTTTCCTAAGAGAGGTATACTCCATGCTGGAAGAAGGCGGATTATACCTCATGAGCTGTCCACCATACTTTAAGTTTGAAAACACCGCACTAGGATACAGAAAGTACAAGTGGTGGTATGGAGACTATCCTCCAAACCATCTTACGCGATGGAAACCTTGGACATTGCACTATGCTCTTAAAAAGGCTGGTTTTGACGAAGTCATCATATTTACTGAGCCTCTTATACCTGGTACTGTCCTTGAGGGTATAACACCGCCCGAGGTGATTCTTCAAGATCAGAAGCTGGGTAATATAACTATTCCACGCAGCACGGTAACCCAGCTGATCATAAACACTCTTAAGCCTCTATACCTGAACTCAAGACTTTTGGGAAATTTTCAGTTCGCTATAGCCGTTAAAGGAAAAAGTGATATAGACTGGGAAAGGGTTGTAAGCAGGGCCATAAGGCTTTCTGCAGTGGAGATCATATACAATAGGGATGACCTCATTCTATGAGTTCAAAGATCTTGAAGTTTCTAATGCTCAGATGAACAGAGTAAAGCACTGGGAGGTATGCTCTTAGGTTGTAGTAGTAGAGCTTCTCCGGCGGCATACTTTTTAAAGCATCCACGTTGGTTATGAGGATGTTTTTAAACTCTGCTTTACCCTTGCTTGTTTCAACCGTTAGGTTAGTGTTCACAAGGAGATTATCTTCCACGAGAGTTTTAACAAACTCCATGGCCTGAAGAATATCCCTTCCAAACTCGGTGAGCTTGTTTTTAATGTCCTGAAGGTACTGAGTTTCGTTTCCCTCTTCATCGAAAAGCCTTTGACCTTCTTCTGAGTATGCTGCCTCGTCCACAACTACAATCCCACTCTGGTCGTCTTCCAAAGAAAGTCCAAAAGGGTACAGGTCTATGGCCTTCGGTATGACGTCTACCTTCCATCTTCCTTCTTTGTCTACGAAGAAGTTTCTACCTATGCCAAGTAGGGCAAAGGGGAATAGTCTGTCTCCTGACTTCCCAAACATTACGGGGAAGTACATGCTGCAGGCCAAAAGTTCAGAAAAGCCCAAGGAAACTATGTCCACATCCCTCGCAAAGGAGTAATCTGTCCTTTCAGATACTTTAAAGTCTGCGTGTACCTTTTGGTCTAGAACCGCAGGCTTTTTGAAAGCCTTATGAATTAAGTTCATATGACAATCCCATCATAACCCTTAAGGACGCTAAAGAGTCTCTCAAGCCCTATGGAACATCCTGCACATTCTGGCATATCCTCGTAAGCCCTGAGGAGTTCTTCGTCCATGGGAAGGTTCCCCCTCCATAGCTCCATCCTCCTCTTTATCTCCTCTTTATCTGTCTCCTCCGTCCAACCGTTGGCTATCTCAACACCCTTTATGTAGAGCTCAAACCTTTCCGCGTAGCCATTCCTTATCTTGGCGTAGACGCACAGCCTTTTTGGAAAGTCCTTCAGGAAGGTAAGCTTGTCTTTTCCAAGCTGTCTCTCTACGTCTATGTATATCCTGTAGAAAAGGGTCTCCCAGTCTTCCTTGTCATCAAACTCGTACCCGTAAGCCATGAGGTTGTTCTTGAACACCTCTTCGTCCTCTGACAGTATTATTCCTGCGTATTCTTCGAAGGCTCTTTCCACGCTTATGCTTTCCCAATCAAGCTCGTAGCCTAGGTACCTTACGAGGTCTGTAATCTCTTGCATGAGGTAGTTGTAATCCTTTCCTACCGCGTACCATTCAAGCATGGTAAATTCCTTTCTATGCCACTTTCCCACCGGATCATCTCTGAATACTTTGGCTATCTGGAATATGTCCCTCTTTAGGATACTCAGGAGCTTTTTCATGTAAGGTTCTGGGGAGGTTTGAAGGTAATAGGTTTTTCCACCTATCTCTAGGCTTATGGGTTTTACGTTTGGGTCTATGTTTGGATACTCTAAAAGCACTGGAGTGTGAACTTCAAGGTATCCCCTTCCTTTGAAAAATTCCCTCACTCTGTCTATGAAATCCGACCACTCTTTGGTAAGCATGTTAAAACCTCATGAGGACGGCTCCCCACGTGAGGCCTCCACCCATGGCAGTCATAAGCAACGTATCTCCTCTCTTTAACTTCCCCTCTTTGTAAGCTTCATAAAGAGCTATGGGTATGGATGCGGCACTCGTGTTTCCATACCTGTGTATGTTGGAGTAGATCTTTTCAAAGGGTATGCCTAACTTTTCCGCTAAAGCTTGTACTATCCTTATGTTTGCCTGGTGGGGCACCACAAGGTCTACATCTTCAACGGAGATGTTAGCCTCTTTTAGTACTTGCCTGCACGCCTCTTCCATGCTACGCACGGCTACCTTAAACAGTTCTCTACCTTTCATCTGGATGTGTCCGCACTTTTCTGCAAAGAGGAGTTCCCACAAGCTTCCGTCCGAGTAGAGCTTGGACGTGTACAGACCATCTTGGCTCTTCTCTACTACTGCAGCACCAGCTCCGTCTCCAAAGAGCACGCATGTGTTCCTGTCCTGCCAGTTTACTATAGTGGAGAGCTTTTCAGCACCTACGACCAGGGCCTTATTTACTTTTCCAGAGACAAGGTAAGAATGAGCAACATCCAGGGCGTACAGAAAGCCGCTGCATGCGGCAGAAAGGTCAAAGGCAAAAGCTCTTTTTGCAGAAAGCTCTGCCTGAAGTAGACATGCTGTAGCAGGAAAGGTCTTGTCTGGGGTAAGCGTGGCTACAAGGATAAGGTCTATCTCCTCGGGATCTGTGTTGGCCATTTGGAGGGCCATAAGGCTTGCCTGCTTTGCCATGTAGGTTAGAGTTTCATCTTGGGCTATCCTCCGCTCCTTTATACCCGTCCGTGTGGTTATCCAATCGTCGGATGTATCCACCATTTTCTCAAGGTCAAAGTTGGTAAGCACCTTTTCGGGTAAGTAGACCCCGAGTCCTGAAATCCTTATGCCCATGAAGCTTTAGCTCCTTCTGGCATGAACTTCTTCATATTGGAGGCTAATTTTTCATTGAAGTGATGGGTGTAGAACTCTGTGGCTACCTTTATGGCGTTTTTTATAGCCTTTGCGTTGGCTCTTCCGTGTGTGATTATAACAGGCTTTTTTGCTCCGAGCAGCGGTATTCCGCCATACTCGGTAAAGTCTGCCTTCTTCTTGAAGTTGTTAAGAGCTGGCATAAGCAAGAAGGCACCTATCTTAGCCAGAAGGCTCTTCTTGATCTCCTCTTTTATCATCTGGACTACTGCCATGCCTAAGCTTTCGCTCGCCTTTAGTATTATGTTTCCTACGAACCCATCGCACACTATTACATCAAAGGTACCCGCGTATATGTCCCTTCCTTCGGCATTCCCTAAGAAGTTAAGGCCAAGCTGCTTTAGGAGTGGATAAGTCTCTTTAACTAGCTCGTTGCCCTTACCTTCCTCCTCACCTATGCTTAGAATCCCAACCCTCGGGTTTTGTATACCCAGTATCTCCTCTGCGTATGTATGTCCTATTATGGCAAATTGTACAAGGTGCTTTGGTTTACAGTCAACGTTTGCACCTACATCTATTAAAACTGTCTTACCCTTTGGGTTTGGCAAGGCTACACCTATGGCTGGTCTTTCTACCTCTTCTATGGCTCCTATGACAAACTTACCGACCGTGAGGACAGCACCCGTATTACCTGCAGAAACGAGACCGTCGGCCACTCCATCCTTTACTAGCTTCCCGGCTATGTAAAGAGAAGACTCCTTTTTCTTAAGCACGTTAGAGGGTGGCTCGTGCATACCGATGGTGTCCTTTGCATGCACTACCACGAGTCTTTCGTCCTTTACTCCCTCCCTCTTTAGTATCTCCTTTATCCTCTGCTCGTCTCCCACCAAGAATATGGTTTGTGCAAACTCTTTACTTGCCCATATACATCCCTTTACTATCTCCTCGGGGGCGTAGTCTCCCCCCATACAGTCTACAGCTATCTTGGGAAGACTCATAACGTGTCTAGGATCTGTCTACCCTTGTAGTATCCACAGTATGGACATACTCTATGTGGTAGTATCATCTCACCGCAGTTTGGGCAAGAGGCCAAAGAGGTGGCCTTAAGCTTTGCAAAGAAGTTCTGAGCTCTTCTCTGATCTCTTCTCCATCTAGAAGTCTTCCTTTTAGGAACAGCCATATCTTAACCTCCTTAGATAAAGTAAAAAAAACTTAAAACCTTTGTAAATAAAAGTTTTCAGAAATTATACAGTCCACTACTGAATCTGTCAAGAAGAGAGACCTTTACTGAGCTATCTCATACGGTGATGGACTTGTGTAGTGGTATCCTTAAGATATCTCTGAGAAAAATTCTCCTGAAGGAGGTGACTTATGGAGTTTAGGCACGTGTTTGTGTGTGTAAATCAGAGACCACCAGGACATCCTATGGGATCCTGCGCCGAAAAGGGAAGCAGGGACATTTACGCTAAGCTTATGGAAAGCATCCAGATGGATCCTGAGCTTTTTATGAGCGTGATAGTAACTCCTACGGGTTGTCTCGGACCTTGCGGTCTTGGTCCCACCATAGTGGTGTACCCAGACGCCGTGTGGTACGGAAATGTAAGGCTTGAAGATGTACCCGAGATAGTAAACTCTCACCTGAAAGGTGGAAAACCTGTAGATAGGCTAGTTGTTTCCAAGGGTAAACCACCGGGCATGTTCTAAGGGCCGAGGGTCAACCAGCCCCCGGCACTCCTTCTTCTTCAAACTCTAGCTCTAGCTTTTCTGAAGGGACTATAGTAGTTATAGCATGCTTGTAAACTAACGTCTGCTGACGCCCATCCTCCAGAAGTATGGTGTATAAGTCAAAAGATCTTATCCTTCCTTGGAGTCTTATGCCATTCAGAAGGTAGATAGTAACCTTGACCTTTCTTTTCCTGGCAGTGTTTAGGAAGGTTTCTTGGGTCCTGTAGGGCATTTTCTACCTCCTTTCTCTTTGTTCTACCACGAGCTCATAAAGCTTTTGGGAGATATTAATATAATACTCTGACCTTTCAAGGTTTACAACTAGGTCCTCAGGGAAGACGTAAAGGCCGTAGTAAGCTCCTACCATGGATCCTACAAGGTAGCCGATGGAGTCCGTATCACCGCCGAAATCTCCGCAGGCGTTTACCGCTTGCCAGAAGGCTTCCATGGGGTTCCCTATGTTGGAGAGGAATATAAAGAGGGCAAGGGGAAAGGATTCAAAGACGTAGGTAGAGTTACCCAAGATGGCTATGGCATCCTCTAAACTTTTGCCTTCCTTGAGCAGCTGTATGACAGTGTCTATGAATTTCTTGGACTTTTCCCTCTTCATGAAGACCTTGAGGTGTTCGAGGAGGTTTAATCGGTCTTCCTGTCTGGAAAGGTCGTAGCTTTCAAGTATAAGGAGGGATATTAGGGCCGAGTATGCTCCGCTCGCGTCGTATATCTCTGGGCTCCTGTGGGTTATGAGACTTACCAGCCTACCACCCTCTGAGGCCAGGTAGGGGTTGTAGTAGTGGTAAAGACCTACTACGCTGCACCTTAGTATACCCTCCACCGAAAAAGAATAACATCCTGCATCTTCCAGGCTTATGCCAGAGGATAGAAGGTCTATAGCCCTAAGAAGTGTTGGATCTGTCTGTCTGTGCTTGAGCTCATCCTTTCTGAACTCCAGTAGTCTGTAAAAGAAATCATAGGGATCTATCATCTTCTTGGAAAGTATGCTCTCGCAGAGTATCATGCTTATGGTAGTCTCATCCGAAGTGTCCTCCGGCCTAAGGCCATAAGCTGGACTGTGTGGATGAGGTTCCACAAATCCTTCCACTCTACCGCCGTAGTATTCTAGGGCTTGCTCCTTAGTTATGTCCTCTAGGGACTTACCTATGGCATCTCCTAGGGCAGATCCTACTATGACTCCTTGGAACTTTTCAAGCATCCTTATAATTTTCTCATGTTCTGTAGGATAAGGAGTGGGGGAGTGTTGGGGATAGAGGGCATACTGGTGGATGTAGAGCTGGACATCTCTCCAGGTCTTCCCCAGTTTAACATAGTAGGGCTTCCAGATAAGGCCATAAGCGAGGCCAAGGATAGGATAAGATCAGCCCTTAAGAACCTTGGGGTTTCCCTACCTCAAAAGAGGATAACGGTAAACCTCTCTCCCTCCCATGTGAAAAAGCAAGGGACGCTGTACGACCTTCCTATGGCCGTAGGCATACTAGTGCTCATGGGCGTTGTAAATGTCCAAGAAGATGTGGTAGTACTGGGTGAGCTTTCTCTAGATGGGAAGATCAACAGGGTTTCTGGAGTCCTTCCCATAGTACTCTCTTTAAAAGAACAGGGTTTTAGGAAGTTTATAGTTCCGAAAGAGAACGAGTTAGAAGGTGGTATAGTGGAGGGTGTTGAAGTCTATGGTTTTGAACATCTGACAGAGGTGGTGGAGTTTCTGCAGGGTAAGCCCAAAGAGCCTGCAAGGGTAGACATAAAGACTCTCTTTGAAAACTCTAAGGGCTTTGACATAGATATGTCTGACGTTTACGGTCAGACCATGGCCAAGAGGGCTATGCAGATAGCTGCAGCGGGGTTCCATAACGTCCTTCTCGTAGGACCACCAGGCAGCGGTAAAAGCATGCTGGCAAAAAGGCTCATAACCATAATGCCGCCTCTAAGCTTTGAGGAGGCTCTTGAGATAACCAAGATATACAGCGTGGCTGGTTTACTGAGAGAAGGTCTTATAACGCAAAGGCCTTTTAGGTCTGTGCATCATACAGCTTCAGACGTGTCTCTTATAGGTGGTGGGAACCCACCCATGCCCGGAGAGATAAGCCTTGCCCACAGGGGAGTTCTCTTCTTGGATGAGATGGTAGAGTTTGGAAGAAAGAGCCTGGAGGCTCTCAGACAACCCATGGAGGACGGTTACGTGGTGGTTACGAGAGCAAGTGGTAGGTTTGTTTTTCCAGCTCAGTTCCTCTTGGTGGGTGCCACAAACCCATGCCCATGCGGCAACTACGCAAACCCTTACAAGGCTTGTGTTTGTACCCCAAACCAGATAAAGGCTCACCAGTCCAAGCTTTCAGGACCCATAATGGACAGGATAGACCTTAAAGTTTGGGTAGACCCACCAAAGGAAGAAGAACTGGTCAACATGCAAAAGGGACCCTCTTCGGAGGAGATGAGGCAAGCCGTCATGAGGGCTGTCCAGATACAGAGAGAAAGGTTTAAAGGAAAACTAAAGTTTAACTCTCATATGAATCAGAAGGAGATAGAAAAGTACTGTATTCTGACGCAAGAAGCAAAGGACCTTCTCAAAAGGGCCATGCAGGCCCACCATCTGACAGGTAGGGGCTATGCTAGGCTTTTAAAGGTAGCCAGGACTATCGCTGACCTGGACGGAGAGGAGAAGATAGACGTTCTGCATCTGTCGGAGGCTCTACAGTTTAGGGTGGACGAAAAGTCTCTCGTCTGATAACCTATTCATAAATGCCTTTCACTTCGGTAATCGGACAGTTTAGAGTATGCGTAAGACCCTTTTTCTGAACATGGCCTTATACGGAGCTTTCTTCCCTCAGGCAGGATCTCTATCTCTATCCAAAGGTCGCAAGGTATGTCTGGTGTTGGCCACTCTATGAGTACAAGACCGTTACCCAAAAACTCATCCAGGTTTAAATCTTTTACCCTGTAGAGATCCACATGGAAGACTCTAAACTTCTCAGTAGGGTACTCGTTTATGAGGGTGAAGGTAGGGCTTCTGACTTGATAGCCTTCGTAAAGCCCCAACGCTTGCACGAGTGCTCTTACTATGAAAGTCTTTCCAGCTCCCAAAGGTCCGGAAAGACATATGATCTCATCACCCTTCAACACCTTGGCCAGTTCTCGGACGAACCTTACAGTCTGCTCTTCGTCCTTTAGCACAAACTCCAAAGCATGCTATATTTTAAAACTTATGGAATTTTTCTTCTTTCCGGATGTTTATGCGGACACTTATCTGATAGACTACTACGTGATATCCTTCAACCTCAACAATAAGGATCTTGTGGTCACCAGAGAATGGGAAGGTAGGGAGTACATAGTGGAGGTATTGGACGTAGACGAATTTCTACGCCAAGCCAAGGACGTTGTACTGTTTGAGTTCGGTGACGAGGTAGAGAGATTCAGCAACCTAGAAGAAGCCCTAAGACACGCTTACAGGCTTGCGTACACGGAGGCAAAGAGAAGGAGTCCTAAGGAGATACTACCTGCCATGGGTGTGGGTTGTCCACCCCTTGATCTTATAAGGAGGACTTTTCCCGTTGAGTTTAAGCTTGACCCCTTCCCAAAGGATCTTACGGCCTACCTGGAGAATATAGTAAGGAGTGTGCCCAAAGACATGCCAAAAAAGGAGACTCACGATGAAGGCAACGAATGGGACATACTCTGACCTCCTTGAAGAGCTTACCCCTCAAAGGATAGTTGAGGAATTAAGCAAGTACATAGTGGGCCAAGAGAAGGCAAAAAAAGCTGTTGCCATAGCTTTGAGGAACAGATGGAGAAGGCAAAAGCTCCCCGAAAGCATAAGAGATGAGGTGGCTCCGAAGAACATAATCCTGATTGGACCCACGGGTGTGGGTAAGACGGAGATAGCCAGAAGGCTCGCACAGCTTATAAAAGCACCCTTCATAAAAGTTGAAGCTACCAAGTACACAGAGGTAGGTTACGTGGGTAAGGATGTAGAGTCTATGGTGAGGGAGCTAGTGGAAGTTTCATACCAGATGGTCAAAGCGGAAAAGATGCAAGATGTAAGACAGAAGGCCAGGAAGATAGCCGAAGATATACTGGTGGACATCCTCTCAAAAGATCCCTTTATAACCGACGGTAGGCTCACCAAGTCAGACATAAGGGCCAAGCTCAGGAGCGGAGAGTTGGACGAGAAGGTAGTAGAAATATGGGTTCAGGAAAAGTTACCACCCATACTAACCGTTGGTGGTCCACCCATACTGGAAGATCTGGGGGAGCAGTTAAAAGACCTCTTTGGTGGCATGCCCGTGGGTAGGAAGAAAAGGCGTGTAAAGGTCAAGGATGCTCTAGCCATACTCGAACAGGAAGAGGCTGAAAAGCTGATAGATCACGAGGA
Source organism: Thermocrinis minervae (assembly GCF_900142435.1). Classification (NCBI taxonomy): domain Bacteria; kingdom Pseudomonadati; phylum Aquificota; class Aquificia; order Aquificales; family Aquificaceae; genus Thermocrinis; species Thermocrinis minervae. The sequence goes on from NZ_LT670846.1 coordinate 283,147, forward strand.
AGTTGCACGCGAGGCTATATACAGAGCTGAAAACTTTGGTATCATCTTCATAGACGAGATTGACAAAATAGCCATAAAAACTCCCTCTTACGGACCTGGAGTATCCAGAGAAGGGGTCCAGAGAGACCTTCTTCCTATAGTAGAGGGTACTGTTGTGAGGACCAAGTACGGGCCAGTGAGAACAGATCACATCCTCTTTATAGCAGCGGGAGCTTTTCACATGTCCAAACCTTCCGACCTCATACCCGAGTTACAGGGTAGGTTCCCTATAAGGGTAGAGTTGAGTCCTCTAACCAAAGAGGACCTGGTGCGCATACTTACTGAGCCTAAGAATGCCCTTATAAAACAGTACGTTGAGCTCCTGAAGACAGAAGGAGTGGACTTAGAGTTTACCGAAGATGCAGTGCATGAGATAGCACGTATAGCGGAGGAAGCTAACAACAAGTTGGAAAATATAGGAGCAAGAAGGTTACACACCATCATGGAGATACTCCTTGAAGACATCTCCTTCAACGCTCCTAGTCTAAAAGGACAGCACATAATAATAGATGGAAAGTTTGTAAGGGCAAAGCTTGAATCTGTTGTAAAAGATGTGGATCTTTCTAAGTATGTACTATGATAGAGGAATTCATAGAAAGACTTGAAGAGCTCATAAGACTACAACAGAGGGCAGTAATATCTCTTGTTAAGCCTATGCAAAGCGGATCGCTTTCCTTACTTACAGCTCTTGATGTACTCAGCTACCAGTTGGAGACTTTAGACATACTCAAGGAGATACTCTTCCTAGAAGAGGATGAAGAAGCGGTAAGCTTGTGTATAGAGGCCTTCTCTTGGATAAGCTTTCTACTGCCTCGTATAGAGCCTGCTCTCCCTGTATACTTACAACATCTGGTAGTTGAAGGAAGCCCCTTCTTTGTAAAGCTCAGCAGCATAGCTCAAGATGTGGAACTCTGGAAAGATCCATCCAAAAGGGATAGGCTTTTGTGGTACATACAGAAGACAAAGGAGTGTATAGCCTCTCAGATAGAGTTGATGAAGAAAGCCTCCTTTGGACACTACTAGTCTAGTACTTTTTTGAGTATCCAGTAGGTTTCAGATATAGGTAAGCCCATGACCGTGTAGAAGTCACCCCTTATGGACTCCACTAAGGCTGCTCCAAAACCCTGTATGGCGTAGGCTCCTGCCTTATCGAGAGGTTCTCCAGTTTTTACGTACTCCTCTATCTCCTGCTTTGTTAACTCTCTCATCTTTACGCTTGCAGTTTTGTGAAATAGGTACCTACCCTTTTGGGATAGGATACATACTGCGGAAACTACTCTGTGCCAGCGCCCCGAAAGCTCGAGAAGAAACCTTTTGGCTTCCTCTTCGTCACGAGGCTTTCCGTAAACCTTACCATCAAGGTACACCACTGTGTCTGCAGCCAGAACCGTTGCAAACTTATACTCTTTCCAGACTGATAGCGCTTTTCTCTTTGCGTTGAACCTTGCAGTCAGCACAGGATCCTTTAATGTCTCTTCTTTTATCCTTGAGGGTATTACAGAGAACTGGAAGCCAAGCATACGGAGGATGTCTACCCTCCTCTTGGACTCTGAAGCAAGGATGAGAAACCTCATCTACTCCACATATTTTAACCTAAGCCTGCCACGTCTTCTTAAGGATTTCGAGTGCCCTGTAGTTTGTAAGATCAAGCTGCAGAGGAGTTATAGAAACGTAGCCGTGGTAAACAGCCCAATAATCTGTGCCTTCTTCCAAACTCCAACCAAACTTTTCTGCAGTTATCCAGTACAGGGGTTTTCTTGCAGGGTCTGAAAGTTTGAGGACCTTTTCTACGTACGCCCTTCTTCCCTGCCTTGTGATCATAAAACCCCTTATTTCATCTCTTGGCAAGGCTGGAACGTTTACGTTCAGATACGTATCCTCCGGCATACCTTTCTCCAGAACCATTTTTACCACGTCAAGGCATACTCTGGCAACTTCTTTAAAGTCTGGGTTTTCTCCAAATACGGAAAAAGCTACAGATGGTATGCCCAGTATCCTACCTTCCATGGCTCCTGACACAGTACCTGAGTAGGTTATGTCTTCACCTAGGTTTGGTCCTTCGTTTATACCCGAGCATACAAGGTCGGGAGCTTTACCGTCCAGCAGCACATAGTAGCCCAGGTGTATACAGTCTGCTGGAGTGCCTCCTATTACCGTCCAAAAGTCATCGTCTACCCTTCTCATACGCAGTGGTGCTGTAAAAGTAAGGGAATGTCCCACTCCGCTTAGGTTTCTATCTGGCGCTATCGTTATAACCCTTCCAAGCTTTTTCAGCTCTTCCCTTAGGGCTTTTATACCTTCTGAAAAGTAACCGTCATCGTTTGTCAGTAGAAATACAGGCATACAAAAATATTTTAAAATGCTACTTTAGAAATGAGTCTGTGGTTGCCTGTATTTATCCTATTCGCGATGGGTGAGTTTGCCCTTATTATCTACCATGTTTTACCAAGTCTGTACGTTGGATCTATCAGCCTTAATGTCTTAAAGAAGCCGCTCTTACAGCTTACTGTCTTTCTCACTGCCTTTGTTTTTGTAAATTATCTAGAAAAAAAATTTGACTATTCAGTTTTAAAGAATAAAAGGATAGCCTATCTCTTTATAGGTTTCTCCACACTTATGCTTGTACTCGTCCTTATCAATAAGCTATTAACAGGTAAGGCTGTAAACAGATGGTTGTTTGGTGGTAGTATACAACCCTTGGAGTTTACCAAGCTATCTGTGATAGTGTTTTTGTCCTACTATGTTTACTCTAAAGGTGGTGCTAAGGAGTTTAGGTACATCTTCTGGGCAAGCTTCCTTGTAGGTTTAAACGCCGTGCTTCTCTTTTTACAACCTGACAAAGGAGGTGCTGTTTCTATAATGACCCTTACCCTGCTTATCCTCTTCGCTGGTGGTATGCCTGCGAAGGTGTACCTACCGGTGACTTTGGGCTTTGTCCTTCTGAGCCTTCCTTTCCTGCGTGGTGGATACGTCAAAGAAAGGGTTTTGGCATGGAAGGATCCCTTCTCCGATCCTACGGACTCTGGCTATCAGATAATACAGTCCCTTTACGCCTTTGCCCATGGTGGGCTTTTTGGTACTGGTATAGGACAGGGTGTTCAGAAGCTAAAGGGTGGACTACCTCTTGCGGACACAGATTACATAATAGCCCTTATAGCTGAAGAGTTTGGTTTTGTGGGTGTTTTAATGGTGTCTTTAGTGTACGCTTATTTAGTCGGTTACCTGATGGTTATGTCTATAAGGGTAAAAGACATCTTTGGAAAACTCCTGCTCTTTGGCTGCGCTTCAAGCTTTGCCCTCAGCTTCCTGTGGAATCTGGCCATGGCTACGAATCTTCTTCCGTCCAAGGGTATAGCTTTGCCTTTCTTAAGCTACGGTCTTTCTAACCTGCTTATGTCTACTATTATGGTAGGTTTGTGCAACATGGTCATAAAGAAGTACACAGTATAATACATAATCTATGTCACGTAGACCTGTCCTAGTGTTTAACTTTGGATCTCAGTACGTGCAGCTCATAGCCAGGAGGATAAGAGAGCTTGGAGTTTACAGTCAGATTGTGCCCTACTACATAGACCCACAAGAGGTGGAAAGGTTAAACCCTTACGGGATAATCTTCTCAGGTGGACCGGCTTCTGTGTACCAAGAGGGAGCACCCTTACCCCACCCAAAGATATTGGACCTGGGAGTACCCATACTGGGCATATGCTACGGTCTTCAGACCATAGTGCATATGCTGGGTGGTAAGGTAGAAAGGGCCCAAAAGCAAGAGTACGGTAGGGCTACCCTGAGGGTGCTAAAAGAAGATCCTCTCTTCAAAGGTCTTCCTAAGGAGTTTGAGGTTTGGATGAGCCATGCAGACAAGGTGAGTGTTCTTCCGGAAGGGTTTGTAGCTCTAGCATCTTCTGAAAACTCTCCCTATGCAGTTATAAGACATTCAGAGAGACCCATATACGGCGTTCAGTTCCATCCGGAGGTGACACACACATCCTATGGCAAAGAACTTTTGGGTAACTTCCTCTTTGAGGTCTGCAAAGCTCAAGTAAACTGGCAGATGCCAGACTTTATACAGCATAAAGTTGAAGAGATAAGACAGACGGTGGGCAATTCAAAAGTGGTGTGTGCTCTGTCTGGTGGAGTAGACTCTACAGTAGCTGCAGTCCTTACCTACAAAGCCATAGGTGATAGGCTTTTCTGCATCTTCGTAGACCACGGCCTTCTTAGAAAGGGAGAATCTCAGGAGGTGGAAGAGTCCTTTAAAAAGCTCTCGTTACCCTTTAAGAAGGTGGACGCTAGCGAGTATTTCCTTGAAAGGTTAAAAGGTGTGGAGAATCCAGAGCAGAAGAGAAAGATAATAGGGCATACCTTCATAGAAGTCTTTGAGAGAGAAGCCAAGGAGTTCGGGGCCGAGTATCTGCTACAGGGAACTCTCTACCCAGATGTTGTGGAAAGTGCTGGTATTGAAGGAGCAAAGGTTATAAAGACCCACCACAACGTAGGCGGGCTTCCAGAGAGGATGAACCTAAAGCTGCTAGAGCCTTTAAGAGAGCTCTTCAAGGACGAAGTGAGGAAGGTAGGAGAGCTTTTAGGGGTTCCCGAGAACATCCTAAAGAGGCATCCCTTCCCAGGCCCTGGTCTGGCTATAAGGATACTCGGAGAGGTAAAGAAAGAAGACCTGGAGATACTGAGAGAAGCGGACTACATCTTCATAGAAGAGTTGAAAAGATGGGGACTTTACGATAAGGTATGGCAAGCCTTTGCCGTGCTGCTACCTGTGAAAAGTGTAGGAGTTATGGGAGACGTGAGGACCTACGAGAGGGTGGTGGGGCTTAGAGCGGTGGACAGCACTGACGGTATGACGGCAGACTGGTCCAGACTTCCCTATGAATTCTTAGACCATGTCATGAGGAGGATAATAAACGAGGTCAAGGGCATAAACAGGGTCGTCTACGACATATCATCAAAACCACCAGCTACCATAGAATGGGAGTAGGTCAAAGTCCACCGGCTATGGCTGGCACTATGGAAAGCACATCCCCAGGCTTTAGTTGAGTTTGTACACCTTGTAGAAATCTTACATCTTCATCGTTCACGTAGAGGTTTACGAACCTTCTTATCTCTCCGTTCTCGTCCAGGAGTCTCTCCTTTACACCAGGGAACATACCCTCTAACCTCTCTATTAGTTCGCTTAGGCTTATGGGGCCTTCTACATCTACAGATATTTCTCCCTGACCGTTAGTGAGCCTTCTTAAAGGTGTAGGGACTCTCACCACTATAGGCATGCTGTACCTCCTGAGGTAGTATATTATAACCTCTTTAGCTTAGCTCTTTGAGCTTTTCCCTTATAAACTCCCAGCTCCACCAGGTAGCTTCGTTTAGGGGCTTGGGTTTGCCTATATCCTCTTCGCTGCCCTCTACCCATACGTACTCTCCGTCTGTAAGGAGTTTGAAGTTTCTGGTGCGGGAGGACCACCGCCAGAAGTTATGAGGTCCTATCCCCAAAGCCTTTTGAAAAAGTTCCATCTCCTGTGGCAAAAGCGGTCTTCCTTTCCTCATGCTTGCTGATAGCTCTCCTTCAACTTTTTTATTCTCCAGAGGGACTTACTGTCCTCTGGTGTCACAAGGCTTAGGGCTTTACCGTAGGAACCAAGCCTCGCTGTCCTGCCTATACGGTGTATGTAAACCTCTGGGTCTTCAGGAACATGGTAGTTTATCACCAAGCTGACCCCCTTTATATCCAATCCTCTGGATGCTACATCCGTAGCCACGATCACCCTTACCTTGTCTTCCCTGAAAAGCCTAAGAGAGTACTCCCTCTGCCTTTGGGTCATATCACCGTGCAAGCTGCAAACCCTAAAGCCCTTTTCTTGGAGCCTTTGGCTTAGTTCCTTTGCATCTTTTTTGGTCTTTACGAAGATTATGACCTTTTCAAGCTTGTGCTCTCTTAATATCCTTTCAAGCTCGTGCAACTTCTGAGCAGATGAGTTTAGCCTTATGATCCTTTCTTCTATCCTTGGCTTTAGCTCAGGGCTTATCACCTTCACAAACTTGTAGCCTTCTCTTAGGTGTTTTCTGGCTAGCTCTTGGACTCTTTTTGGTATGGTGGCAGAGAAGAAGAAGGTCTGTCTTTCTTTCGGTACGTAGGAGATAATCTCCTCTATATCTTCTATGAAACCCATGTCAAGCATTACGTCCACCTCATCAAGCACTAGAAAGGATATACTTCCAAGGTCAAGAGCTCCTCTGAGGATGAGATCCTTTATCCTACCGGGTGTTCCCACCACTATGTTTGGGCTGTACTTGTCCAAAGCCTCCAGGTCTCCTTTCACGGGCCTACCACCGTAGAAGGCAAAAACCCTCAGCCCTTTGTACTTGGACAGGGAAAGGAGCTGGTCTTTTACCTGGAGGGCAAGCTCCCTCGTAGGCGTTAAAATAAGGGCCTTCAGACCGTCTTCCCTTCTTAACTTTTCAATTATGGGTATGCCAAAGGCTGCCGTCTTTCCCGTTCCCGTCTGTGCCTGACCCATCACGTCATAACCCTTGAGGGCTAGGGGTATGGCTTCCTTCTGTATGGGTGTAGGTTGGGAGAAGCCAAGATCTTTTAGGGCTTTTCGTAGCGGTTCGCTTAGTTGTGAGAAGTCAAATTCCATAGTGTCCTCCTTATGTTCTGTAAAGCCTCTAAATTTAAACCAGTTGGAAGTTTAAGTCAACGATTAAATGGAACTGTCTTAGGTTGGTAAAATCGAGGATAAGGTTTAGGCTTGCATGCTTTTAAATATTAAATTTATAGTCTTAGCATGCTGGAAAGGAGAAAGACAAGGCAGATACAGGTAGGTTGGGTAAAGATCGGAGGAGACGCTCCCGTAGTGGTGCAGTCTATGACCTCCACCAAGACCCATCAGGTGGAGGAAACTCTCCAGCAGATAAGGAGACTCTATGAGGCAGGATGCGAGCTTGTAAGAGTTGCAGTTCCACACAGAGAGGACGTGGAGGCATTGCCGGACATAGTCAAAAACTCTCCTATTCCTGTAATAGCCGACATACACTTTGCACCTTCTTATGCTTTCCTTTCCATGGATAAGGGTGTGCATGGCATTAGGATAAACCCCGGCAACATAGGAAAGGAGGAGATAGTAAGGGATATAGTCCAAGAGGCAAAGGTCAAAGGTGTAGCCATAAGGATCGGCGTAAACTCGGGGTCTTTGGAGAAGGATCTGCTTGAAAAGTACGGCTATCCGTGCGCTGAGGCTCTCTTTGAAAGCGCTGTGCGTTGGTCCGAGAAGTTTGAAAAGTGGGGCTTTTACAACTTCAAAGTCTCCATAAAGGGTTCCGATGTGCTTGAGAACATAAGGGCCAACGAGATGTTTGCCAAATACACTGATGTGCCACTTCACATAGGTATAACAGAAGCTGGCATGGGCCTTCAGGGTATAGTCAAGTCCTCTGTGGGTATAGGTATACTTCTTTACAAAGGTATAGGAGACACGGTAAGGGTATCTCTAACAGACGACCCAGTAGTGGAGGTGGAGACAGCTTATTACATACTATCATCCTTGGGTATAAGAAGGAGAGGACCAGAGATAGTGTCCTGTCCCACCTGTGGTAGGATAGAGGTGGACCTTCCTAAGGTGGTATCTCAAGTAAAAGAGAAGTTAAAGGACGTGAAAACACCCCTTAAGATAGCCATAATGGGCTGTGTGGTGAACGCCATAGGGGAGGCCAGAGAGGCAGACCTTGGACTTGCCTGTGGAAGGGGTTTTGCCTGGCTCTTTAAGAAGGGCAAGCCTATAAGGATGGTAAAGGAAGAAGAGATGGCCCAAGCCCTTTTAGAGGAGATATACAAGGAGAACGGCCATGAGTGAGCTGGAAAAGTATCAGAGGCTTATGCAAAAAGCTCAGCTTGTAGAGGGTGCCACGCTTAATTTTGTCATGTTGGACCTGAAACCAAGGTGGATGAAGTGTAGGAGGACAAAGAGGGTAGTCTTTCAGTTTCACAAGCTGGGACAGGAAGAAGGAGTCACACACTGCGGTAAAAAACTTGAGGAGTATCAGATACTTCCCGAAAGACAGGAGAATCTAGTAATCACTCAGATAAACATGATGCTAGGAGGCTTAGGCCTCTTGGTCTTCTTTGACCTATGTCCTGAGTGTTTTGGTAACATAAACAGGTGTACACCTTTGGAGGGTTAGCCACCCACCTTGAACATCTCTATTTTTCTTGGAGATTTTCCCTCTTTTAAGAGGGTTAGTCTCTCTTCAGAGTACCTGTCTTTCCTCGATAACCACACGCTCCTTACAAACTCCCTTATATCTTCGTCGCTGGCTCCAGATCTTATGAGCCTTTTAACGTCGTAGCCGTCCTGAGCAAAAAGGCACGTAAGCACCTTACCATCTGCTGTAAGCCTTAGCCTGTTGCAGTCGCCGCAGAAAGGCTCAGTCACGGAGGCTATTATGCCAAACTCAAGGCCATCGTCCTTGTACCTGTACCTCTGGGCAGTCTCCCCTCTGTAGCCTCTCCCTATAGGTTCTACCTCAAACTCCTTCTGTATTATGCTCAGTATCTCTTTGGCACTTACAACCTTGTCCAGGCTCCATCCGTTCAGAGTGCCTACATCCATAAACTCGATGAACCTTACGGTAAGACCCATACCTTTGAAGAACTTGGCTATGTCCAAGATCTCAGAATCGTTTACTCCCTTGACCACGCACACGTTTACCTTCACAGGCACAAGGCCTACCTTGATGGCTTCCTCTATGCCCATCAGTATGGTCTTCACCTTTACATCCCTTCCTACCATCCTAGACAGGACATCATCCCTAAGGGATGGTAAGCTCACAGTTACTCTCTTTAAACCTGCTTCCTTAAGAGCTTTTGCTTTTTCTTTGAGTAAAAAGCCGTTGGTGGTCAGGCTTATATCTACGTCAAACTCGGAGATAAGCCTTATGAGGTTCTCAAGGTGTTTCCTCACTAAGGGTTCTCCGCCAGTTATCCTTATCTTCTTTATCCCCAAGGGTAATACAGCCTTTACGAACCTGGCTATCTCCTCAAAGGTAAGGATCTCTTCCTTTGGAAAAAAGGAGTAATCTCCGTCTGCTGGCATGCAGAAAAAGCATCTAAAGTTACACCTGTCTGTGACGGATATGCGCAGGTCCCTTAGCTCTCTACCCAGAAGATCCTTTACGCTCCCAGTACCCATTCACCCTTTCCATCCTTGAACACTTCCTTCTTCCATATGGGTGCCCTCTTTTTTACCTCATCCACCGCGTACCTGCAGGCTTTAAAGGTCTCTTCCCTGTGACCGCCAAAGACTACCACCATGAAGGATGGCTCCCCCACCTTCACTACACCAAGCCTGTGGTGTATAAACACCTCTTTAACTCCAAACTGTGATATAGCTTCCTCCCTTATCTGCTCCATAACTTTTATGGCCATCTCGGGAAAGGCTTCGTAATGGAGCTCTACAACGTCTCCGTCCTCAGGCGCTGCCCTAGCTATACCTAGGAAGCTAACGCTGGCACCACAATCAGGAGGAACTTGATACTCAGAGAAAACCTTCTCTATGCCGAACCATTCTATGCCTATGTATACCTTAGGTACCATGTCTCCGGTTTAAATTTAAAGTCCTTCTTCTCTTATTGCAATTTCTACCTGCTTCTGTACCTGCTCCTTTGATGTGCCTCCGTAGGTGTTCCTCCTGTCGGCCGATACCCTTGGATCTAGAAGCTTTAGCGCATCCTCCTCGTAAAGGGAGGAAAAGCTCTTTAGCTCTTCCAAGGTTAACTCCTCTGGTTTTTTACCTTCCTTGAGGAGGTAAGATGTTATCTTACCGGCTACAGAGTGGGCCTCTCTGAAGGGAAGGCCCTTCTGCACGAGGTAGTTAGCAAGGTCTGTCATAAGGCTAAAGCCTCCAGCTTGCTGTTGCATCCTGTCTGCTTTTATGGTAAGTCCATCGAGCACTAGGGTCATAGCCTTTATGCAGGCCTTTATCGTGTCCAAGCTGTCAAACAGGGGCTCTTTGTCCTCCTGGAGGTCCCTGTTGTAGGCCATAGGAAGTCCTTTGAGAGTGGTAAGTAAGGACATGAGGTTACCGTAGAGCCTTCCCGTCTTACCTCTGATAAGTTCAAGCACGTCTGGGTTTTTCTTCTGGGGCATGATGGAGCTGCCTGTACACAACCTGTCTGGAAGTTCTACGAAACCGAACTCTTCGGAGGACCATAGGATTAGATCCTCGGCTAGCCTTGAAAGATGCATGCCTGTGCTGGCGCATGCGTAAAGGACATCCAGGATATAGTCTCTATCGGCGGTTGCCTGTATGGAGTTTCTCAGAACTCTGTTAAAACCAAGCTCATGAGCTGTGAAGAACCTGTCCAAGGGGAAATCCACCCCAGCCACCGCACCGCTACCCAAAGGTGACCTGTCTGCCATCTTGTAAGCAAGCATAAACCTCTCCTCGTCACATAGGAACATCTCCCTGTATGCAAGGAAGTAGTGGGCAAGCCTTATGGGCTGGGCCTTCTGCAGGTGTGTGTAAGAAGGGACGATTACATCCACGGTGTTCTGTGCAAGCTTTACAAGTGCTTTCCTTAGCCCTTTAAGGAGCTCCAGTATCTCCAAGATCTGTCCCTTTATGTGCAGTCTTTCGTCCGTGGCCACCTGGTCGTTACGAGATCTACCTGTATGCAGCTTCTTCCCCACTTGCCCTATCCTTTCGGCCAGGGCAAACTCTATGTTCATGTGTACGTCTTCTAAAGACTCCTTGAATTCAAAGCCCCCCTTTTCTATCTCCTCTGCTATCTTGTTTAGTCCTTCAACTATGGCTTTTGCTTCATCCTGTGTAAGCACACCGGCCTTCTGAAGGGTCTTTACATGGGCTATGCTCTGTCGTATATCCTCAAGGGCCAGCCTTCTGTCAAAGCTTACTGACTGGGTGAACCTCTCTACAAACTCATCAGTCTTTTCTGAAAACCTTCCTTCCCAAGGCTTTTCCATGATTAAATTTTATACTCAAGCCTTTGTCTAAACTCTTCCTGCTTGCCTCTGTTCCACCTTTGTACTGGTCTGTAGTAACCTACCACCCTTGAGTAGACCTCTGTAGGCTTCCCACAGTGGGGACATGTGAAGTGTTCTCCTTTTATGTAGCCATGGTCCTCGCAGACGGAGAAGGTGGGCGTTACGGTTATGTAAGGCACCGGATAGTTCTCAAAGACGAACTTTATAAACTTGGCTGTCAGGTACAATACTTTCCACGCATTCAAAGGCCTTTTCTAGAGAGGAAAGTTTTTCTCTTCCGGCGTACACGAGGTGAGATACGTAGACCTTTGGTCAAAGATGAAGGGTAAAGAACTCTTGGTGCCCTCAGAGAGGGTAAACCTCAAACCGACCCTTATACCCTCCGAAAGACACAGCCTTATAGAGTCTAACGATTCTTTAAAGGAGCTCTTCCTAACTCTAAAGAGGTCATGTACCTCTTGAGTTCCGTCTACGCTTATTCCCATTATAAACTCCCTTACCAGAAGGCCGTTGATGAAAAGGTTAGTGTGTATTCCTTCAGTCTTTAATGCCTTTGCTACGGAAAAGATGTCTTCCCTGAGTAAGGGTTCACCACCAGAGAGTATGACAAACCTAACTCCTGCGAGCTTCAGTTGTTGGATAAGCTCTAGAGCTTCCTGCAAGCTTATATCTTCACATGAGGTCAGCTTTGCTGAAGAGTAAGGACAACACTTCCAAAGGGTTTTGGCTTTACCCCTACTAATGTCTCCCTTATGTACTAGGTTATCCTAATCATTCCCAAGTTCCACAACCACCTGGCATATTCCCTCACCGTTCGCGTTACACTTGCTCTCATAAGCCTTGACCCTTTTGTTTAGGTGAGTTTCCAAGAGACCAGCTACGAAACCCACCTCAAAGTGACAGATCCTCTTACCTATCTCTCATGGTTTAACTTAGCTCCAAGATCTTTCCCAAGCTGTCTTCCTGCGTTCTGTGTAAAGTCTAAAGGCTCTGAATACAAGCACGGGGACTTCCTCCCCCAGCTGGGGCCTACGTATCTTAGAAAGCATCTCAGCGTTTATCATCCTTGAGAACCTCCATAAACTTCATAAGAGCATAAAGTTCCTCCTAAGTTAGCTTCATCCTTGGCATGGAATTCCTTATTATAGGTTCCCTGTTCTTTGCCACCCATTTTAGCGGTGGTCCGAAGGCATCCTCCGTTATGTGGTGACAGCCCCAACATCTTTCCATAAAGACCTGATAGCCAAGGAGGGGGTTTATAGTGATAAGGTAGCATTCTTTCTGTGCTTCTCTTCTACCTGTGCAAGCTCCGCTATGGTCGTTGTACTCAAGTACTTCATTATCTCATTCCTCAGATGAGTCCACTTGTCGTGCACCGCGCACGGGAACGTTTCCCACTCCTCACACCTCCCGGGTCTTAATGCGCAGTAGTCTAACTTATACTCTTCGTCAAGAAACCTTATGACATCCAGTATGGTTATGTTCTGCGGATCTACAGCTAAGGTAAAACCACCAGTGGGTCCCCTGAAAGACTTGAGCACACGCTCTCTGGCCAGCTTATGGAATATCTTAGACAGAAAGGGCTTTGGGATCCTCTGAGCCTCTGCTACCTCCTCCACCTTCACGAGCCTATCCTTGTTGAGCGCCAAATACGACAAGGCCAGCAGTGCATACTTAACAGTTTCTGAGTAAATCATAGTCTTATATTACACCCATAATCGGAGGAAAAGGTTATGATTGATATCATCTTAAAAGCTTTACAGGAACTTGTGCCTCTAGTGGAAAAACCTTTCCTATCCGTGGCCCCTAGGGTGGGACTTTCGGAGGAGGAGCTCTTTAGATATCTCTTCAAGGAGGATTTTAAGAAGGGTGTGTGCTATCCTCAACCATAGGAAGGCAGGCTTTGCAGCCAACGGTATGGTGGTGTGGAAGGTACCTGAGGAAAGAGTTCAGGAGGTAGGGAATTACCTAGCGGGCTTTAAGGGAGTCTCTCATTGCTATGAGAGGACAACCACGGATAGCTGGCACTACAACCTCTTCTCTATGGTGCATGGGAGAGAAGCTCATGAAGTTCAAACCTTTGCGGAAAGAGTTTCGAAGGAGTTAGGTATAGATGATTATCGTATACTTTTCTCTACCAGGGAGTTCAAAAAAAGCGTGTAGAATATTTCTCCGAGGAGTTCTACAGATGGTATGAGGGACTTGCCTACTGATCTGCCTCACGTGGTGTTTGTGGGAAGGTCTAACGTAGGTAAGTCTTCTCTCATAAACATGATATTTGGCCGTAATGTGGCCAGGGTTAGCAAAGAGCCAGGAAGGACGAGGAACATATACCTATACCCTTTTGAAGAAAAGATCTACGTAGTGGATGTTCCAGGGTACGGTTACGCCAAAGTATCCAGAAGCATGCTTCAAGAGTGGAAGAAGATGATGGAAGAATACTTTAAGAGGTACAAGGAAATCATAAAGATAGTCTTTGTTCTTGTGGATTGTGTTGTGGGTCTTACAGAGCTTGACCTTCAGATGTTAGAGTACCTAAATCATATGGGTATCAAAAGGATGATAATACTTACCAAATGCGACAAAGCATCCCAAAAAGAGCTATCAAGAGTAAAATTTGAGCTTCAAAGAATAGGCGTAGAGTATGTAGTCACTTCTGCAAAAGAAGGTATAGGAAAAAAGGAGATAATAAAACTTATGCTATGAAACCAAAGGTTAAGGCACCTTCTTCGGAGATTACAGGACATGTGATAAACATACTGAAGAAATATTCTCTAAACACCGTCTGCGAAGAGTCCTTATGTCCTAATATCTCTGAGTGCTTCTCGATGGGTCATGCCACCTTTCTAATACTGGGGAAGGTATGTACTAGGGCGTGTAAGTTCTGTCATGTGGCAACAGGAAGACCGTACCCACCCGACCCTTCAGAACCCTACAGATTATTCCTGGCCGTGAAGGAACTCGGGCTAGAGTATGTGGTTATAACCTCTGTGGACAGGGATGATCTTCAAGACTACGGAGCTTCGCACTTTAAGAGGTGTGTGGACTTTCTGAAAAGCAGGCTTGAAGTCTATGTGGAGGTCTTAACGCCAGACTTTATGGGGGATGTGAATGCCCTTCACACGGTGGCAAGCTCTAGAGCAGACATACTTTCCCATAACATAGAGACGGTAAGGAGGCTACACAGGCTTATAAGACCTAAGGGGGATTACGACAGAAGCCTTGAAGTCCTTAGGTTTTACTCTACCTATGGAAAGCCTGTGAAGTCTGCCATCATGCTTGGGCTCGGTGAGACGAGGGATGACCTACTTTGGACCTTTGAAGACCTAAGGAAGGTAGGCGTTGAACATCTCGTTATAGGACAGTACCTTAGACCTTCTTACAAGCAGATGCCAGTAGTAAAACATTACATGCTTGAAGAGTTCAAAGAGATAGAAGAGTGTGCCAGGTCCTTCGGCTTTAAGGAAATCTTTGCGCATCCTCTTGCCAGATCTTCCTATGTGAGGGGTTTAAAATAAAATCTCCATGGTTGTAAGGGTAGGAATAGTTGGATGTGGTACTGTAGGAACGGGCGTAGTGAGGCTTATCCTTGAAAACTCCCACTTGATACAGCAGAGGACAGGCATAAGGTTAGAGCTTTCAAAGGTTGCCGACAGGGATTGGGAAAGGGAAAGGGAGATTGAAGTACCTCACCATCTTAGGACCACAGACTACAGGGAAGTTTTGGAAAACTCAGACATAGTGGTGGAGTTGGTAGGTGGCAAGACATTCGCCAAGCAACTCATACTGGAGGCTCTGAAATCTGGTAAGCATGTAGTGACTGCTAACAAACATCTTCTTGCTGAGGATGGGAAGGAGATACTCCAAGAAGCTCAAGATAGGGGGCTTTTCTTGGGCTTTGAAGCCTCAGTAGGGGGTGGTATTCCTATAGTGAAGGTCCTAAGGGAAAGCTTGTCTTCTAATAGGATAAAGAGCATACAGGGTATATTGAACGGTACCACCAACTTCATACTTACCAAGATGTTGGAAGAGGAGGAGAATTTTGAAGAGGCCTTAAACCAAGCCAAGGCCTTGGGCTACGCAGAGGCAGATCCAACTCTTGACGTGGATGGATGGGACTCAGCTCACAAGATAGCCATACTGTCTATGCTTGCCTACGGCTTTTATGTACCCTTTGAAGAGGTACATGTGGAAGGTATCAGAAATGTAGAGCTCTTGGACGTGGAGCTGGGTAAAGAGCTGGGCTACACTCTAAAGCTCCTGGCCATAGCAAAGAGAGTAGATTCTCAGGTGGAGGTAAGGGTCCATCCTACCTTCATACCTTCAGACAACCCACTGGCAAAAGTTTCCGACGTATACAACGCTGTTCTTCTAGAAGGTGATTTTGTAAGCAAGGTAATGCTTTATGGTAAGGGTGCTGGTTCTCATCCTACAGCCACCTCAGTCCTTTCAGACATACTGGATGCGGTGAAGTTCATGGCTTGCAAAGAAGGGCATCCTCAGAGATTCTTCTGGTCTTCGGAAAAGCTGGAGATAAACAAGAACTTTTACAGCAGGTATTACCTTAGGTTTGACGTCCCGGACAGGCCGGGAGTACTGGCAAGCGTGGCCAGAGTCCTCGCTGACTACAACATAAGCATAGCCTCCGTGCTCCAAAAGGAAAAGGTGTGCCATCTTTCAGGAAGAGAAGGACAACCCATCATACCCCTGGTCATACTCACCCACAAGGCGTACGAAAAGGATATGAAAAGAGCTCTTGAAGACATAGTAAAGCTGCCTGTGGTGGAGGGTAACCCTGTACTCATACGTGTTGAAGAGGAGGTATACTGATGGTTAAGCTTTTAGCTCCATCCATTCTTTCAGCGGACTTCTGGCGCTTGGGAGAACAGGTTCAGGCTTGCATAGAGGGAGGAGCTGACATACTACACTTTGACGTCATGGATGGACACTTTGTACCAAACATTACCTTTGGCCCTGTACTTCTTGAAAGTATAAGGAAGCACTCCCAAATACCACTAGACGTGCACTTGATGATAGAGAACGCTGAGAAGTATATACCAGAGTTTGTGAAGGCTGGAGCCAACATGATAAGCGTGCATGTAGAGAACAACTACCATCTTCATAGGGTAGTAGAGCTCATAAAGAGCCTTGGCTGTAAGGCAGGAGTGGCCATAAACCCAGGGACATCTCTGAAGGTCCTGGAGGAGATACTCCACTACGTGGACTATGTGCTAGTCATGTCTGTCAACCCAGGCTTTGGTGGTCAGAGGTTCATAGACAGGTCCTTGCAGAGGATAAGGGAACTCAAAGTCATGATAGAGGAAATAAACCCTCAGGTGCTTATAGAGGTGGACGGTGGAATAAAGGAGGGAAACATAACTCAAGTAGTCCAAGCAGGTGCCGACATACTCGTGGTAGGATCGGGTATCTTTGCTGCCCAAGATGTTAAAGCGCAAGCCAAAAAGCTAAAGGACCTTATTGTCTCTTCAGTGGTAGTGTAAACCTCTGCAGGTCAAAGATGTTGAAGGTTAAAAACACCTCTTTTATGTACTTTCCTCGGTTACCGTCGTAGGTGTCTCTTAGCATAACTCCAAAGTTCCAGCAGGCCCCTCTATAATCCAAGTTCAGCTGTCTGTAAAGGTCCTTTGATGTTTTTATATCATGGATCATGCTGTAGACAATGCGGAGGTTATCTCGTTGAGCTTCAAAGCTAGCGTTCCACTGATTCGTAAGGGTGTTACCGTAGTAATCCCTGTTTTGAACAAGACCCAATGTAGCCTTGTAGTCTTTGTAAGAAAGACTTGTGTAGGTGGATGTGCTAAGAATCTTAGAATCCTGGAAGTTGTAGTAAGTGTCAGATCCGATGATAAAGTTGTCCAGAGGAGTAAAAGCCAGTACAGCATGTAGTGGAAAGAACCTTCCCTTTACCTTTTGACCGTTGTAGGTGAAGCTCCCTAGTGTGTTGTAACCACCTTCTAAATAAAGGTTCAAAAACTGCCTTCCAAAGGCATAAGAAAAGTTCTTGAAGGAGAACTTAAGGGCGTTCTCTTTGTCCATGTTGTCCAGGCTGTCAAACCTTGGGTTGTTATAACCCTTGGGTCTGAAGGAGTAAGAAAGCTCAAGGAAGTTCTTAAAGTCAAACCTTTTAAGGCTAAAGTCAAAGAAAAAAGGAACTCTCTCTGTAAATCTTACGCTTGTTATGGATTTCTTGTATCCTTCTTGGTTTACTCCAAAGTAGTATATGTTTTCTAGGGTTAGTGTGGAAAGGAAAGTCCTCCCAAAGAGGTCTTTCTGCAGGGAAAGCTCTGGCATGAAGGCTACCCTTTGTGATCTTAGACCTTCTTCCCTGTAGAAGTTGGTGTAGCCGAGGTACGAGTCTATACTAAGGGTGCTAAAAAGTGACCTTTGCTTGTAGTATAGGGATATCTCTGGAAGCCTCTGAATAGTCTGACGGTTGTTGGGGTTCGTAGTGTCGTAAAACCTAAAGGCATCTACTATAAGCAGGAAGCTGTCCCAGTCTTTCTTGTAGCTGAGATAAGAAGTAAGGTATGGTATAGTTCTTTCCTTCGTGTGGATATATATGTCCTCTAGGAAGTATGGATCTGAGGCTGTGTCTATGCCCAGCCTTAGGTTCCCGAGAGAAAGCTGGGATGAGATCCTGTACCTGTTTTCTTTAAAAGCGGATAGGTTTCTACCTTCCCACCACTTGCCTGGTGGTGTTGGCTCCTTATATAAGGACATATCAAGGGTAAAATCGTTGCTGGTCAAAAAGGCTTGCCTGTACTCTAAGCTCAGACCCTTTGCCTGCTTGTCTCTTAAGTCTAAGGTAAGGGTCAGGTCTTTATCCCTTGATATGGCCCAGTATATGGGCTGCTGGTATATGAAAGTGTTGTAGCTGTTTGAGCCTATAAGGGGTGGTAAAAGTCCAGAACGCCTTTCTCCAACTGGGAAGGCTGCTAATGGACTGTAAGCTATGGGTAGATTAAAGAGCCTTAGAGTGTTTGAGAAGCTAAAGACGTACTTTTGATCTACCCTTGCCCTGAATAAACAAAGGTTCATTTCCTTCTTGTTTGGCGGACATGTGGTTATGCTTCCCTCCTGCACGTAGTAGGTGTCTCCTTCCTTGTCTATCCTTTTTGCTTGAAAGTAAAACTTTTCGTACCTTCCTTCCGCCTTTAGAAAGTAACCTACACCTTTTTCTTCGTTTAT
This sequence comes from Thermocrinis minervae, assembly GCF_900142435.1. Lineage (NCBI taxonomy): Bacteria > Pseudomonadati > Aquificota > Aquificia > Aquificales > Aquificaceae > Thermocrinis > Thermocrinis minervae. The sequence continues at coordinate 301,403 of NZ_LT670846.1, forward strand.
GTAACCTTCTTCTCCTGTGGTTTCAAACCTCCCGTCCTGTGATTTTACGTACACGTTCCCCTTTAGGTATACATCCTTGGACTCTGGGTCGTAGAGGGCGTAGTCGGACTTTATGTAGTAGTCCCTGTAGTGTATCTCCACGTTTCCCTGTGCTTCAAGCTTACCGTCTGGTAACCTATCCAGTCTATCCGAGTATACTTCTAAAGAAAAGCACAGTGAAAGTGCTGTAAGTAGTATAAGGATGAGCACTCAAAAATTATAAGCTTTTAACCACTCCTCAAAGGATAGGCCAGACTCTATGGCCTTTAGCATACTCTCTTCAAGGGGTGTAAGGTCTTTTGGTATAAGGTCGGGTCTTTTCCTGTAAGTTCTCTCTATGGAGTGCCAGAGTTTCCAAAGCTCTAATACTTTGTGGTTTCCGGATAGTAGTACCTCTGGTACCTTTAGGCCTTCAACCTCTGCAGGTCTTGTGTATACTGGATAACCCAACCACCTCCTGAAGGAATCTTCTTCTAGACTCTTTGGTTCGCTCAGCACACCAGGTATTAACCTTGTAATACCCTCTATCAGTATCAGGGCACCCAGCTCACCACCTGCCAGGACATAGTCCCCCAGAGATATCTCCTCATCCACCAAGACGTTTACCCTTTCGTCTACTCCTTCATAGCGACCACACAGGATACCTATCGTTCTTCTCTTGAGTAACTCGTAGAATACCTCCTGCTTTAAAACCCTGCCCCATGGCTGTAAGGATACGAAGTAAAGGTCTGGATGCTTCTCCTTTACTTCTCTGTAGGCTCTAAATATGGGCTCTGGCTTTAGCACCATCCCGGGAAAGCCACCGTACGCTTCATCGTCTACCTTTCCTTTATCCGCATACTTCCTTAGGTCTACAGCTTCAACATACACTAACCCTTTTTTTATGGCCTGGTGGACTATTCCATACTGGCAGTAACACTCTATTATGTTAGGAAATATAGTAAAGACAAAGAAGTTCATCTTAGAAACTCTTCTACCATCCTGCGTGCCCTTTCCTGTGAGAATCTGTAGTAGATGTCTACAGTGGTCTTTATATGAGCGTGGCCGGCAAATTCTTTAACTACTTCTATAGAAAACCCGTTGTTTATGAGGTTTGTTATGTAAGTATGTCTAAAGCTGTGTATAGAAAAGGGAATGTTTAGCCTTTTTGAGAGTCTGTTGGTATAAACCTGTAGAGTACCCCTGCTTACCCTAAAGTTTTCCTCAAAGTCTTCCAGCCACCTCAGGATCTTCTGAGTAGCTTTCAAGGTATCTTCCTTTGTAGCTCCGAGTATGGGTACTATCCTAGGCTTCCTACCCTTTGTAGCCTCGGCGGGAAGGTGGATCCAGAGTATACCGCTCTTGTCAAGTTGGAAGAAGTCCTTCCTTAGGGCTTGATATTCTAAAAGCCTCAGACCGCTGTAGAGTAGCAGAGAGTAGACTTTTTCGTACTTGGTGTTTTTGGTACACTGCATTATGAGCTCTATTTCTCTTTTGCCCAGAGCCTTAAGACTTCCGTATATTCTCCTTGGTTGTATTTCTTCCCTGATGTCTTCTATGGCCTTCTGTACGCGGAGATAAACCTCTTCGTCAACGTAACCTCTCCTGAAGGCAAACTTGTAAAAGTGGAGTATGGCGGAAAAGTGAGTCAGGAGGGAGGTAGAAGAGAGGCCGGAGGAGTCTGCATAAGAGTAGAGGTCCTTTACGCTCATATTCCTCAGGTCTTGAATGTTCTGCCTCTTTATGAAGCTAAGGAGGGCAAGCTCGTAAGTTTGAACCGTCCTCGGGCTCTTTGTCCTCTCTAGATGTCTCTTCCAAAGCTCCAGAAGGTCCATGCTAGATTATTCTAATTCTAACAGAGCCTGAGGGGTTTGAGTGCCGTTTACAAAGGAACCTTCCCTTACATAAAACTTTTTTACTCGGCCGTCAACAGGAGACCTTATCTTACAGTAGTCTATGAGTACATCAAGCCTTTCAATCTGAGCTTGTATCTGCTGGTACTTGGACAGCTCCACATGGTAACGTGTCTGCCAGTCTTCAAGCTCGCTTCGTGAGAGAAAACCCCTGTTGTACAGCTCTTGGTACCTATCGAAGTCTCTTTTTACGCTTTCTACCCTTAGACCCTGTTCTTTTAGCTGCGCCTGCAGTCTCTTCTTTTCAACCTCGTACAAAGAAGAGTCTATCTCTACAAGGAGCTGTCCCTTCTTAACCTTCTGACCCACCCTCACATGCAGGGCCTTTACCCTCCCCATGACTATGGCATCTACTCTGACCTCTGCCCACGCTAAGGTAAGAAGTAGTACTAAATTAATCCAGAGCATGGCTTTCCTCCAAAACGCCAAAGGGATCAAGACCTACAAGATTCCTAAGACGCGCCAAGAAGAGAAGGATATCTAGCTTTGTCTTTAAGAGCTGTGCCTGAGCTTGGCTTTTTTCAGACATGGCGTAACCAAGATCAAAGGCAAGTTCAAGCTCGTAGGTGGACCTGCTGTAGTTTAACTCTTCTTCTTTGAGCTTGTCCTTTACTTGAGCATGTATGAGCTCCTTAATGAGGCTTTCATACTCGTACTCAGAGGAGAGGATCTTTAACTCAAGGGCCTTCCTTAGGTCCTCTCTCTGAGTTTGGAGCTCTTTCATCCTACTGGAAATGGACATTTTCTTGTAGAGGACGGAGGCATCAAAGATGGGGATAAAGAGCTCTATACCTATTCTTGCCCCGTTTTGAGGGTAGGACTTGGTTGCAGGGAAGCCAGACCTTATGGTGGTCCCGAGCTCTCCCCTAAGGTTTACTATAGGTTTAAAGAGGTTGTCTATAGCCCGCAGCCTGCTTTCTAGCTCTCTTATCTCGTAGTCTTTTATCCTGAGCATGGGATTGTTGTCCAACCTAGACAAAAAGGCCTTTGCGTCCAGGGTATCGGGTAGATTTTTGGGCTCCATGTGTGCAATCTCTACTGTTGCATGCATGTCAATGCCACACAGCTTTTTGAGTTCTAACAATTTTCTGTTGTACTCTTCTTGTATCTTTGCAAGCTCTGCCGACCTCTTCCTGTAGACCTCCTCCAGGGAGAGTACCTTTAGATCTGTGGAAAGACCAAGCTCCTTCTTGACCCTCTCCCTGTCAAACCTGACAAAAGCAACGGCCATCTCCTCCCTTTTTGCCTGAGCCATCCTTTCAAGGTAGAGGATGCTGGCAAAGAGCTCAAGTATCCTCAGTTTTATCTGGTTTTCCAACTCCTTCAGGGCTTCTTGCCTTGCCTTAAGCCTTAGCTCGTTGGACTCTATCAGGGCGCTAGTCTTGCCCACCTCGTAGAAGACAGAGTAGAGGGAAAGGCCGAAGGTCTTATCCCACTCGTCCTTCTTTGAGTCCCAGATTAAGCCTGTGCCTACGAGTATCTTAGGAAGGAAGTAATTCTTGCTTTCTTCAAGCTCGTATGAGATGCTCTCAAGGCTATAACGTAGGGCCTTTAGCTGTAGGTTGTTCTTAAAGGCAAGCTCGTAAGCCTTTACGGGATCTAACCTTATAACTTCCTGGGGAAAGCATAAGGAAAAGAGTAGGATGAAGAGGAGGAGCATTACCTTCTGTTTTCTTTGAGGAAGGTTATAAAGCTTTTGTTCTTGTAGTGTCCCTCCACTATCCATCTCCCCAGGATCAGGAAATCCCTTGGTTCTATGTAGCCGGGTATCTTGGCTATCACCTTACCCTCCTGATCATAGAACATAAACACAGGAGTAAGCCTCACGTCGTGTTTCCTCGCAAACTCCTTCTCTGTCATCTTTTTACCATCCACGTCCACAAGCTCGTTGGACCCCCTTATGTCTACCTCCACCATGTAGAAGTGTTTGGTAAAGTAGTCTCCGACAGCTTTGTCCTGAAAGGTTACTCTTCTCATCCTGTCGCAGAAAGGACAACCTTCCTGATGAAACATGATGAAAAGGTACTTCCCTTCCTTTCTGGCGTCCTCCAGGTCTTCCTTAAGGTTCAGGAAGGATGGCTTTAAAAAAGGTATGCTGGCGCCCAAGGAGGCTGTTACGAGAAGCCATAAGACCAAAAAAACCTTCCACCCTAACATGAGGATATAAAATATACCCACGATGAAGGTTGTCTTCTTTGAAGCAAGGGAATACGAAAGGGAGTTCTTCCAGAGGGAGCTAAAGGATCTGGAGCTTGAGTTTTACCCATATCCGTTGACGGAAGAAAGCGTGGATAAAGCAGCCAACGCTCAAGTGGTAAGCGTGCGCGTGCTTTCCAGGTTGGACAAAGACCTCCTTTCTAAGCTTAAGGGTTGCAGGCTTATAGCCACAAGGAGCACAGGTTATGACCACATAGACGTAGAGTATGCTAGAAAGCTCGGTATAGCCGTTTGTAATGTTCCTGCATACGGATCTGGAAGCGTGGCTGAACACACGGTTGCTTTGATGCTAGCCCTTTCTAGGAGGCTCATAGAGAGCATAGAAAGAACAAGGAAAGGTATCTTTGACTTTGAAGGACTTACAGGTTTTAACCTTTTGGGCAAAACCCTTGGGGTGATAGGTGCTGGAAACATAGGTAGAAAGGTAATAAAGATAGCACTGGCTTTTGGTATGAAGGTTTTAGCCTACGACATAAGAAGGGATGAGGAGCTTGCAAAAACTTTGGGTTTTGAGTACGTAGATCTGGATTACCTTCTGCAGAACAGTGACATCATATCCCTTCATGCAAACCTTACAAAAGAAAACTACCACATGCTTGATGAAGAGGCTTTCAGCAAGATGAAGGATGGGGTCATCATAGTGAACACGGCAAGGGGAGGGTTAATCGACACAAAGGCGCTCATAAAAAACCTTTTATCTGGAAAGGTAAAAGCTTGTGCCCTTGACGTTCTAGAGGATGAGTACACCTTAAGGTACGAGAAAGAGCTATTGCTTAAGGAGAACTTAGAAGAAGACAAGCTGAAAACCTTAGCTATGAACCACGTCCTCTTAAAGCTTCAGCATGAGGGCAGGCTCATAATAACCCCCCACAACGCTTTCAACTCCTACGAATCTTTGCAGGAAGTGCTTCGGACTACCCTCATGAACATACTATCCTTCTTAGAAGGCAAACCCATAAACTTGGTACAATGAATAAAGAAAAGAATGAAGCTTAGAAAGGTTCTCGTAGCTGTCTTTCTAATACTGCTTCAGTTATTGGTGGGGGAGGTTTCTATACTACACAGCCACGAGGATCACAAGCTTCACCTTGACTGTCAGCTCTGTCTGCTTCAGGCAAACCCACAGAAGAAGGAGGACTTTAGGGCTGCTCCCAAAAGCCTTACCTTATTTGTCGTCTACATACAGGATCAAAAACCGGGAGTCTTAAGACCTCTAGAACCTTTCCATATTACCTACTACCTTAGGGCACCTCCTGGTCAAGGATAAGACTTATCCAGGATCTCGGCAAAACCCAAAAAAAAACTAAAAGGAGGTGCCCACCATGAAAAAAGTGTGTTTGCTTTTAGCTCTCTTTGGTTCCTTTGCCTTTGCAAAGGATGACGTGCAGGAGCTAAAGAAAGAGATAGAGCTTTTGAAAAAGAGACTTGATGAGCTTGAGAGAAGACTAAAGGAGGCTGAGGCTGCAAAAAAAGAGGCAAAGGAGTATGTCCAGACCCAAAGGCCAGAGTCTGCCGACAGGAATATACAGCTACGTTTAAAGTACTCGGAGACCTTAGGAGTTTACTCACCCTTCAGGCAGACGGCCTTCTTACCAGACATATCCCTCATAGTGGATACCTCTGCAGTGGGCAGGAGCTTGAACGACGACAGGTACAAACAGCTTACCATACCTGGTTTTACCTACAGGAATACGGACGATACACCCAACGTAAACAGAGGCTTTAACCTCAACTATGCGGAGCTCTACCTTTACGCTCCTGTGGATCCGTACTTTGACCTTTATGCCACCATACCCTTTTCGGAACACGGTTCAGAGTTGGAGGAGGCATACGCAGTAACCAGAGGCCTGCCGGGTGGTTTGCAGGTAAAGCTTGGGAAGTTTAGAAGCTCCTTCGGTAGGTTGAACTCTCTTCACCCACACGTCTGGGACTTTGTAGATGCTCCTTTGGTATACAGGGTTTTCCTCGGGGATGATGGACTGGTAGAGAAGGGCATTCAGGTAAACTGGCTAGCTCCTCTACCCTTCTACCTGCTGTTTGGTGCTGAGGTCCTGCAGGGTGAAAACCAGGAAAGCTTCGGAACGGATGGTTTTCAAGTTGGAAGCTTTAGCGTCTCTAGCACCAGGAAGCCAAACCTCTACGTGGGCTTTGTGAAGACCTCCTTTGACTTGGGGAACCTTTCCGTACTTACTGGCCTCTCTTTAGCCACAGGACACGCTAGGAACGCAAGCGAAGGCTTTGCCGGGAGGACCAGGCTTTACGGTTTTGACCTCACAGCCAAGTACTTCATAGACTCCTACAGGTACTTGGCTTTCCAGACGGAGTACCTTTACAGGGATCAAAAGGGTCAGATTTACGATGGGACTAACAGCACGGTCCAGGACGTATCCAAAAAGCAGGGTGGACTGTATGCCCAAGTTGTCTGGAGGTTTGATCCACGTTGGAGGGTAGGCCTAAGGTACGACCTTATAGACAAAAACTCAGTGACTGGCATGCAGACATACAAGAACCTTTACGCCTATTACGGTATGCTGGAGTATAACCCCACTGAGTTCTCCCGCATCAGGTTTCAGGTGGGTCAAAACAGGGCCTTCTTTGAAGGAACCAACAGGAAGACTGTAAACGAGGTTATACTCCAGTTTAACTTTGCCATAGGTGCCCATGGTGCTCATCCCTTCTAAATAGGAGGTATAAACATGAGGGTGTTAATCTTTCTTTTTCTAGCTCTTTCCCTTTCCTTTGCCCAGCTTAGGGTGGTTGCCACGTATCCCTGGATAGGTGACCTGGTGAAGAGGATAGGTAAGGACAGGGTGGATGTTTTTATCCTAGCAAAGCCTACAGAAGATCCTCACTTTGTAGTTCCCAAACCTTCCTTTATCGCAAGGCTCCGGAGTGCTGACCTTCTGGTAATACAAGGTGCTTCCTTGGAAGTAGGCTTTGTTCCTGTGCTCCTTCAACAGTCTAACAACCCAAAGATACAGCCGGGTAGAGAGGGTTTCCTGGATCTGTCTGGGTTTGTCAGGCTGATAGAAAAGCCTCAAAGCGTGTCAAGGGCCATGGGAGATGTCCATCCTGAGGGTAACCCTCACTACAACCTAGACCCTCATAACATACCCATCCTAGCAAGGGCCATAAAGGAAAAGCTCTGTTCCCTTGACCGTTCAGGGTGTGCTAGCTACGAGGAGAACCTGAGGGTCTTTGAAAGAGAATGGTCTGACAGACTCAGAGAGTGGGACAGAAGACTTTCCGTATTAAGGGGCCAGAAGGTAGTATCGTACCACATGCTCTACGACTACCTTCTCCTTAGGTACGGTGCTCAGCTCGTAGGGACAATAGAACCCCTTCCTGGTATACCACCTACACCAAGGCATACCCAGGAGCTCGTAGGTCTTGTAAGATCCCAGGGAGTCAGACTCATACTCCAGGACGTGTACCACGAAAAGAGGACTGCCCAGTATATAGCATCACAGACGGGCGCGAGGGTAGTAGAGCTCCCGCACGATGGCTACAACCTGGTGGAGCTCTTTAACACCATAAGCATCAAGTTGGAGGAAGCTCTAAGATGATGGACATACTTTGGCCTGCTCTCCTGCTCTCTTTTGTACTCCTTGGCATACATGCTTACTTTGGTAGGGAGATAATAAAAAGAGGTGTCATCTTTACAGATCTTGCAGTGGGCCAGCTCTCAGCCGTGGGTGTTGCCCTGGCCCTCCTTCTAAATTCAGAGATCCATGTCCTTTCTGTGTTATTTGCCCTTTTGGGAGGTCTTTTAGTCCTGCTCTTTGAGAGGTCCCAGTACAAGGAAGCTCTGATAGGCCTTCTCTATGCCCTTGGCGTATCCTCCGTTTACCTTATCCTTTCCAAGTCACCCCACGGTGCGGAGGACTTTTTAAGGCTTACCGCCGCTGATATCCTCTTTGTACCCATGCAGGAGATACTAAAGACGGCAGTGGCTTACAGTTTTATAGGCCTCCTCCTGTTTGTGAGATCTAAGTTCCTTGAGGGTTTCCTGAAAGAGCTTACCTTCTACCTTCTCTTTGCCTTTACTGTATCCAGCTCTGTGAAGTTAGCGGGTGTTGTTGTGGTGTTTAGCATACTCCTTGCTCCTGCCCTGGTAAGCTTGTTCTTGATGGACAACCTTCTCTTCGCCTGGCTATGGGGTGCTGCCGTAAACACTGTAGCCATGATCATCTCTTACAAGCTTGACCTTCCTACAGGATTTAGCGTGGCCTTCCTTCAGGCTCTGTGTTCCCTCTGCGTCTTTTTCTTGAGGATGGTGAAGACCTCGTAGAGTACGGGAAGCAGGAAGAGGCTCAGGGGTAGGCCTGATAGGATACCACCTATTATAGCCACGGCCAGAGGCTTTCTAAACTCTGAACCTGCTGTGAGTCCTAGAGCAACAGGAAGTAGGGCAGCTACTACAGTGAGAGTAGTCATGAGTATGGGTCTTAACCTCTCCCTTCTTGCTTGGAGTATAGCCTCCCTTGAGCTTACACCTTCCTTTTCCAGCTGTAGTATACGTTCAATGAACAGGACGGCATCCCTCACTATTATTCCTATGAGGAGTATGATGCCAAAGTAGGAGGGTACGCTTAGAGATGTACCCGTCAAGGAGAGGAGTCCAAAAGCTCCCATGGCTGCAAGAGGCACCATTAAAAGCACTATGAAAGGAAGTCTATAGCTTTCAAAGAGGCTTGCCAGGATCATGTAAACTCCTAGCAAGGCTACCAACACGGAAAAGCCAAACCCTTGGAACGATCTAGCAAACTCCCTGGCCTGTCCTACCCTTTCGTAGCTGTATCCAGGGGGTAAGTTGGCTTGAAGCCAGCTTTCTACCTCTGACAGTGCACTTGCCAGGTCTTTGCTACCTGAGAGGTTGGCGTATAGGGTAAAGGAGTACTGCCTGTTGAACCTGTTTATCACGTGGTAACCAGGTCCCTGCTGTATCTGAACCACATCGTACAAGGGCACTAGGTTCCCGTTCTTTGCCCTGACATAGACCTTCTTTAGGTTTTCAACCTCTTTGATGAAGTCTTCGTCTGCCTTTATGTAGGCGTTGTAGCTTTCGGATCCTACTTCATAAGTACCTACCTTATACTTTCCAAATAATATCTGGAGCGTGTCTGAAACAGCCTTTACGTCTATGCCCAGATCTGCAAGCTTCTGCCTGTCTGGGATTATCCTGACCTGGGGCTCGTTAAGCCTTAGGTCTGTGTCTACGTCTTTAAACCCGGGCCTGTTTCCAAAATCCCTCATGTAAGCGTCTGCTATCCTTTGAAGCTCTTCTAGGTAAGGGCCCTTTACTACGTACTGAACGTCCGTCTGGCGCCCAAGCCCCAACGATATGGGCGCAGACTCAACGCTCACCCTTACATCCCTAAGCTTGGAAAACTCGTTCCTCAGTTGGTTCATTATGACTGTCATGTGAGGTCTCTTCCCCGATTTGAGGTACACAAAGCCCATTCCACCGTTCACGTCCGGCCTTCCCGCCACACCCTGTCCCATGGCTACACCAAACCTGTCTACGTAAGGGTTTCTGCGCAGTATAGCCTCTATCTCCCTCGTCTTCTGCTCTGTAAAGTCGAAGGAGGATCCTATGGGTGTTTCGAACCTGACTAGGAACCTCCCTTCGTCCACCACTGGGAAAAACTCCTTCTTTGTCTTCTGGAATAGGAAAAAGCCGAGGACAGCAGTAACCAAGGATATGACTATCACAAAAAGCTTGTGTCTCAAAGACCAAAGGAGGGCTTTATCAAACAAGGCTTCAAACTTTGCGTAGGCTCTCATAAACTTGTTCTCATGAGAGACGCCCACGAGCCTAGCCGTGGCCATAGGGGTAAAGCTCAGCGAGACCAGGTAGGATATAGCTATGGCCACTATAAGGGTGAAGACAAAACCCGAGAAGAACTTACCTATGACACCCTTCAGGAACAGAACGGGTAAGAATACCACTATCAGCGAGGCTGTAGAGGCAAGTAGGGCAAAGATTACTATCCTAGTACCGAGCTCTGCGGCCTCCAAGGGATTTAGACCTTCCTGAGCCCTTCTGAAGATGCTCTCCAGGACTACTATGGCATCGTCTATCACTATACCCACGGCCACAGCCATGGCAAGAAGGGTAAAGGTGTTGAGCGAGTCCCCCTTTATGTATAGGAAGAAGATAGTACCAAGGAGTGCCACGGGTATAGCAAAGACAGGCACGAAGGTAACCCTTAAAGAACCCAGGAAGAGATAGACAACCACAGCTGTAAGGAAGCTTCCCATCACTATCTCTTCTATGGCAGCCCTGACGCTGTCCTTTATGAAGATGCTAGCGTCGAAGGTGTAATCAAGGCGCATACCTGCTGGAAGCCTTTTGTTCCACTCTTCCATCTTCTTCTTTACAGCATCTACCACCTGTACCGTGTTGGCGTTGGACTGCTTGTACACCACGATTACTATGGCCTGCTCTCCCATGAACCTTGCCATACCCCTCTTTTCATCCTCTCCAAAGTAGACTTTGGCTACATCCCTGAGTTGTAAGCCATTGGGTAGACTGCTCAGACCAAGATCTTCGGGTTTCTCTGGCTTGCCGTACAGCCTGAGCACGTAATCTCTCTGCGTGCCATAGATACTACCAGCTGGGGAGTTGAGAAGGTTGTTCTGGACTACCTGTGCCACGTCAGAGGGTGTAAGCCCTCTAGCCCAAAGTTTTTCTGGGTTTATCCTAACCCATAGGACGTTATCCCTAAAACCACCAAGATCTACCTCTCCAACGCCGTATATCCTCTCCACATCCCTTCTTATGAGCTTGTCTGCATAGTAGGCCAGGGTTTGGTAGTCAGCCGTCTTTGAGTGGAGGAGCATTACAAACACGGGAACACCGCTCGTGTCTACCTTTCTAACTACAGGCGGGTCTACACCTATGGGCATCCTTCCGTATGCCCTTTGTACAGCATCCCTCACTTCCTGGGCTGCCACATCTACATCCTTTTCCAGGGAAAAGACTACGCTTATCCTAGAGGTTCCGTAGTAGCTTGAGGAGGCTATGTACTCTATCCCACTTATGGTGGCGAGCTCATCCTCGATCTGTCTAGTGACTACCGCGTCTACTGTCTGCGCATCTGCACCGTTATAAGTGGTGGATATGGTTACCGTAGGAAAGTCCACGTTGGGCAGTCTGTCGATGGGTATGTTAAAGTAGGAGTAGAGGCCAAGAAGTATAAAAGAGAACATGAGCATCCAGGAGGTGACTGGCCTTCTTATGAAAAACCTGTACATTTGGAATATGATAACATACTGACTGGTCGGTATGTTGCGTCTAGCCGAACACTTCCAAAAAGAGTTCTCTCATGCCTTTAAGGGTGTTGAAAAGCTCTTCTGAGAATTCGTCTACGTCCATCCCCAGAGAACTTGCTAGTCTTTGGAGGTCTTGCCTATGCAACACGGAGCCAGCTCTCTCCTTTGAGAGCCTAAGCCTTGTTTCTACAAGCCTCAAAAACATGTACTTTTGGTACACGTCTTTCAGTATACTGTGCTTTTCCATGAGCTTCTGACATGCCCTTATCATAGAAGGCTCTCTTAGACCTTCTAAGATTATGTAGTACTGGATTATGAACTCTCCATCCAGCAGCCCGCCTGGGGAGAACTTTAGGTCTATAAGGTCTTTACCCTTCTTGGCCTGACCTTCTAGCATATGTCTCATCTGTTTTATCTCTTCCCTTTCCTTCTTACCCACAGGCTTTTCAAAGAGGAATTCCGTCAGGAGCTTCTCCATCTCCTCCTTTAGATACTCTGGCCCTACTACGTATCTACACCTTGTCCATGCTAGCCTTTCCCAGGTTCTTGCTGTGTTCCTAAAGTACTCCCTGTAGAACTCAAGAGGTGGCAGAAGCTCTCCCTTTGTACCCATGGGTCTTAGTCTAAAGTCTACATCGTATAGGTAGCCTTCAGAGGTGTGAGTGGTTAAGAACCTTACAAAGTTTTGAGCCTTCTTTGTAAGCTCGTAGTCCACTTGAGAGGAAACAAAGACGAGGTCAAGGTCTGAACCTATGCTTAACTCAGCGCTACCGTACTTTCCAAGGGATAGAAGGAGTATACCGTCAAGCTCTAGAAACTGGTATGCTTTCTTAAGCAAAAAGTCTGCGAGCATGGTAAGGCTTGCAAAGAAGTCCATAAGCTTTTTGTACCTGTGGTCCTTCTTAAGAAGGTACACTAGAGCAATTCTTACTTCCCAGACTTTTTTGAAACGTCTGAAGAGATTCTCAGGGCTTAGATTAAGCGTCTGCTTGTACTTTTCAAACTCTTCGGTGAGTTTTTCCTCTTCTGGAAAGTCTTGGTAAAGGGTAAGAACGTCTTCCACCAGGTCTGGATTCCTGCTTATCAGGTTAGAAAGGTATGAAGATAGGGAAAAAACCTTGCAGAGCTTTTGGTTTACATCTTCCTTGGCTGGGCTTAGCACTACCTTCCTGCCTGTGGGGTTGGAGAAGAACTTGTCAAAGTTTATGAGCGTCTCGTCTGGATCCGTGGACATGGACATGTTCTTTATAAGACTCGGAAGAAGCTCTATGAACTTCTTCTTTTCTTCGCTTGAAAGTATAACTCCTTCCTTACCGTGTATGTAGCTTACCAGTATGCTGTAGGCTCTCAGGGGGTTTTTAAAGCCGTATGCGCTTAGAACTTCCCTTGCCAGGTTTTCGTCTTCTGTTAAGATGGCCTGCTGGATGGGATCAAGCTCCTTTGGCCTTTCTTCCGGCATTATGCCTTCAAAGACCTTGCTTACCTCCGAAGTGTAGTACCGGAATGTCCTTTCAAACTCTTCCCTTGATAGGCCCATCAGGAAAGCTAGAGCATCCACATCGTTGGGAGAAAAGCTGTGTGTCTGTGTGCACCTGAACATCTGTATTGTGTGTTCAAGCCTCCTTAAAAACTCGTATGCCTTCTCTAGGATGACTGTCTGTTCGTTTGAGAATATACCTTTCTGGTTTAGCTTCCATATAGCCCTGAAGGTGTTGCTCTCTCTCAGGAAAGGGTTTTTACCACCCAGGAGTAGGACCAAAGCCTGGACGGCAAATTCTACCTCCCTTATGCCACCCTCACCTGTTTTGACATCTACCTTGTTTAGAACTCTCTTCTTTGATTGGGCAAGTATCTGGGCTTTGAGGAGCTTTATTTCTTCTATGACCTTATAGTCTATGGATTTTCTAAAGACAAAAGGGTTTTTTACCTCCCTTTCAAACACCTCGTACAGCTCTTTGTCTCCAGCACAGAAACGTGCTCTTAGAAGGGCAAACCTCTCCCACACTCTTCCATAGGATTCGTAGTAGAGTTCTGCACTCCTTACAGACATGCTTATAGGACCCGATCTCCCGAAGGGCCTAAGATCTAAATCCACCTCGTAGGGTTTTCCCTCAGGTGTTACTGTGTTCATGAGGGTAAAGACCTTTTGAAATACCTTAGAGAAGAACTCGTTTAAAGTTAGCTTTCCGGCTTGCCCATTGTCGGAAGAGTGGATGAACATAAGGTCTATGTCTGAGTAGTAGTTAAGTTCGTAGCTTCCCAGTTTACCTAGGGCTATTATGCATCCTGTGACCTCCTTCCCATTTTCTTCCAAGGGCTTCCCGTATTTTTCCGTATATTCACTTAGGGCTCTTTCGTAGGCGCACTCAAGCATGGCGTCTGGAAGCTCCGAGTACTCGTGAAGGATGTCCTCAAGCTTTGCAGTTCCAAGGATCTCCTTTGAGAGCAACCTCATAAGCTCCCTGTGCCTATAGTAAGCAAGCCTTTCTGAAAACTTCTCGTCGCTGAGGGAGTCCGAAAGAAGGCTCTTAAGCTCCTTCAGGTAGTCCTCCTTTTTCTTCCTTACGTACCAAAGGCCAGGGATAGTGTTCTGAAAGTCTTCTGGGTGGTTGATGAGGAACTTCCTTATACATTCGGACCTATCTAGAAGCTCAAGCAGGAGGATAAACCTTCTTTCGTTGAGGTAGGAGATGAGGCTCTGTGGGTCAGGATGGCGTTTTAACAGCTCCTCGAGGCTTTCCTTGGCCCTTTGGGGGTTTAGAAGCTTACCTTTAGCTTTTTCAAACCACTCGGAAGGAAACACTCCTGATAAAACATTTTATGATAAAAGTCTTCTTCCCGGAAGGAGGTCTGTATTAGTATATTTTCCACTATGGCCAAGGTGAAGATAAACGGAAAGGTGTTTGACATACCTGTAGGTGTTAGATTTGGTGAGCTACATCATGAGATAGAGAAAGCTGGGATTGAGTTTGGATGCACCGATGGTCAGTGCGGCGTCTGTGTGTGTACTGTGAAGAAGGGACTTGAGTGTCTAGCTGAGCCTTCTGAAACTGAAGAGGAGACCTTGTGGCGCATAGGCGAGTACCAGGAGGAGAGAAGGCTCACCTGTCAGCTGGTAATAGAAAAGGAAGGTTGCGAGATAGAGCTAGAGACGGACTAAATTTAAGACTATGATAGGCCTGCAGGCACCTTTTTTTTCTTTGAAAGACTACCTTAAAGGCAAGTACGGGAAGAGAGTGCAGAAGATAACTGTGGCCTTACCCTTCACATGTCCAAACATAGACGGAACAAAGGCTAGGGGAGGATGTACTTACTGCTTTGCTGGTACAAGGCCTGCTCATCTTGAGCCTCACGTACCTTTAAGGACGCAGATAGAGGAAGGTATAAGAAGGGCGAAGAATAGGTACGGTAAAAACATACTCTTCTTTATCTACTATCAGTCTTACTCCAACACTTACGGAGATTACGAGTTTTTAAAGAGGGCGTATGACACGGCTTTGGAGTTTGATGAGGTAGTGGGTATAGATGTGGGTACACGGCCAGACTGTGCTCCCGAGTGGGTCCTAGACCTTCTTGAGAGCTACGCAGACAGGGGATTAGAGGTTTGGGTAGAGTATGGACTTCAGAGTGCAAACTTTAGTACGCTTAGGTTCATAAACAGGGCTCACGGAGTGTCTGACTTTGTGGATGCAGTACTCAGGACCAAGAGAAGGAACTTAAAGGTTTGTGCCCATGTAATACTAGGACTTCCCCATGAGGACGAGGAGGATATGTTGGAGACGGCTAAGCTCATCAGCGCACTGCCCGTGGACGGTGTGAAGATCCATCCCCTTCATGTAATAAAAGGGACCAAGATGGCTGAACAGTACCTAAAGGGTGAGTTCAGAGTTCTATCACTTGAAGAATACGCAAGGAGAGCGGCAGACTTTATAGAGGTGTTGCCAGAGCATGTGGTGATACACAGGCTGACGGGAGAGGTAGAGGAAGACAGGCTCATAGCTCCAGACTACTGTACCTACGCCAGAAAGCATGACGTTATAAAGGCCATAGTGGATGAACTCATCTCAAGGAGGTCAAGGCAAGGTTCAAAGAAGCTCTTAAACAGATGAAGAAACATCATTGGGCTTTGATTTCTCTATTGTTAAACCTAATGCAATCCCTTTTAAAGGCTGTAGGAGGTTTTTACACAGGTAGCCTTTCCATGCTTGGGGAGGCCATCCACTCCCTGTCTGATTCCTTTGCCTCACTGGTGGCATACATCAGCGTGCGCTTTTCTGAGAGAAAGAGTCAAAGGTTTCCCTATGGGCTTTACAAGCTTGAAAACGTAGGTTCGACTGTTATAGGGATCTTTTTGGTACTGGCTTCCTACGAAATAATAAAAAGAGCTTTCGAGGAAGAGGTGAAAATAGACAGAAACCACCTACCCTTAGGCATCTCCATAATAGTACTATCTTTGGCAAGCTCTTTGATACTCTCCCTTTTGGAAAGGAAGGCTGGAAAAGAGCTCAACTCTCCAACGCTCATAGCCGATTCTTATCATACGCTCACAGATGCCCTAGGATCTTTCCTAGTCCTTATGAGCCTTGTAGGGTCATACCTTGGCTACAGCCTAGACAGGTACTTTGCTGTAGGAGTTTCCTTGCTCATACTCTACACAGCCATAGGAATCTTCAAAAGGGAACTGTCTGTACTTCTGGACGTTTCCGTGGACGAGGAGATATTAGAGCAGATGAGGCAAACTATCCTTGAATTTGAGGAAGTTAAAGAGATAAAGTCTTTGTTTGTCAGGTCATCGGGGGGTAGGCTCTTCGCAGACATAACCATCACCATAACAGGCAACGATGCCGTAAGCATACATAAAAGAGTAGACCAGATAGAGATGGCCTTAAAGCAGAAGTTTCCCAACCTTGAGGCTGTCTTCATACATTACGAACCTATAGTAGAGCAAAAGGTAGCTGTACTTTTGGATGCGAGCGGTAACGTAAGCAAGACCTTCGCAGAGGCTAAGGAGATCCTCTTCCTGGGCGATTCAATCGAGAAGGTAAAGAAGGTTAAAAACCTCTCTGAGTTCCAAATAGCCAAGATAATACAAAAAGAAAAAGCCTCTACTGTGATATGCGGACAACATCCAGAGTGTAATATGGCAAAGGCAGTTCTAAGCCATGAGGGTATATTTGTGTGGGAGACAGACAAGAAAAACCCCTACGAAGCTGTTTCAGAGGTTTTAAAGTATAAGGAAAACGTAAACTCTGGTTAACCATGAGTAAGATACTCATAAAGAATGCTAGGATAGTAGATCCTTCCCAAAGCCTTGATGTTGTTGGAGACCTTCTCATAGAGAAGGGAAGGATAAAGGAGATAGGGCAGAACCTTATAGAGTTTGAAGCTCAGATAGTGGACGCAAGGGGGCTCATCCTTTGTCCTGGTTTCGTAGACCTGCACGTACACGCCAGGGACCCAGGCCAGACTTACAAGGAGGATATACGTACGGTAAGCATGTGTGCGGTTGCTGGTGGTTTTACCACCATAGTGTGTATGCCCAACACAAACCCACCCATAGACAGTCCAGAAGTGGTCAACTATGTGATCTGTGAATCCCAGAAGGTAGGTCTGTGCAGGATACTTCCAGCAGGTGCCATCACCAAGGGAAGAAAAGGGAAGGATCTAACAGACTTTTACGCTCTAAAGAAGGCTGGCTGTGTGGCACTAACAGACGATGGAAGTCCTCTTATGGACTCAAGGCTCATGGAGATTACCCTAAAGCTCTCAAGAGACTTAGGTCTTCTAGTGATGAATCACTGTGAGGATGACAGGTTAGCCTATGGCCATATAGACGAAGGTTACGTAAGCTCCCTTCTAGGTATTGCCTCAAGGCCAGCATCCGCGGAGGATGTGCTAGTGGCCAGAGATTGCATCCTCTCATACAGGACAGGCGGAAGGCTCCACGTACAGCATATATCCTCAAGTTTAAGCCTTGATATAGTGAGGTTCTTCAAAGAAAAGGGAGCTCCTGTCTCGTGCGAAGTAAACCCTTACCACCTTACCCTTACCCAAGAGGAGCTTTTGAAGAGTGGCTCCAACGCCAAAGTAAACCCGCCTCTCAGAACAGAAGAAGACAGAAGAGCTCTTATTGAAGCTCTTAAGGATGGGACCATAGACTGTGTGGCCACGGACCATGCACCCCACGCAAGCTGGGAAAAGGGACTTATAGAGAAAGCCATGCCAGGCATGATAGGCCTACAGCTAGCTCTTCCTATGATGCTCAAACTCGTTGATGAAGGACACATAAGCCTCAGCAAAATGGTAGAGCTTATGTCTTATAAGCCTGCTCAGCTTATAGGTTTGGGATGTGGAACTCTAAAGCCTGGTGCCGTAGCCGATGTGATACTATTTGATCCAAAGAAGGAATGGGTACTTTCGGAGGAAACAAACCTTTCCAAGTCAAGGAATACACCACTGTGGGGAAAGGTACTAAAGGGAAAGGTAATGCTCACCATCCTTCAGGGAAAGGTGGTTTACAAAGATACTGATACGTCCTAAAATTTGATGTATGGAGCATAGAGAAAAGCATTACAAGGAGGAGCTGGAGGAAGGACAGCACGAAAAGCCAGAACCTGATCTGTCCGCTGTTTACACAGGTTCCGAAGCGCTTAAGAAAGCTCCCGAGATATACGGGGTACCCACGGGTGTAGAAGGGTTGGATGACCTTTTCTTCATAGTCAAGGAAGAAAACGGAAAGCTGGTCAAGAAGTCTCTGAACGGTATACCAGCCTACTCGGTTCTAAACATAACGGGGGTTTCCGACACTGGAAAGTCTCTCATGGTAGAACAGTTCTCTGTCTACCAGGCCAGTAGGGGACAGAAGGTGGCCTTCATCACCGTAGAGTCTCCCGCCAACTTCGTAGTAGCCTCCCTGAAGTTGAGAGCCAGTGCCATGGGCTTGAAGTTTGAAGACTTCCAGGACAACATAATACTCATAGACGCTGCTTCTTCAACAAGGCTTAGGGAAAACGTCCCGGATCTGCTTGCCACTTTAGCCTATGTGATAAAGAACTACCATGTTAGGTTCACAGTTATAGACTCAGTGACAGGCCTCTTCGAAAACAAGGAGATGATGGCAAGAGCCATAGTGAGAAGACTGTTCAACTTCATGAAGAAGTGGTACCAAACGGCCCTGTTTGTATCCCAAAAGAGAAGTGGACACGAGGAGCTCACAGCGGAGGCTGCAGGTGGTTACGCAGTAGGCCACATAGTAGACGGAACCATGGTTTTGGCTAAGGAGCTAGTGGATTCACCTTACAAGGCAAAGCTTTACAAGAAGAGCGTAGGAGACATAGTTAGGCTCTTCAGGATAGACGGCTGTAGAATGTCGGGCCACGACACAAGGACACACTTCCTAGAAATTACAGAAACAGGTCTAGTTAGGATAAAAGAACCTATAGGGGGTAGTTAACATGGTGGTCGTGCTTAGTGGCTTACCAAGCGAGATGGATCAAAAGGAACTGGAGCACTTAGCAAGCAGAGTCTTTTTCAAAGCCATTGACCTGCTCGGTGGCCTCAACAAGCTTACCGAGTACAGGACGCTTACATGGTTACCTAGCCTAGCAAGGGCTGCCTATGTGGTAGTTCTAAAGGATGAATACCTAAAGTCGGAAGAGGAGATAGCCCAGAAGGTAGGTCTTACTAAGAACACAGTGAGGAACATACTAAGGGCAGACCCAACGGCAGCGCTGGAAAAGCTAAAAAGGCTTGAAGAGCTTGTAGGTGAGGAAAAGAAAGAACTCAAGGTACATACGGCAGGTGGTATAGCAAAGCTTGCCTACAAGATGGTTAAAGAGGGTGGTGATGCAGAGACGCTCATACACTACTGCGAAAGAGTGGCCGAGGACATAGTGAAGACCCTTGACATACCCTGGGCTTATGTAGTACTCAAGCACTCCAAAGGTACCAAATATCCCATCCAAGATCCATCGATCCTTTCGGAAAAGTTAAAAGACATAAAGATAAAAGGAATAGACGCTCAGGAGATCATCCAAAAGCTTCATTATCCCATAAGGAACCCAGCCCAGCTCCTGCATGAGATAAAGCTAGCCCTTAGTGAATACACTCAGTAGGAGCTTCAAAACTAGGGATAAGGTAGCCGGCCATCACGGAAAGATAAAAGAGGAAAGAGTAGGAAAGTAAAAATACCCGTCCCTCCCTCTCTGGGAAGATGTCCTTGAGGGTGGGCACCCTTTGTCTTCCCATCAGGGGTGCGTACTTCTTCCACCAAAGTAAGAAGGGCATGATATGGTACACGGCGCCGGCGCTAAGCAGAAGAAGAAAACCATACAGAAGCCCATCGTGGTGAATGGCAGCAAAGGTAAAGTCTTTACTGCTTGCACTAAGAATTCCAAAGCTTAGGAAGGTGAAAAGCAGGAAGAGAGAAAGGATAAGGTACTCCACTGACAGATCAAGACCTTTGAGGGGACTCTTCCTCTGGTGGAGGCTATCGTAAAGGTTGAAGGCCAACACAAAGAGGGAAGCTATCAGAAAGAGTCCGAAGGTGGCCACATACTTAAAGTAACCTGTATACCAGCCATACAAGAAGGGCAGGAGGGATAGATTTAGCAAGAGAAGGTTTAGCTTTAATAGCTTTGGATGCTTTATCTCCTCCACCTGGAGCATGGGCACGAAGATGTAATAAGCACCCACTATGGTGTTAAGCAAGCTTCCTACACTTACCGTATGTACCACCAAGAGTCTGGGAAGGCCCAAAAGGAAGAAGACGCTGGCCAGCAGTTGGTAAAGACTTCCCAGGATAAAGTAGAGTGCTATGGCGCTTGGTCTTGAGGTGTTTACAAGCAGGAAGAGCACGAAAGAGAGGTTCATAAGAAGGTACATGTAGATGTCTACAGTCCAGTATGCGAAAAAATGTACGAGGTTTACAAGGAAGAGTATGCTGTACACGTATGAAAGAAACTCCCACCTTATCCTTGTGCCTTGGACTGTTGGGTACATCTGGAAGAGTGTTCCAGCAACCAAGGAAGGGTAGACGAGGAAAACAAGAAAACCCACGTAGTCCTTGCCCAAGAGCTTGAGAAGGATATATAGAAGGGTGTTGTCTTGGAGAAGCTTGCAGGCCTTATAATCCTTGGAGTTTTCTTATCTCTTCCAGCATGGCTTGAAACTTTTCATCGGAGAGTTTTCTTATCTTTTTGGCCTGCCCCAATGTAACCGTGTGGGGTAGTATCTTACGCAGGAGGGGATTCTTCAAGGGTGTAAAGCCGTACCTTATGAGTATCTCCAGGGCCTGAGGGTACCTCTTTAGGAGCTGTCCTACGTTGGTGTTTTCATCTATGGTAAACTTCTCTGGTTCCTTTTCTTTAACCTCTTGGCCAGATCTCCATATTTTCAGTAGATATCCATCTTGCGTTTGAATAAGCTCGTAGTCAAAGCCAAGCTCTTTGAGCCTTGGTAGGAGATGGGTAAAGGGTCTTGAGCCTAAAACTTCCAGAACCTCACCCTCCTTTAGGCTCTCTAAAGCCTGAGCTATCTTGATCATAGGCTGGGGAGGCTCAAGGCCCCTGACGTCAAGCTTCATGGTCTTATGTTCACCATGTCTATGCTCGTATGGGGGTCTATCACATCTTTCAGTGCTTACCAAAGTCTCTGAACATCTGATGACATGCCATACACCCCCTTACCATCTTCATATACTCTTCGTAAGCTTCTTCTCTTCTGCCCTCCCTTATAAACTTAACCAACCTCTCTGCGCTACCGTGTACTTGCTCTTCAAAGGTAGGCATAGCCTTTATAAACTCCTCTCTTCTTGAGGGGTCTATGTACCTGATTGGACCGCCCTTCGGCATAGGATGGTGCACTATCTGCTGAGCACCGCTAATTATAAGGTAGTCGTTGTTAAACAGAAAACCCTGGAGTATGCTTATGGTTGCCTGGTTTACAAGCTGCATCACCTGTCTGAAGGTCATGTCCGACTCTTGGGTATGCTCTACAGCTCCTGCCAGGCTAACAGCCGCAAGAAACACCCAAAACCTTCTCATCTTTACCCTCCTATATTGTTTATGAGCACCTTCCAGTAGGTTCCGCCCCACTCTTCGTAACGCCACCCTACGGAAATGGGAAATAAAGGCAGTGGGTCGTGATTGTTGACTATGTTAAAACTCTTACACATGAGTGCATCACCCATCGGCATAAAGCCAAAAAGCTCTCCCTTCTTAACTCCGAAGAAACACCTTCCGCTGATCTTACCAAACAAAGTATTCTTCATACCTGAGTTAGTAAATGATTACTATCATACTGTTAATCTACCGTTAAACTATGTCTTTATAATTTCCTACTCAATGCTTCTCCTGCTTGTGCTCGTCTGTCTTTCCTTTGGGATGGACATAAGGCAGGCCATGGATCTTCTGGAGGAGCATCCCACCCTAAAATCCCTCGAGGAGGAGAGGAAAGTTATAAGGGCTTTACCCTTGACCTACAGGTCTTACCTAAACCCTACGGTAAGTTTCCAGCTTGGAAACTTTGGAACCTCAACCGAAAGTTATACCAAGTCTCCTGTGTACAACTTCTCCTATTCTCAGCCTATAGCACCTCCTTCCATCAGGAAAGGCTATGTGAAGCTGTCTGAGTTAGAAGAGAACATTCTCACCTGGAGGATAGAGAGCCAGAGGGTAAGCCTTAGGGGGGAACTCTACAGGGCTTTTATGCATGCCCTATACCTTAGAGAGAGGATACGTGTGCTTGAGGAGAGCCTAAAGCTAAGCTCGGAGGTCTACAGTTTTGTGAAGAGGACTTACGATCTTGGAGAGACTACAAAGCTAGACCTCTTTAGAGCAGAAAGGGAGATGAAGATGGCTCAGTGGGATCTTGACCTAGCAAAGAAGGAGTATGCCGCAGCTCTTGTAGAGCTATCTTACTTTACGGGCAGACCTGTCGATTCTGTAGATGGAGACTTCTTTAGCCTACCAGAGATAAAACTTAGAAACTTAGAGGATGTACCAGTTTTGAAGGTCTACAAAAGCTCCATAGAGTCTGAGGGACAGAGACTAGTCATAGAGAGAATCCTTTCAAAACCCAAGTGGTCCCTGGAAGCTTTGACAGAAAAGGTTTCAGACAGAAGCTATGGGGTCAGGGTAGGTCTAAGCGTGGAGCTTCCCCTTTTCTACAGTCGTGAGTTGGAGATAATCCAAAGGCTCTCTCAAAGGGAGATTCTGACAAGGCAGAGTGAGACAGAGGAGCTGAGGCTAAAGGCCCTTACAGGTTCTCAGCTGGAGATATGTTCAGAGCTCAAGAGACAGATAGACCAGCTTGAGAATAACCTCGTACCAGAGGCACAGAAAGAACTTGCCCTGGCTCTCAAGAGCTACAGGCTAAAGGTTATAACCCTCCTTGAACTCTCTGAAGTAAAGAGAAGATACTACGAGCTTCTTTCGAGAAGGCTTGAGCTTTACCTTAGGTACCATCAGGCTTTTGGTGAGCTTCTGAAGGCGGGGGTAGTTTTATGGCGTTGATGCTTTTGTTATGGCTGGTAGCCTTTGCCTTTCCCCAGGTTGTAAAGGTTGACAAACAGCAATTAAAAAGACTTGGCATCCAAACCTACGAGCTTAGGCTGAGTACAGAGCAATACGAAATAAAGCTTCCCGCAGAGGCCAAAGAGTATCTACCAGAATCATCGGAAGTCTATCCACCCGTAGGAGGTATAGTGAGGGAGGTCTATGTCAAAGAGGGTGATTACGTGAAAAAGGGACAACCTTTGGCCTTGGTATACTCACCGCAGGTAGCAGAGCTAAGAAGCCAGCTGAGGATGGCCGAGGTGAGGCTAAAGACAGCAGAGGAAACCCTAAAGAGGGAAGAGCTCCTCTTTAAGGAAGAGGTAATACCTTATGCACGCTATTACTCGGCCAAAGTGGAGTACGACCGAGCAAAGGGTGAATACAGGGCTCTTATGGAATCTTTGAGATCCTTTGGCGAGGTGAAAGGAGATAATCTCGTGGTCAGAGCACCAACAGAGGGATACGTGGTAAAGCAGGAAGTAAGGAAGGGATCTTCTGTAGACTTGTCTAAACGTATGTTCCTGATAGTGTCCAACAGGAAGGTATGGGTCTTTGGCTACGCTCCTTATGAGATCTCGAGGAGTATAAGAAAGGGTATGAAGGCTTACGTGGTAGTTGAGGGTACTAAATTGGAGGGGATTGTGGATTACGTGGGTGGGTACGTGGATCAGAAGATAAAAAGGGTTCCCATAAGGGCTCTAGTGGAACAGAAGAAAAGCATCCTTAAGCCAGGTGGTATGGTAGACCTTGTCGTAGTGGTGGGTCAGGTGAAGGGTTTCTTGGTGCCTTCTGAGGCTGTACAAAGGATAGAGGGTAAAAGTTACCTGTTTGTTGAAGTTCCAGAAGGCTTTAAGCTCGTTGAGGTAAGACCTATTAAGGAAGTTAAGGGCAAGACGCTCGTTGAGGGACCGCTCAAGGAAGGAGATAGAGTGGCCATGAGCGGCCTGGTGTTCTTAAGGTCAGTGCTGGGAAGATGAGTGCAATAATCTCTTACAGGTTCTTCATACTTGTGCTTATGATCCTTTTATCTGCCTACGGAGTTTACAGCTTCCTAAGGCTTCCAGTGGATACCTTTCCAGACCCAACACCCGTTCAGGTAGTCGTCTACACGGAAACGCCAGGACTTTCTGCCGAGGAAACGGAAGTGCTCGTGACAAGACCTATAGAGTCCTCCCTCTCGGGCATAAGGGACGCTCAGCTTGTCAGGTCCATAAGCCTTCCTGGTCTTTCTTACGTTACCGTCTTCTTCAAAGATGGCACAGATGTCTACCAGGCCAGGAACTTGGTATCTCAGAAGCTTTCAGAGGTACAGGGCAAGCTGCCATCAGGGTACACGCCACGCATGGGTCCAAACACCTCAGGTTTGGGAAACGTTCTCTTTTATGCTCTTGTAGATCAAAAAGGAAACTACACCTTAGAGGACCTAAAGACCCTACAAATCTGGAAGGTCAAGCCTATGCTTACATCGGTAGATGGTGTGGAGGACATATCTCAATGGGGTCCCGAAAAGGCCTATAGAGTCTCTTTAGACCCAGAGAAAATGCTACTGCTTGGCGTAACCTTTGAGGATGTTATAAAGGCCCTTGAGGAGTACAATCAGACGGCTGGGGGTGGTTTTACTACAGGTCCTGAGGGTGACCTAGTAGTGAGGGGTATAGGCAGGGTAAGAAGTCTAGAGGACATAAAGAACATACCTGTCAAGAAAGGAGAGGGTTACAGCATAACACTCGGCCAGGTGGCCGACGTTTACCCTTCTGAGCTTCCCAACAGGAGGGGAGCTTTCACTTACAACGGTCAAGAGGTCCAGGGGAACATAGTCCTAAAGCGTATAAACGTAAACACCATGGAGCTAGTTGAAGCTCTCAAACAAAGGCTTAAAGAAGTTCAAAGCATACTGCCAGATGGAGTAAAGGTGGATATACTCTATGACCAATCTTACTTAACCCAAAAAGCCCTCCAGACCATAGAGAAGGCCCTTCTGGAAGGCGTACTTTTGGTGATAGGGGTAGTAAGTCTTTATCTATGGAACGTGAGGACGGCCATACTCATAGCCCTTTCCATACCCCTTACCCTTACCCTTTCCTTCATCTTAATGGAGCACGCTAACATCTCTGGAAACCTTATGTCCTTTGGTGGACTCACCATAGGTATAGGTCTCTTTGCGGACGCAAGTGTGGTAGTAGTGGAGAACATCTTTAAACATCTCTCAGAGAGACCAGACAAGCCAAAGCATACGGTGATACTAGAATCCCTTAGGGAGGTTGTAAGGCCTGTAGCTTTCGCCGTGGGCATTATAGTCACCGTCTTCTTGCCCATCTTTTCCTTTGAGTCGGTAGAAGGAAAGTACTACAAACCTCTGGCCCTGACCATAATATTTGCTCTAATATCTTCCCTCTTAGTGGCCTTTCTCTTCATGCCCGTGCTCTCCTTCTACCTACTGAAGTCAGGAAAGGAGGAGAGCCTTCTTTTCGCAAAGCTAAGAGATGCCTACCTTAGGCTGTTAAACAGAGCCTTCGCTTACAGGAAGTACATCCTTGTTTCAGTGGTGTTTCTCTTCCTCTCGAGCCTTTTGCTGCTTTCCAGGATAGGTACTGAGTTTACACCGCAGCTGGAGGAGGGAGCCCTTCTGGTAAAGTCCTTCCTCAACCCTAACGTGACCCTTGAGGAAGCAAAAAGAGTAGCGAAGGTGGTAGAGGAGACAGCCTTAAAGTATCCTGA
Organism: Thermocrinis minervae; assembly: GCF_900142435.1. Lineage (NCBI taxonomy): Bacteria > Pseudomonadati > Aquificota > Aquificia > Aquificales > Aquificaceae > Thermocrinis > Thermocrinis minervae. The sequence continues at coordinate 327,102 of NZ_LT670846.1, forward strand.
GGTGGTGAGGACCTTTTCCAACATAGGAAGGGCTGAGGTGGGCGAGCCGGAGGACGTGAGCTACATAGAGACCTTTATAATCCTAAAGCCTGCCGAAGAGTGGAAGAACTTCAAAAGCAGGGAAGAGTTCGAGCAGATCCTTAGGAAAGGATTGGAGGGAATTCCAGGTGTGGAGTTTAGCTTTACCCAACCCATACAGATGAGGATAGATGAGCTTCTATCAGGCGTGAAGTCCACACTTGCCGTGAAGGTGTTCGGGGATGATCTGAAGGAGATAAACCAGATAGCATACAGGGTGGAGGAGATCATCAAAGGTATAAAAGGTGCCGTTGATGTGGAGACAGAAGCCCAGAGCGGGAAACTTCAACTCAGGATAGTACCAGACATGGAAAAGCTACAAAGGTATGACCTTACCACGGCTGACCTTATGAACCTTGTTTCCTATGCCCTTGGTGGTAAGGAGGTAGGCTATCTGCAAGAAGATTCTATCCTCTTTCCCATATACCTAAGCCTTAAAGATAAGGACCCTAAGAGTATTGAGAACTTGCCCTTGCTTTTGAAGGACTCAAGCATAGTAAGACTTTCGGATGTGGCAAGAGTTGAGATGGCGGAGGGCTTTTTGAAGATAAGAAGGGAAAACGGCATGAGGTTTGCATTAGTACAGTCGGATGTAAGTGGTAGAGACCTTGGCTCTTTCGTGAAGGAGGTCCAAGAGAAAATAGCCAAGGAGATAAAGCTACCACAGGGGTACTTTATAACCTTTGGTGGACAGTTTGAAAACCAGCAGAGGGCTATGAAAAAGCTAGCCGTTGTGGTGCCCATAACTGTGGTCTTAATATTCTTCCTTCTCCTTATGAACTACCGATCCGTTAGAGATGCATTGATCGTTATGCTAAACGTTCCCTTCGCCACAGTAGGAGGAGTTTTTGCCCTTTATCTGTCTGGCTACAACCTTTCCCTACCTGCTGCCATAGGCTTTATAGCTGTCTTTGGTATAGCAACCCTCAACGGTGTGGTGTTAGTCTCCTACATAAGGAGCTTAGTGGATGAAGGTATGGATGTAAAAGAGGCTGTCTTCCTAGGAGCTTTGAGGAGGTTAAGGCCTATACTGATAACTGCAAGCGCCGCTTCCATAGGTATAGTTCCTATGCTTCTTTCCAGGGGTGTGGGTTCCGAGATGCAGAAACCTCTGGCCGTCGTCGTGGTAGGTGGCATATTCACATCCACGATACTTACCCTGATAGTGCTACCTCTGGTGTACGAGAAGTTTGGAAGGTCAGGAAACCAACAAACTTATGGCAAGGAGAGGTCATAGAACAAAAGGGCCACATACTCCCTTATTGCTTTGTAAGAGTCGTAAAGAACACCCATTTTGGGCATAAAGCTGAAGAAGTTGTACTTTAGGTCCCTCTTAAAATCTGTGGGGTAGGGTACCACTTCGAGGCCTTCTCTTTGGAATTCCTTGACGGCTCTCTTCATGTGGTAGGCCGAGGTTACAAGGACAACCTTCTTGTAGCCCATCTTCTCGCATATCTCCTTTATCATCTTTGCATTCTGCTCCGTGTCCCTGCTTTGCACGTCTGTGATTATCTTCCTTTTGTCTATTCCAAGCTCCACGAGGAAGGATTTCATTATGTCTGCTTCGGGCAGGTTGCCAACGGCTGAGCCACCAGAGAGTATTAGGGGAAGGTTTGTTCTTTTGTGTAGTACAAAGGCAGCAAGGACCCTCTTCATAGAGTCTTCTTTGAGTATTCCAGTGCTATAAGATCCCCCTCCCAGGACCACTATAGCGTCGGCTTCCACTTTCTCAGGTACTGGATAACTTCTCTCTAGAGGTGTGAGAAGAAGGTCCTTAACAGGTTCTGTGGACAGAAGATACAGAGATAGAGCCAAGCTAATGCTTAAAAAGTATGAGAGCCTATCTTTCCTTAGTCTGTAGGAGAGGAATAGGAGCAGAAGGATAAACACACCAGGAGGAAACATCCAAAAGGATAGAAGCTTTTTTACCAAAAATATCATTGAAGCTTTCTTGAGGCTAGTAGCAGATTCTGCACCTGGTGTTTCTTCAAAACGTCTATGAGTGCTACCACATGTTTGTACTCCACGTCCTGGTCCGCCTCTATCACCACCGTGTCCGCCGGTGAACTAGAAAGAAGGCTGTCTATTCCATCCAAGGATATACTGTTCCCCTGGTACCTGTACGTGCCGTCCTTTAGTACTTCAAGTCTTAGGACTTTTGTAAGCTCTTGCTTTTGTGCTTCTTTTGAAAAGGGCAGCTTTATTGCCAAAAAGACCATGGGAGACTGGAAGGCAAGTATGGCCAAAAACAGAAAGACAGCCAGGAGGGTGTCTACCAGAGGAACTACGTCTATGTAAGCTCTTTCCTCATAGGAAAGCCTTCTTCTTCTCACTTCAACACCCTCAACACCTGGACTATCTGCCCTTCTAATTCATCCAGTATGCTGTTGGCGTATATCTTGAAAAGCCAGTAGGCGAGTAACGATGGTATGGCCACGGTCAGACCTGTCGCTGCCGATATAAGGGCTTCACTTATACCCATGGACAGGAGGTTGAGCCCTTGATTCATCTCTGCTGCAGAGAAGGCAGAGAAGACTTTTATAAGTCCTATTATGGTTCCCAGAAGACCTACTAAGGGCGAAAGACTTGCTATAGCCGAAAGAAGAGGGATGTTTCTCTCGAGCTTAGGCACTAGCAAAGACAGTTCAAATTCCAAATTCTTGAGTAGTAGCTCTCTGTCCTTGCCTTCCTTGTACTTTTCAAGGAGGCTCTGTAGTATCTTTGCTCCTTCTGAAAGATCAAGGGAGAGTAGCTTTATTGCTGCCTCCAAGTCTCCCCTTGCTACTAAGGTGCTCACCTCCTGTATGCCTTTGGGTAAAAACTTTCCCTTACGAAGGTTTAAAAGCCTCTCTACTATGACGGCCCAGGATACTATGGATAAGATTAGCAGGATGTAAACGGAGACACCTCCCTTCTGAAGGAAGCTTATAAGGTCCATGAAGCTATTATAGACTAAGTTAGTCCATACTCCTTTAGCTTTCTCCAGAAGGTGGTCCTGTGCATACCGAGAAGCTTAGAGGCTAGCGTCTTGTTACCACCAGCCTGTCTTAAAGCTTCTATGATCCTTTCCCTTTCATCATTGTATGGTTCCCGATGTTTGTCAAAGAGGCCTGAGAACCTTATACTATCTGGAAGGTCTTCTTCCTTGATCATGGTGCCGCTGCAGACCACTATGGCATGTTCTATGGCATTTTCAAGCTCCCTTATGTTGCCAGGCCAATCATACTCTAGGAATCTTTTCATGACTGCAGGAGATACACCCTTTATCTTCCTATTGTGAAGCTTTGAATACTTGGTTATAAAGTGATTGACCAAGTGGGGTATGTCTTCTTTCCTCTCTCTAAGTGGTGGTATGTGTATGGAAAAGACGTTTAACCTATAATAGAGATCTCTTCTGAACTTTCCTTCCTCTATTAACTTGTTTATGTCTGCGCTTGTTGCAGCTATGATTCTTACATCCACCCGTATTTCTTTTCTCCCTCCTACTCTGAAAAAGCTCTTATGCTCTACGGCTCTCAGTAGCTTGGCCTGTACTTCCACAGGGATTTCTGTGACCTCATCCAGGAAAAGCGTACCCTTGTGAGCAAGCTCAAAGAATCCTTCTCGTGATTGGACAGCTCCCGTAAAGGCTCCCTTCTCATAACCGAAGAGTTCGGCCTCTACTAGATCCTTTGGTATGCTCGGCAGGTTTATGGTAACCATAGGTTTGTCTCTTCTAGGGCTAAGCTGGTGTATCAGCCTGGCTATGACTTCCTTCCCTACACCCGTCTCTCCTGTTATGAGTACGTTTACATCTAGCTCTGCTACAAGCTTTACCTTCTCCAGGACGTTTAAGAACTTGGGGCTTTTTGATACAAAGGTGGGACCTTCTCCCTCAGGCAGTAAGAGTTCGGGTACAAGGTAGAAGGATACTACGTAACCCTCACCCTCTTTTAGCTTCGACACTAAGACAGATGCCTTCCGTCTACCACACGGCGTATCTATGTAGACATCCACTCTTTCGCCTATGGGTGGTAGGTCATCCATGGATAGCCTTATTACATCGCTTATATGCATACCTCTTATCTCTGTAAACTCCCTACAGAGGACATCTTTAGCCCTCTGGTTGTGGTCTACTATCCTGCCTTCAAGGTTTAGTATGAGCACACCTTCCACAAGGGAGTCTAACACAACCTGTACGAACTCTTTTTGTCTGCGAACTTCCTCCATGTAGCTTATTACCCTGCTCACGTCCCTAAAGATCTCTATGACTCCCTCATGATGTGGGCTCATACTCCAACACACATGAGAACCCTTGGCTGTAGTAACGTCATAAACCTGAACTCCCCCAGTATCCTCCAGTATTTCCATAGGACAGGAGGAGCATATGGAGAATAGACCTCTACACTCCTGACCCTCCTCCACTCCCAACAGCCTTTTGGCACTTTGGTTGGCGTAAACTATCCTCCTTTCCCTGTTTATTATGAGTACACCGTCGAAGAGCCCTTCTAGAATGTTCCCCTCCATGGATTTAAATATGGTCCCAGATGGTAGGGACGCGTGACATCATCCTAAGACTTTCTTCAAAGGCAGACATGTACCTCATGGCAGTTATCATAGACCCCTTAAACTTTAACCTTTTGGTCAGCATGGCAGCTCTGGGTCCCATCTCTCCAGTTGCCAGCTTTTTCCAGTTTTCCGGTGAAGCCCAAAGTTCAAAGTCGTAGGTGCCACCCGTAGCCTTTCCAGCACTTACAGCCACGCCTTTTTCCACTGTGAGTTCTACAGCATCTTCGGGTTTCCCGTCTATGTAGTACTTTATACGCGCACTAAAGTCTTTTAACTCTGACTTTAGCTTTTCGTTTTGGTTCCAGAGTTCCGCATAGGCTTTTATCCAATCCTCAGATAAAAAGGTGTACATTGGAACCTCCTAATCATCAAAAAGGTGGCGGGAGTTCCTTATCTCCCGCCCATTACTTTTTACTTGCCTGCTACTTCCCTTAGGACCTTAAACACCTCGTTGAAGGAAACCTCGTCGTTGTTTACAAACACACCCACGTTACCAACTACGCAAACTGAGTACTTGGGACCTGTAAGAGCCCAACCTATTAGGGGCGTCCACTCTTGGCCGGAGAAAGCTGTGTACCCGTCACACTGCATCTTGGCCATCATACTGTTGGCTGCGCACATCTCAGCAGCCATAGCTGCATGTTCTTCGGAGATGTTGCCCTTGTAAGCTACTAACTTACCGTCATCTGTAAACTCACCAGCAGCCCAAACGCCTTTTATTTTCATCAGTCTGTCAAGGTCTGCCATGGCTAAAACCTCCTTTTAGATGTACTTAGAAAGCACTTCAAATATCTTGTCAAAGTCTGCCTTGTCTAGCTCTACAAAGACACCTACGTTGCCCATTATGCATGCTGCGTACTTACCACCCGCAACAGCAAAGCCACAAACTGGGTAAAAACCTCCCTGACCCGTGTACGCAGACCATCCCTTTGCCTGCATGTTGCCCATAAGCTTGTTAGCTGCACACATCATGGCAGCTATCTCGGCAGACTTTTCATCTATGTTTCCATAGTAGGCCAAAAGCCTACCGTCATCCGAAAACTCTCCGGCGGCCACAGCTCCAGGTATAGACATGAGCTCCTTTAACTTGCTGAGCGTTGCCATCTTTTGCACCTCCTTGAAGGTTTCTATTAGACGATGTTTGCAAAAATCGTGCCAAACGAAAGGTGTTTGTCCTTCAAGTTTTTGAAGATGGTTAGGGTGTTGCAGTGTTGCATCAGTGTTGCAGCTGCGAAACCAAGTATCTGGAGTGTTCAAAGGAAAGCTTGACAATGCTGAGCTTTAGTGGCATCGGATGTTACTGCAGATATACCAGAGGATATGGTGGAAGGCATCACCCTTATGCCAAAGACCTCCCGTGCAGGTATACCACAAGCTCTTACAAGTCCAACAAAATCGGGTCCCTGAAGGTGTTTTCCACTATCCAGTCGTATATAGCTCTAGCCTTCTCAAGATCTGTCCTTGCACCTTTAGTTATCCGTAGGGCGTACTCCCGTACTATGCCGTCTGTCTGCACGTGTTTCGTAGGTCTTAAGAAGAGTTCTACATCCCTAGGTATGCTTGCGTTTGTAGGAGGTAATCTGTTTATGTTTATCCTCCTGTCCCAAAACTCTACTAGGAAATCCACTCTCGCAAACTTGGTTGGTTCACCAGGGTTGAACTTGGAGCCAAAAGAGAAGTATGGGCAGAAACCTGCGAAGGCCAAAGACACAGTAGAAACCTTCAAAAAGGCGCGCCTGTCCATAGTAGCACATCCACACGGATCTTTCTTAAAGTCTATCCACCTAACAGGTGCGCATCCTTACAACCTTTCAAAAGATATCCTTACTTTCTTTCTGGAGGTTCGTAAAGAAGGCCTGTCAGTCCTCCCCAGACAAGGTGAAGTATAAAGGTGGATACCTGAACGTTCATAGGTATAGGGTTTTTAAACCACTCCGCTCCACCAACTGAGCCTATTATGGACACTACTACGACGAATATGTGCCATATCACTCCGTATATGAGCCCCTTCACTAGACCGGAACCGGGTAGCCTGTTCCACACGTAGGGAAGTACCAAGGGTATGGCAAAGAGGGTGGCGTCTATCTGGTGATGGATAAACCAGGCTGGGTTTTTTATGCCTGGGAAGAGGCCAAAGAGCCCAAACCACTTGGCGTAGACTTCGTCAAGGAGGACCATGGCATAACCGCCCATCTGGCTGGCGAAGATAAAACTAGGAAGATTTATTCTGTTCATCGCGTATGACCTCCTACAGTTTTATCTCCACCCTGGAGTTCTCATCGTATATGTACAGCTTCCCATCCTCCTCATCCCTTGTCCTCTTGTGGGACCCATCGCAGAAGGGCTTTTTGTTAGAAAGCCCACACTGGCATATGTAGTATGTCTCCCCGTTTACCTCAAGCTTGTAAGGGCCTTTTTCTGTAAGCTTTACAAGCCTTGCCATGACACAACCTCCTTTTTTTGTTCATTTTAAGCAGTACATAAATTTTTTCAAGAACTGTCTTATCTGTAATATACTTACAGATCTGTAAGTTAACCCTGATGACGTATAATACAGGTAAGTGAAGGGTAAGGGCTCTTACAAGCTGATAATCCTCTTTGGCTTGGTCAGTCTTATTTCGGACTTTACCTACGAAGGTGCCAAATCTATAATAGGACCTTACCTTTTTACCCTTGGTGCTAGCGCGGTTGTTGTAGGGTTTGTATCTGGAATTTCTGAATTCCTTGGGTACTTTCTCAGGCTCGTCTCAGGACACATAGCGGACAAATTAAAAGCCTATTGGTTTTTAACCATACTTGGGTATGCCGTAAACCTCTTTTCGGTTCCCTTAATAGGTCTTACAAAAAACTGGAAAGTTGTAGCATTACTTATGTCCTTAGAGAGGTTTGGTAAGGCTGTAAGGACACCGCCTAGGGACGTGCTTCTTTCCTTTATAACCCAGAAGGTAGGACATGGAAAGGGTTTTGGGCTTCACGAGTTTATGGACCAGGTAGGTGCCATCTTGGGACCCTTGTACGTTGCTCTCATGCTTGGCTTTGGTTATCAGCTGGCCTTTGTATCTCTATTTATCCCAGCGTCTTTAGCCATGCTCCTACTTGCGTGGATAAAGAGGGTATACCCTGAGGAAGAGGTAGAGAGGGTTAGTTCAAAGGATGGGGTTAAAAATGTTTCACTAAGCGGTGATTTTCTACAGTACCTTGCCGCTTCGTCCATATACGCTTTGAGTTTTCTTCCCTTTCCCATAGTCTCTTACCACCTTAAGGCTTCAGGGTTTACTGATATGAGTATACCTGTCCTCTTTTCCTTGGCTATGTTTTCTGATGCTGTGTTTGCCCTTCTCTTTGGCTACATCTTTGACAAGTATGGTGTGAAGTCTGTGGCTTTTGCTCCTTTGCTTAGCTCTGTAGCATCCCCTGTGATCCTCTATCTTAGTCCTATCTTAGGTCTTTTGATCTGGGGTGGTAGCCTTGGTATCCAAGAATCTATCATGAGATCGGCTGTGGCAAGCATGGTCGCCGAAAGTTCAAGAGGTAGAGCCTATGGGATCTTCTACTTTTCCTTTGGACTTTTCTCTTTCTTGGGCTCTCTGGCTCTTGGTTACCTGTACAGTTTAGAACCAGCTTATATGGTACTTTGGTCCGTACTGCTGGGACTCATATCTACCTCTATATTAGTCCTCTTGAGAGTATAGCCTCTGCCAGCAGTATGTCCTCGGGATACGTTATCTTTAAGTTTAGTGGAGAGCCTTCTACCACACCCACCCTGTAGCCGTACCTTTCAAGGAGTGCTGCATCATCTGTGGCGTAGTAACCTTCCTTTCTTGCCCTAAGATGACACTCAAGGAGTATATCCCTTCTAAAACCTTGGGGTGTTTGAGAGAGCCAAAGGTTGGACCTGTCCACAGTCTTTATCACCATGCTGTCGGCCACCTGCTTTACAGTATCCCTCACAGGTACTGCCGTTATTTTGCCCTCATAGTCTTCCAAAGAACATACTTTTAGGAAGAGCTCTAATTTCGCGAGAGGCCTTGCACAATCGTGGACTACTACTATCTCACCCTTGGCCTGTAGTAAAGCTTTTAAAACAGAGTCCTGTCTTTCGTTCCCGCCTGGAACCTTTTTCACATCCTGTGGTACTTCTACCTTGTTTATGTCTTCCTCTGGTAAAACCAGGAGGATCTCCTCAAAATAACCATAGGTCCTATCCAAGGAATGCATGTAGAGAGGCTTTCCTAAAAGCTGTACAAACTGCTTCTTTCTACCAAAACGCCTACCAGACCCAGCAGCTAGGAGGACGAGGCTTATCATTCCTCCCTGAGGGTCTGTATCCTCCTTATGGCCTCTTCAAGTATCTCCTGGGAGAGGTCCATGTCTGTGGAGACCTTTCCTTCGTGGGTAATGAGAGCCGCAAGCTTGTAACCAAGCACTTCCTTCTCCAAAGACTCGCGGGTTATCCTGTCCAAGAGCTTTTTCTTATCCTCAGGCTCCAGGCTTTCAAGCTCAAACTCAGAGACTTCTATAGTATCCGGATCCTCGTCCTTTATGTAAAGGGCATAAACAGGCAATGCCTCTTCAAGACCGAGCCTGTTAAAGAGATCCTCCACTCTTTGCCTTACTAAATGTCTTACGCTCATGCTATATATAATAGCATCCATGCGAGCTGTTCTTCAGAGGGTTAAGGCTTCCTGGGTGCTAGTTGATGGGAAAGAGGTGGCACGTATAGGAGAGGGTCTTAACATACTCTTGGGTGTGGGTAAAGGAGACACCGATGAAGATGTGAAGAAACTCATCCAAAAGATTGTTAACCTGAGGATATTTGAGGATGAAAGAGGGAAGTTTCAATACTCTCTGCTTGACGTTAAAGGCTCTGCACTTGTGGTATCACAGTTTACCCTATACGCAGACGTAAAGAAGGGAAGAAGGCCGAGCTTTGAACAGGCAGAAGAACCAAACAGAGCCAAAGAGCTTTACGAGGAGTTCGTAAGGGAGCTTTCCAAGCTGGTAGAAGTGCAGACGGGTATATTCGGAGCCATGATGGAGGTACACATAGTCAACTGGGGTCCTGTGACTATAATCCTGGACAGCAAGGAACTTTAGAGCTCTATCTCTACGAGCATACCAAAGGGTACGGCAAGGCCTGTGATGTAGGCAAGTCCTGGCCTTAGGGATGGTAGAAGTTTCAGCGTATCCATGTCTCTTTCACCAAAGAAGGGATACACAGCATCCAAATCGTTCTTCGTGTTTAACCTAAAGACTACCTGTGTGTTTAGCTGGGATAGGACATACTTGCTTAGATTTGCAGGCCTTTGGGTTACGGCTATAAGGCCCAGGGATAGCTTCCTTCCCTCCATGGCTATCTTCTTCACCATGAGCTGAGCCAAGTTCTCTCTTCCGGCTGGGACTTCAAAGGCACCCTTCTCAGGTGCAAAGTTGTGAGATTCCTCTAGAACTACCAGAGTCCTTTCTGTACCCTCTAAAGCTCTTATGAAGATCTCTCTCAAGAGGAGTCCTACCACGTTTGTGCGTGTGGAGATGTCTGGCAGATGTTTCATGTCATAGATAACTATCTTCTCCTCGCATGACAAGCCTTCAAGCATTGCTTTTATGAGTGTGGGTTGGTCTGTTATGGCCCTTTCTCCTACCTCCCTTGAGAGGATGTTCAAAAAGTCTTCCACATCTTTCCTTATGGCCGGGTCCTTGGCTGAGCTTAGCATGATATCCTTGAAGGAAAGTTCCCTGTAGGGGAGGTATCTTAGATCTGATTTCAGTAAGCTTCTCAGATTTGCATAAAAGTCTCGCTCTTCCGATGATCTTTCCTGTATGTCAAAGCCATACTGCTTTAGAAGATCCTTAATCTCATCAGCGCTTATAAACATGAGACAGTAGGGGAGTTCTATGTGTTTTAGTGATATTCCAGATAGCTTTGGTGTATACTCTCCGTAAAGGTCAAAGAGGAACACCTTAGGGCCATCCTGCGGCATGTTTTCTAGGAGTCTCCTTACAAAGGTAGTCTTTCCTGAACCTGTAGTTCCTAGGACTGCCATATGCATGCTTAGTACCTTCTCCAGGTCTACGTAGATGGGTCTTTGGGTACCAGCCAGCGTTCCCACCTTCACAGGTAACCCCATAGGGTATCCTGACATATTGAGGGTGAAGAGCCTTGAGTCTTCGTCGGTAAGCTTTAGAAGCTGGGTACCTGGTTCAAGGATGCGAAAGTTGGGGCTTAGGTATCCCTCCTTTTCTTCCTTCTTCTGCCTGTACTCAAACAAGACGGATACATCTGCAAACTTGGGTTTTCCCTTCTCCTGCCAGAGGGCAAAGAGGTAAGAAGTGAGCCAGTCCTTTTGATCTGTGGGGAGTTTCTCTAAATTTGAGGCTGGGGGTGTGTACACCCTGTTTACCTTCAGGAGTATAAAGCCATCTGGTGTTATAGCCTTTAGAAAGGTCTGCTCTTGTATCTCTTCTAAGAGTAAAGCCTGCAGGTTTAGGAAACTTTCCAACTTTAGGACTACAGCCTTTGCATCTTGGTTAAGCTCGTAGGACTCTGCCTTTAGCTCCTCGTAGAGTTCTATAAGTTCCTTCACCTGCTCCGTCTGTACTACAGCTTCTATGTTTCCGTCTGTGGATAGTCCCCTGTAGGTTAGGTTTGCAGATCCTACAAGGGCAAAGCTGTCATCTACGAGTATGAACTTGGCATGTAGCCGCGGGTTTAAGAATATCCTTCCCCCCTTTTTCCTTACTGCCTTGAAAACCCTCTGGTCTGTTATCTCTAGGTCCTTACCTTCTCCAGCTCTGACCACCAGCTCTATGCTTACCCCCTCCTCAACCCTGTCAAGCAGGGATTCCATGATCTCCCCTCTTGCCCATGCAGACACTATGCGTAGGCTAGACTTTGCTTTTCCAAAGGCTTCAAGAAGGAGAGTATATAAATCCTGCATGGGAATATTTTAAGGTGGTGGGCGGTGGCGGAATCGAACCGCCGACCTCCATCTTGTGAGGATGGCGCTCTCCCTCTGAGCTAACCGCCCTATAGGGATAATTATAACCCCTTGACAGTTTATAATGTTATTTATATTATTAAGTAATAGCTGTAAAGAAGAGGAGGTGATAAACTCCCTCCCCCTCCCTCCCCTAATTTGTTTGCCCCACCGCCAGGTGGGGCCTTTCTAAACATGAAGTTCCCACCTTTAAAAGAGGCTATCTTCTTACAGAGGGAAAACAGGTTTGTAGGAAAGGTTCTTCTGAATAGGGAGGAGGTAAGGGCCTACATAAGGAACACAGGAAGGCTTACCGAACTCCTCAGAAGAGGAAACAAAGTATACCTAAAGGAGAAGCATCAGGGGAAGTACCCTTACGAGATACTTTTGGTAGATTACATGGGCACTCTTGTCTGTATAGACTCTCATATAGCTCCAAAGATCTATGCCGAAAGCTTGATGCCTAAAAACGTAGTTTTCGAGCCAAAGGTCAACGCTTCCAGGTTTGACCTCCTGGTGGATGACCTTCTTATAGAGGTAAAGTCTGTGAACTTAGTGGTAAACGGTGTGGCGCTTTTCCCAGATGCTCCAACAAAGAGAGGAGCCAGGCACCTAAGAGAGCTGGCATACCTAATAGATAGTCGTCCTGCCTGTGTGGTGTTCATAGTACAGAGGGAGGATGCCCTTGCCTTTGCACCCAACTGTTCTGTAGACCCTGAATTTTGCAAGGCCTTTGAGGAGTTTCGTAGAAAAGGTGGCATGGTGAAAGCTTACAGGTGTAGCGTGAGCATTGAAGGTATAAGCCTAAAAGATGAGATTATAGTATTAGGAGGGTCTTAGTATGCGGATAAGGCTTTCAAGTAGGGATGCTCTCATAGTAGTAGACATGCAGGTGGACTTTATGCCGGGTGGCGCCCTTCCTGTACCTGAAGGTGATAAGATAGTCCCAAGGCTCAACGAATACATAAAGGCTTTTTCTTCTATGGGCCTGCCTGTGTTCTTCACTAGAGACTGGCATCCAGAGGACCATATATCCTTCAAAGGTCATGGTGGTGTATGGCCTCCTCACTGCGTCCAAGACACACCGGGGGCCCAGTTTCATCCCGACCTATTCATACCCCTTGATAACAAGTTCATAGTATCCAAAGGAACAAGTAGGGATTTTGATGCCTATTCTGGCTTTCAGGGAACAGTGCTAGACCAGCTCTTAAGAGAGAGAGGAGTAAAAAGGATATTCGTCGGAGGTGTTGCTACAGACTACTGCGTGAAGAACACAGTCATAGGAGGCCTTAACCTTGGTTACACTACTTTCCTACTTTTGGATGCCATAAAAGGAGTTGATGTAAACCCCGGAGACTCAGAGAAGGCCATCCAGGAGATGTTAGAACGTGGTGCCATAGGTATAACCCTTGAAGAGGTTGAACTATGAAGTTTTCCCAGCTTGCAGATTACTTTGAAAGGCTTGAAAGGATAACGAGCAGGATAGAGCTGAGTGAGGTCCTAGCTGAAGTTTTGAAAAACTGCCTTCCCGAGGAGGTGGATAAAGTCATATACCTCCTCATGGGCGAGATAGCACCCCCGTATAGGGGTTTAGAGTTTGGTCTCTCGGAAAAGTTAACAGCTGAAGCCACATCAAAGGCCTATGGTGTAAAGATATCTCAAGTAAACGACCTTTATAAGAAACTTGGAGACCTTGGAGAGGTAGCCCTTCACTTAAACCAGAGGGAAGGGAAAGGCTTAGACGTAGTACAGGTCTACCAGGAACTTTACCAGGTAGCTAGCGCAAAGGGTACCTGGGAGAAGGTAATGCGACTAGTAAATCTTCTCAGAGGTCTTAGCGGCAAAGAGTCTAAGTACGTTGTAAGGATAGTTATAGGGAGGCTCAGACTCGGTATAGGAGAGGCAACTCTCATAGAGGCTTTAGCTTTAGCCTTCGGTAGAAGAAGCCTAAAGGAGCTGATAGAGAGGGCCTACAACCTGTGTTCGGATTTAGGTCTTGTGGCCAGCACCCTCTTTAAAGAGGGTGTGCAATCTCTAGAGTCCTTCAAGATACAGGTAGGCTATCCTATAAGGCCTGCCTTAGCGGAGAGGGTATCCTCTCCTTCGGAGATAATAAGCAGACTGGGTAGGTGTGCCCTGGAGGTAAAGTACGATGGGTTTAGACTTCAGATCCACAAAAAGGGCAAAGAAGTAGAGATATACTCCAGGAATTTGGAAAGGATGACTCAGATGTTCCCCGATGTGGTGTCTGCAGTACTTGAGTTACCCTTTGAAGAACTCATATTTGAGGGTGAGGCCATAGCTTACAACGAAAGCACAGGAGAGTTCTACCCTTTCCAGATAACCATACAGAGGAAAAGAAAGTACGACGTGCACAAGTACTCAGAGGAATATCCTCTGAAGCTTTTTGCCTTTGACCTTCTTTACTTAGAAGGTGAAGATTATACGGTAAAACCTTTCGTGGAAAGGAGAAAAAGGCTTGAAGGAGTGGTAATCGGCAACAGCTTGATAGAGCCCTCTGAGATGATCATAGCCGAGGAAGTGAAACAAGTAGAAGAGTTCTTTGAGAAGGCCATTGAAAGGGGTCTTGAAGGTATAATGGCCAAAAGACTTGACGCACCCTACACAGCAGGTTCAAGAAACTTCAACTGGATAAAGCTAAAGAGAAGCTACAAGGGACAGCTCTCGGACAGCCTGGACCTTGTGATAGTGGGTTACTTTTACGGAAGAGGAAACCGTGCCAAGCTGGGTATAGGAGCTGTTCTCGCGGCAGTATACGATAGAGACTCTGACACTTTCAAGACTGTGGCCAAGGTAGGCTCCGGCTTTACGGAAGAAGAGTGGATAAAGTTAAAGCATATGCTGGATGAAATAAAGCTTGAAAGAAAACATCCACGGGTGGAGTCTACCATAGAGCCGGATGTGTGGACAGAGCCACGTTACGTCATAACTGTCCTAGCCGATGAGATAACCATATCACCCATACACACAGCAGGATACGCCCTTAGGTTCCCGAGAGCTGTAGGCTTTATCAGGGCTGACAAGAACCCTGAGGATGCTACGGACCTTTCGGAGATACTAAGACTCTATGAGATACAAAGGAAGGTTACCGTTGGTGAATAAAACTTTTCCCTGCACCCGGGACGGCAGGCTTACCGTTGCTCCCTTTCGGGCCTGGCGGGGTTCACCCTGTCCCGTTGCAGGGATGTATATAATATAGCCCATGTACATACCTTTTGCAAGAAAATACA